>JAGHER010000126.1 GCA_017889125.1 Lachnospiraceae bacterium
GCTTTTTCGGTACTGCAGAGGCGTGGTGTGCTGGAGCTTTTTAAAGATTTTCACAAAGTTATTGACGTTCACATAGCCCACCTGCTCGGCAATCTGTGAGACAGGCAGATTGGTGGTGGCAAGCAGATTTTTCGCCTCGGTAATCCGGAAAAGAAGCAGATATTCTTTGAAGGTAATGCCGGTCATTTCCTTAAAAGCCAGGGACAGTCCATGGCGGCTGACGAAGTTTTTATCTGCGATTTCCTGAAGGGTGAGCTTACGGTTAAAATGCTCACTCACATACCGCTGTGCCTGGAGGACAGCTTCAGCCATGGGGCTGTGGCTGTGCATGGGAAAGCTCCCCGGATAGGTGCGGTAAAGCTGAATCAGGATGGACATAAAGAGAGAAACGCTGCAGGCGATGAAAAAGTCCTGCTGCAGAGCGTATTCCTCCGCCATTTCATGAAACAGGGACAGGATAGCGGGATAGATCTCCTCATCCAGCTGAATCACATGGGCAAAATTTGCCGGTCTTTGGATGAAAATGGAAATCAGCTCTGTTTCCTTGATGTGGGACATGAGCAGATTGCTGGAAACAGAGACCACATAACGGCAGTAGGGCTCTTCGAGAATATGGAAGGTGTGGCGTTCAAGGCGGCTGATGAAAACCAGAGAACCCTTTTTCAGCGGGTAGGTCTTGTGATTAATTACGGCAGAGGCCTTTCCAGATGTGATGAGAATCATCTCGTATTCAAAATGAGCAGTAGGCATGGACAGGCCGTCAGCCACCTCATCAGAGTAAAAACAGCCGATGTCGGGAACATGGGTGTAAAGCATAAGGCTCTCGGTTCTCCTTTTTGTTTCATAGATTCATTATAGGGCAGAATACGGGGAACGTCAAATGCGAAAAAAGTGAACAGTTTGCAAATCGAATGCCAATAGGAGGGGTTAATCAGTGAAGCACGAAAAATTTACGTACAAAAGTCTGGAAGAAATAAAAGGAAAGGCGAAGGAGCTGGGAGTCCATCTGCCCTTTGCAGACGGTACAAGGATTCTTTCTGAGCCGCTGCAGATTGGCGGCGCAGTATTGAAGAACCGCCTTGGCACGGCACCTATGGAAGGTGCTGATTCTCTGGCAGACGGTTCGCCGTCCGAGATGACGAAACGGCGGTATATCCGAAATGCGGAAGGGGGCTCCGGTACGCTTTGGTTTGAAGCCATTTCTATCGTTCCGGAGGGGCGTTCCAGCCGTCATCAGCTGATGCTTACCCGGGAAAATCTGGACGCTTACAAGCGCCTGACCGAGGAGATTAAGGAGGCAGGACGGAAAAAGACCGGCGAAGCTCCGTTTCTGGTTATGCAGGCCAATCACAGCGGCCGTTATTCCAACCCGGAGGGGAAACCGGCGCCCCTGATTGCTTACCGCCATCCGGAATACGAAAAGCTTAGACCGGCGGATGATTCCTGCATAGTGTCTGACGATTATCTGAAAAGTCTCGAAGAGAAATTTGGGGAGGCAGCATTCTTGGCAAGGGAGGCCGGCTTTGATGCGGTGGATATCAAGGCCTGCCACGGCTACCTGTTAGCAGAGCTGACCTCGGCATACACGCGTCCGGGAGAGTACGGAGGAAGCCTGGAGAACCGGACAAAGCTCCTTCGAAACGGAATCCAGGCGGCAAAGGCTTTTGTGTCGAAGGAATTTCTCATTACCGCCAGGATCGGGATATACGATGGCTTTGCCTATCCCTATGGCTTTGGCGTAAAGGAAGGAGAAGGGGCAAAGCCGGATCTTGCGGAACCCATTGCTCTGGTAAAGCGCCTGCATGAGGAGTATGGCCTGCCGTATCTGAACCTGACCATGGGAAATCCGTATGTCAGCACCCATGTGACCAGGCCTTTCGATCACGGCAAATATGTGCCGGAGGAGCATCCGCTGGAGGGTGTGGCCCGGATGATTAATGGGATCGGCCAGGTGAAAAAGGCTGTGCCAAAGATGTGCATCTCGGCATCCGGGCCTTCCTACCTGCGGCAGTACAGCGATCTGTTTGCGGCAGGGGCCATTGAAGAAGGGCTGTGTGACCAGATGCTTTTTGGCAGGCTGTCCTTTGCTGATCCAGAGTTTCCGGAGGAGATTTTCACTGCAGGCCGGGTTGATTCGAAAAAGGTGTGCGTGGCCTGCGGCAAATGCGGCGATTTGATTCGGGCAGGAAAGCCCACGGGATGCGTGGTGCGGGACAGCAAGATTTATCTGCCTTATTACCGGGAATATATGGAGGAACAGAAGTAAGACTGAGCTGCAGACGGCAGGAGGAAGAATATGGGAGATTGTCAGAAAAGAAAGACCGCCATTGTGACAGGCGGGAGCCGGGGAATCGGTCTGGCTATAGCCAGGAAGCTGGGGCAGGATGGCTGCAATGTGGTTATTTTTGCCACAAGACCTCAGGAAAGCTGCAGGGAACAGCTGGAGGAATTGAGCCGGATGGGCATAAGCTGGCATTACGTGCAGGGTTCTCTGGATCAGAAAGAGGCGCGGGAGCGGCTGATTGCGGAAGCGGTGGAACGGTTTGGACGGATCGATATTCTGGTGAACAATGCAGGGGTGGCGCCGGAAAAGCGCATGGATCTGCTGGAAATGACGGAGGAGAGCTATGACCGGGTGATGGGAATAAATGTGAAGGGAACCTTATTCCTGACCCAGCTGGCGGCAAAGCAGATGCTGAAGCAGGAGATTCTGGGGAAAAAGAGGGGGACGATTGTCAATGTAGGCTCCTGTTCGGCCCAGGTATCCTCTGTAAACCGGGGAGAATACTGCATTTCCAAGAGCGCCTTGTCTATGGTGACCACACTTTTTGCCGACCGGCTTGCGTCGGAGGGAATCCTGGTTCATGAGGTGCGTCCCGGGGTGATCCGGACGGATATGACCAGCGGGGTGAAGGAGAAGTATGATGCGGCGATTCAAAATGGTGTCTTCCCCATCTGCCGCTGGGGTACCCCGGAGGATGTGGCTGAGGCAGTAGGAGCATTCTGCTCCGATCAGTTCCTGTACACCACGGGCAATTATATCGATGTGGACGGCGGATTTCATATCAGACGCCTGTAAGACGGCTGGAGAGAGCTCTGACTGGCAGAAAATGAAAAAGATGCAGAAAGTACAGCAGCAAAACGCGGAAAGCGTGCTGAATATACGGAAGATATAGCAAATGCACAAAGTGCAAAAACATAGAAAGCACAAACAGAGAGGAAAAGGATAAGCATGAAGGAAAAAATTCGTGAGCTGCATGCAGCGGCAGTTGTGGCAGGCTCCGGCGCCGCCGGGTTTAATGCGGTTCACCGGCTCTGGCAGTATGGGGTGAAGGACGCGGTGCTGGTTACCGAGGGACGAAATTCCGGCACATCACGGAATGCGGGATCGGATAAACAGACCTACTACAAGCTGTCTCTGTCTGGCAGCGGAAATGACAGCGTGCGGAAGCTGGCGAAGGTGCTTTATGACGGGGGCTGTGTGGACGGGGATCATGCATTGTGCGAGGCGGCCCTTTCGTCCCAGGGATTTTTTAAGCTCTTGGAGCTGGGCGTTCCCTTTCCTCACAGCAGTTTCGGCGAATTTGTAGGCTATAAGACGGATCATGATCCTAATGACCGGGGGACAAGTGCCGGGCCTTACACTTCCCGCTATATGACGGAGGTGCTGGAACGGGCTGTGGAGCAGGCGGGGATAGCCGTCTATGACCATTTTCAGATTATCCGCATCTTAACAGGAAAGGATGGGCTTTTGGGCATTCTGTGCCTGGATAAGGAGCAGGGCGGATATGTGGTGATCTGGTGCAGGAATCTTATCTATGCTACCGGCGGCCCGGCGGGAATTTATGCGGACCGGGTGTATCCGGCCAGCCAGTTTGGGGCCAGCGGGCTGGCATTTGAGGCCGGTGTTCTGGGGAAAAATCTTACGGAATGGCAGTATGGGCTGGCCTCCCTTCGTCCCAGATGGAATGTAAGCGGCAGCTATATGCAGGTTCTTCCCCGGGTAGTTTCTACGGATCAAAATGGAAATAACGAGCGGGAATTTCTGCTGGAGCATTTTAAAAGCCGGGAAGAAATGCTGGATATGCTGTTTTTAAAAGGCTATCAGTGGCCCTTTGATGCATCCAGGGCAGATGGCGGCTCGTCAGTGATTGATTTGCTGGTGTACCGGGAGACGCAGGTACGGGGACGGCGGGTGTGGCTGGATTATCGCAGCAATTCTGAGGGGATGCCCATCCAGTGGGAGAAGCTGTCCGAAGAGACTGTCCAATACCTGGAAAAAGCCGGAGCCTGTCAGGATACGCCTTATGAACGGCTGCAGGCCCTTAATCCTGCGGCAGTCTCCTTTTATCGGGAGCATGGAGTGAATTTAGAGACAGAAATGCTGGAGATTGCCGTCTGCGCCCAGCACAGCAATGGCGGTCTTTCGGTGGATGCCTGGTGGCAGACGGATATTCCTGGCATATTTGCTGTGGGTGAGGTGGCCGGAACCCATGGAATCCGCAGGCCGGGCGGCAGCGCACTGAACGCAGGCCAGGCCGGAGGAACAAGAGCGGCAGAATATATCGCGGTCAGACTGCGGAGAGAGGCAAAAAAGCAGCAAGAGGAAGATGGCGGCTGCGGAGAGCAGGGACAAGGAAAGGCGGCAGCAGGGCATCTGCTTCTGCAGGAGACAAAAGATGCTGAGAATTTGCTCTGGCAGGCGCAAGAGACGGAGCGCCTGGAAGGAATGAAGCAGATCTGGGAGCGCATAAGCCTTGGGGAAATGCTTCTACAGAATCTGGAAGATAAAGATGCTCTGCAGCGCTTTTTGACTAACTGGGATAAGGCCGCCAGAAAAATGAGTGAGAATGGGGCTATGCTTCGCGATGTTTCTCGGATAAAGGAAATGAGCAGGGAGGCGGAAGAGGAGCTTAGGAGCCTGAATCAGGCGGCCATGGGCTGGTCTTCGTCGGATAAGCAGGATGAGGGAGCTGAGGGGAAAGCACCATCCTCCTGGGACAAAGAAAAATGCTGCCTTCTGTCCAAAATCTACCGCTACTACGATATGCGCATCTGCCAGAAGGTATATCTGGATGCCATGGCGGATTATTTTGACCATGGAGGAAGAAGCCGCGGTTCGGCGGTGTATCGGGAGGAAAATGGACATACTGACATCCCCGACTTGGTATCCTTTTCCATGGACGGTCCAGAGGGCATGGCGCACAGTCAGTTGGTTCAGGAAATCGGCTATGACCGTGAGCTGGTGTCCTGTCAATGCCGGTGGAGGCCTGTGCGGAAGCTGGAGGATATCCCGGAGGAGAAATCCTTTGAAAAGGTATGGAAACAATTTATAGAAGAGAATCAATAATGATGCAGAAAATGGCACTGCCCTTTGGGGGCGGCTGCCATTTTCTTTTTATATTTCCATCTGGAGCATTTGCATAGCGTATACAGCAGAATTGACAATGTAAAAAACGTATTTCTTTCTGCCATGAAAAAGTCCAGGAATTGTCTTGAACCCCGCTTCATTTTATGTCAAAATCTGCTTTGTGTGTAAATTTTTTCTGTCTTTTTTCGCATACAAGCTTTTTCAGGGAAAGTGTCAAAAAGAAAAATCTGGCGGCAGAAATTGACACTTAAATAAAATTCTGTCAATTTACAAAGGTTTATTGAAATGTTATGTTGAATTCAGGCAAGCTGAGAAAAAAATAAGAATAAGCAGTCGGAAGGAAGCGCAGAAGCATGAAGGAAGTAAAAATCTTATTAGCCGGAATTGGAGGCTATGGGATCAATTACTGGAAGGAATTGACGGAAAAGAATATTCCGGAAGCAAAGATCGAAGGGGTCTGCGAGGTGATGCCGGATGTAAGGACACGGTTCCCGGGGTTAAATGAGCGGCAGATACCGGTTTACCAGACGCTGGAGGAATTTTATGCGGAGCATGATGCGGACCTGGCGGTGATTTCCACGCCGATCCATCTTCATTATCAGCAGATCCTCACCTGCCTGGGAAAGGGCAGCAATGTACTGGCGGAAAAGCCTGTCTGTACCTCCGCTGAGGGGGCGCAGAGGATCATTGAGGCGGAGGCCGCTTCCGGACGGTTTGCGGCGGTGGGCTATCAACTGAATTATCAGCGGGATGTTTTAGCCTTAAAGAAGGATATTTTAGAGGGAAGATTTGGAAAGCCGATTTTGATGAAGGCTCTTCATGCCATGAGCAGAGGGCGTTCCTATTATCAGCGGAATCACTGGGCAGGGAGAAAGACAGTGAACGGATGTACGGTCAATGACAGTCCTTTTAACAATGCCTGCGCCCACCAGTTTCAGAATATGACTTTCCTTCTGGGCCAGGTATTAGACCAGGCGGCCAGCCTGCTGCACACGGAAGGAGAGCTTTACCGGGCCAATAACCAAGTGGAAAATTTTGACACTGCGGCAGTATATGCGGTTGCAGAAGGGGCAGTCCCCATTTACTATTACACCACCCACAACCTAAAGACCCCGAAGCTTGGGCCCATAGCAGAATACCGGTTTGAGAAGGGAACCATTTATTATGGAAAGGATTACGGTCAGGGGCCGGTGATGGAGTATGTGGCGGAGATGAAGGACGGAAGCTGCTTTAGTTATGCAGACATTGCTAAGGGAGAGCGGCTGCAGAAGCTGTATGACGCCATCCAATGTGCCCGGGGTGGAGACGATCCGATCGTGGAATACCCGGCTGGGAGACATTCGACCATGGCCCATCCGGTATGCACCGTTTCCTGCGCCGTCCCCCATCTGCAGGCGGTGGAAGCACTGGCGAAGCTGCCGGTTTACCCAGTCAGGGACGAGTACCTTAACCACGTACAGGAAGCGGGAGATGAATTCTGCCGTATCACAAACCTGGAGGAAGTATTTACCTTATGTTACCAAAACCAGATCATGCCTTCACAGGCTGAGGCTGGTTGGAAATAAAAAGAAGAAGGAGAGAAAGAGATGAGAAAACGAATTACCATGAGACGGGCGGCGGCGTTAGGACTGGCAGCAGCAATGCTTACCCTGACCGGCTGCGGCGGTGGCGGCCAGGAGACCCAGACCACCACAGCAGGTGCAGCAGAAGAGGGGACTACGGCAGGTGCAGCGGCAGAGGGAACGGAGGCTGGAGACGCAGCCGACACAGTGGAGACAGACAAGCCGTATGCAGGAACAAAGCTTACCTGGTGGACGAAGCTGAATGCCAATGTATCTTCCACCTATCCCAACCTGGGCGACACGCCCTGGGCACAGTATGTGCAGGAGCAGACCGGCATTGAGATTGAGTTTATCCATCCTACCGTAGGATCGGAGAATGAAGAGTTTGCCATTATGGTGGCCAGCGGCGAGTATCCGGATATTATCGAGCACACCTGGACGACTTACTCCGGAGGCCCCGGCGCAGCGATCAATGACGGCGTAATTATCAACCTGGATGATGTGATGGCAGAAAATGCACCTAATTTCAGCAAGCTGATGGAGGAGCATCCGGATGTAGATCGGATGGTAAAGACCTCCAGCGGCAGCTATTACTGCTTCCCCTTCCTTCGCGGACTGGAGCAGCCAAACGTAACGCAGTTCAGCGGCGGAATCCTGCTGAGAAAGGACGTGCTGGATGAGCTGGGCCTGGAAATGCCGGAGACCATCGAAGAGTGGGATACGGTTCTGCGGGCGTTTAAGGATTATGGCTTTGATGTGCCCTTCACCACCAGAAAAGAATGGATGAAGGACGTATGGTCGCCGGGCTTTGACAACTGGGGCGATTTCTATGTAGAAGATGGTGTAGTGAAGCATGGTCTGATTGAGGACAGCAGAAAGGAATTCCTGGCTCAGATGAACAAGTGGTATGAGGAAGGCCTTATCGACCGGGATTGGCTGGTAGCGGACAAGAGTTCTAACCAGACTTATTTTACTACAGAAAAATCTGCAGCAGTAAATGCACCTTTCGGACAGGGCCTGGGACAGTATACAGAGATTATGCATGAGGCGAACCCGGAAATCACCCAGGAGGATATCCGCTGCACCGTGCCTGTTACTTCAGTAAAAGGACAGAATGCGAAATTCTCCAAGATGAACCAGGTTTATGACAAGTCCGGTGTTTCCGCAGCCATTTCTACCCAGTGCGAGAACGTGGAGGCAGCAGCATATCTTCTGGACTGGATGTACAGTGAGGAAGGAAATCTGTGCTGCAACTTCGGTATTGAGGGTCTGACCTATGAGATGCAGGACGGCGAACCGGTTTACACCGATGTGATTATGAATAATCCGGATGGCCTGTCTGTAGCAAATGCCCTTGCTGCCTACACCAGAGCATCTACCTCCGGTGTCTGCGTACAGGATCCTCGATACATTGAGCAGTACTATGAGCAGGACAACCAGAAGGAAGCCCTGGAACTGAGCATGAAGACCGATATGGGTGAGCATTTCTTCCCGCCGACCTCTGTCTCCGAGGAAAATTCGGAGCGGTATGCGGAAATCATGAATAATGTAAAGACTCTCTCTGATGAGATGGAGGCCCAGTTTATCGCAGGCACCGTTTCTCTGGATGCAGAGTGGGACGGCTATATCCAGCAGCTGAAAGATTTCGGCATTGAGGAGGCTATCTCCATGATGCAGGAGGCTTATGACAATTACATGAGCAACTAAGACCTGCACAAGTAAAGCCTGTGGCACTCAGGCCTGAACAAGTGTAAAACCTAAACAAGTGTAAGGCCCGAACAAGAAACCCATAATAAATAAAGAAGGAAAAGGATATGGAGCGGATCAAAGAGTTATTGGACAGACTGGATTTTCAGGCAGCCGGTATGGAAGAGGCGGCAAAGCGGTATGCCGAGAAGGATGAGGAAGGGTGCCTTAAGGCCGTGGCGGAGCATTTCCGCACCAGAACCTCACCGGTGTACCTGTTTCAGAAAGCGGATATGGAAGGATTTTCGGATCCTCAGATCCTTGAAGAGGCCCAGGAGGTGATGGACCATAAGATTTACGGCCATTCCTTTGCGGGAGAAATTGACTGGTCATTTAATCCCACAGCAGAGACTTCCAGGGACAATGAATGGAGCTGGTCGCTGTTTCGCCATATCTACTGGCAGCCCCTGGCCAGAGCCTATGTGATGACCGGCGATGAGCGGTACACGAAGGAATTTCTGCATCAGATGCGGGAGTTTGGAAAGCACTGGCCGGCAAAACCCTTTATCGAGGACGATACCTTTGAAACGAAGTTTAAATTTCCTGGTCATGCATGGAGGACCATTGAGACGGCGATGCGCATTTACACCTCATGGCTTCCCTGCATGGAGGCCTTCCGCAGCTCTTCGGAATGGGGCTGGGAGGATTGGGGCGAATTCCTGATCCAGATCTGCGACCATGCAGACTTTCTCATGGATCATTACAGCAACCACAATCGTTCCAGCAACTGGCTGACCATGGAATCCGGGGCATTGCTCCAATGCGGGATCATGTTCCCGGAGATCCGCTCCCAGTGGAAATCCATGGGATACCGGCGGGTTATGCATGAGCTGAAATACTCCTTTGACAATGACGGTATCCATATGGAGCGCACGCCAATCTATCATATGGTGGCAGCCGGGGTGTACTTACAGTGCATCCGGCTGTGCCGGAGCAATGGAATTGCGGAGCCGCCTTACGGCCTGCCGATTCTGGAAAAGGCGGCGGAGTTTCTGATGAGCCTGGTAAAACCGGATTTCTCCACCCCCATGATCGGCGATGCAGACCGGGATGACCTTCTCACCAGAAGATGCGACACCTCTCTGTATGAGGGAATGAACCTGACCTTTGACCCGAAGGATCTGAATGAGATGCGGGCTTACTTCCGCACCATGTATGAGATCACCGGGAAAGAGGATTATCTGTACTTTGCCTCATGCCGGGCAGATGGAAAGGAACCCAGACAGCGGAATTTCGCTTACCGGGATGCGGGAATTTACGTGATGCGCACC
Organism: Lachnospiraceae bacterium; assembly: GCA_017889125.1. Classification (GTDB taxonomy): domain Bacteria; phylum Bacillota; class Clostridia; order Lachnospirales; family Lachnospiraceae; genus Caccovicinus. Next base: position 9,951 of record JAGHER010000126.1, read on the forward strand.
GGATGGGGAGAGAATGACAGCTACTTCCACATCCATGGGGTGATGCTGGAGCGGGGCGAAAGAAGCACCCACTCCCACAACGATACGGGGCATCTGGAGCTGCAGATCAAGGGCGAGGACATCCTCACCGACAGCGGCCGCTACATTTACAACAGCTCCTGCTGGAAGGACCAGCGGAAGTATTTCCTCTCGGCAAAGGCCCACAATACCCTCTATGTGGATGACCACGAGATGGGGACGGTGCCGGGGGTGACCAGGGTCCGCGGAGTGAGAATGTACTGCCACAATTTTATTGAGAATGAGGACTACCAGCTGATCGATGTGTCCCACAATGGCTATGTGTACCGGGATGACCCCATCTATCACCGCAGAAGGGCAGCGCGGTTTGACGGCGATGTCTTTGTCATTGACGATCAGGTTACGGGAATGGGACTTGAGGAGCACGATATCCGCCTGTACTTTAACTTTGCCCCAGGAAAGCTGGAAAAGCAGGAGGAAGGCAGATACCTTTATGAGACGGAGAAGGGACGCCGGTATGAAATTCTGTTCCAGGCGGATCAGGAGATTACCTTCCAGTATCTGGAGGGCAGCGAGGATCCAATCGGCGGATGGATTTCCTATGGCTATGCCTGGAAGCGCCCCATTCCGCAGCTTGCCCTTTGCTGTAAGGGGCCGGTTCCGGTGCGCTTTGTGACGGTGATCCGCCCGGAGGGAAGCACTGCCCAGGTGACCCCAGAGGGGGAAAAGCTTAAGGCGGTCCTGGCGCCGGGAAAAGAATTGACCATATAAATTGACGATAGAGGAGGGTAACATGGAATACGGAATCTGTACCGCGCTGACCAATTACCAGCTGCTGGAGGAGATGGGATATGACTATATTGAGCTTTCCGTGACGGCTACTGCGGCTTTGGAGGAAGGCATCCGGGAGGAGTACCGGAAGAAGCTGGAGACATCCTCTCTGAAATGCCGGGCCTTCAACATCCTGTTCCCCAAAACCATGGATCTGATCGGCGGCGGGACGAAAACAGAAGAAATCCGGGAGTATCTCCATCAGTCCATGGCCATGGTGAAAAGCTTTGGCGCTGGGACGGTGGTCTTTGGCAGCGGAAAATGCAGGAAGTGTCCGGAAACGATGGCCTACGGGGATGCCTATAAGCGGCTTGTGGAGGTCTGCAGGATGACCGGCGAGATTGCCGGAGAGTACGGCATCCAGATCGTTATCGAGCCCTTAAGCCGAAAGGAGACGAACCTGATCTGCACTATGGCAGAGGGGGCGATCCTGGAGGCGGATGTGGCTCTGCCCAATGTGGGGCTTCTGTCGGATTATTTTCACGTGATGGCCAATCATGACCGGATCGAGGACATCAAGACGATAAAGAATTTTCGGCATATCCATATCGCTTCCGCCAACGGAAGACGGTTTCCTCTAGCAGAGACTGCCGGGGAAGCCTACCGGGAATTTTTCCAGGCGCTGAAGGCCGTGGGATATGACGGCGGGATCAGCCTTGAGGGAAAGACCGAGGACTTGGCCCGTGATGGAGTCAAAGCGCTGGAATTGCTTAAGAAATTGGAGAGGGAAATCGATGGATAAAGTAAAGCTTGGAATTATCGGATATGGAAAAATCGGTAGCCAGCATGGAAGAAGCTTTCTGGCTGGAAAAGTACCGGAGGTAAAGCTGGCTGCTGTGGCAGACATCGACCCGGAACGGCTGGCTGTGGCAAAAAAGGATTTTGGCGAGGATCTTCCGGTCTTTTCCACTGCCAGGGAATTGATCCACTCCGGCATCTGCGAGGCCGTGCTGATTGCGGTGCCCCATTATTATCATCCCTCCATCGCCATTGAGGCCATGGAGGCAGGGCTTCATGTGATGGTGGAAAAACCGGCAGGGGTGTACACGAAACAGGTGGAGCGGATGGATCAGGTGGCTGCAAAGCATCCGGAGCTGGTTTACTGCATGGATTTTAACCAGAGGACGAACCCGCTGTATCGGAAGGTCAAGGAGCTTTTGGACAGCGGAGAGCTGGGGCAGATGAAGCGGGTGATCTGGATTGTCACCGACTGGTACAGATCCCAAAGCTATTATGACCAGGGCGGCTGGAGAGCGACCTGGGATGGAGAGGGCGGAGGCGTTCTCCTAAACCAGAATCCCCACAACCTGGATCTGTGGCAGTGGATGTGCGGCATGCCCAAGCGGGTAAAGGCAAATGTATATTATGGAAAACACCGCAATATCGAGGTGGAGGATGACGTGACGGCACTGGTGGAATACGAAAACGGCGCTGTGGGATGCTACATCACCACCGTAGGCGACGCCCCGGGAACCAACCGCCTGGAAATCGACGGCGAGCGGGGAAAAATCGTGGTGGAGGACGGAAAGCTCACCTTCTACCGGCTGCGGGTGCCGGAGCCGGAATTCAATGCTTCCTACACCGGAGGGCTGGGTAAGCCGGAGGTATGGAAGTGCGAAATTCCCATCAAAGGCACCTACACCTCCCATCCCGGCATGATTTCCAACTTCTGTCAGGCTATCCGGGAAGGAAAGCCCAGGATTGCCCCAGGAGAAGAGGGAATCCGGGGACTGGAGATCTCCAATGCCATCCATCTTTCCTCCTGGCTTGACGGCCAGTGGGTGGAGCTTCCTTTGGATGGCGATTTGTTCCTGGAAAAGCTTAAGGAGCGCTGCAAAGGAGCGGTAATCGAATAAACGACAAAAAGTAACGGAGAGCGCAGAGTGAAAAAGAAGAGAAGACTATACAAGATGTTTACAAAATGGTGTTTATCCTATCTGGTGATTTCGCTGGTGGCTCTCACGGTGATTATCTTCTGCAGTGCCCGCTATTCGCAGGTGCTGGCAGAGGAACTGGAATATGTTAATGCGGTACAGCTGGAATCCACGCAGATGCAGATCGATCAGAGGGTCCGCAATCTGCGGGCATTCAGCAACCGGGCTATGCTGAACCGGATGGTGGACAGCCTCCGGCAGCTGGATTCCTGGGAAAGCGTGTCCCGGTATGACCTGTACAAGCTGGTTCGAGACATGCAGGAGGAATCCTTATCCAATGAGGGGCAGGAGGATTGCTATCTTTATTTTCCGCGGTCGGATCTGATGGTATCCGGTAATTATTACAACAGCAGCCGGGAATACTTTGACATTGTTTTTAAGGAATACGGAATCCGTTACGAGGACTGGTATCCGGTCATCAACGGAAATTATCTCACCTCTCAGATTTTTTCATTAAAACAGGACAACGGGGAATTTCTTACGGTTATGGTCCGGCCCTTAGACAGCAGCAGTCGGAAAATCCCTCCGGCAAACGCCATCATGATTATGGAGATGAAGGAAATCCTCAAATCCACCAGCTGGCTGGAGCTGGATCGGGATCAGATCTGTGTTGTGGATCTGACCAATCAGAGACTGGTGCTGAATTCGCCGCTGGATGAGGACGTGGGGGAAGAGCTTTTATCCTACGCCATGGAAAACCGGCAGACGGAATTTAAGAGCATGGTGGAGATGGGAACCTCCGTTGTTTCCTTTGTTCGTTCCCAGTACGAAAACTGGGATTATGTTGTCATCACGAAGGAGCAGCCCTTTGTGCTGCAGATCCAAAATCTTCAGCAGCTGGTCGTGGGGCTGATGCTTTTGTACCTGATGGTGAGTGCGGTGGTGATTGGCTATTCAGGCCTCCGCTATTATTATCCCATCCGCGATGTGCTTTCTGCTCTGCAGCAGGGAGGAAACAGCGATAAGCTGGAGCTGGCGGATAAGGATGTGTACGCCTACATTACCAAGGCCATCAGCAGCCTTGTGGATCAGAACCGGGAAAATCAGGATGTGATCAAACGGCAGCGGGATGCCATCAGCCGGGCCATGGGCCACAGGCTCCTGTTGGAGAAGGATGCTTACTCCCTTATGGAGGAGGAGCTGGAAGAGAAGTACGGCCTTCCCATGGAAGGGTTTTCCTTCCGGATTTTGGCCTATCAGCTGGACAGGCAGCCGCCTGCTGACGGGGAATCGGATCTGGCCGATACCCAGAAAATCTCCGCATTTATCCTGCAGAATGTGACGGAAGAAAATCTGGAGCAGGAAGAGCTGTCCTGGGTATGCTTCCATGAAGGAGAAAATGAGCTGATCTTTTTAGTCTGGTTCTCTCAGGAAACTGAAGGTATATGGAAAAAAATGGAAGGCGCCTGTGAGAGAACTACGGCATTTGTCCGCGGTCATTTTAAATTTCCTTTCCAAACGGCGCTCAGCGAGGTACATTCCGGGGGAGAGGAGATTGCCCAGGCCTATGAGGAGGCCCTTCGGGTATTCGAATACCAGAAAAAGGGGAAGGACATCCTCACCTACGGGGAGATTGACCTGCTTCCCGAGGATACGATGCTTAAATATCCCCGTGCGGCAGAAAATCGCCTGGTTCACTGGATCCAAAACGGAAACGCCCAGGAGGCCTGCGGGGAGATTGAACAGCTGCTGAAAGAAAATCAGGCCAACTGCCTTGACCCGGAAGCCATGCAGTTTTTTGCTGGAAGCATTGCTACCAGCATTATCCGTGCAGCAGAGAAGGTAGCCAGGGAGGCATCTCTGTACACAGCGCAGAAACAGCTGCTAAACAGCTGCCGTCAGGGGGATGCGGGAAAGATGCAGGAGAAGCTGGAGCAGATGGTGAAAGATGCCTGCGCAGGGATGACGGAGTACAATCAGCAGGAAAAGGATGATTTAAAGGGACGGATTTATATCCGGGCCAAGACTTATATCGAAGAAAATTATTCGGATCCGGAATTGAATGTGAATGCCATGGCGGTGTACCTGGGAGTGCAGCCCGCCTATCTCTCCAAATTGTTTAAGGAGATTGAGGGAGAGAAGCTTTCCCAGTACATTTCCAAGGTCCGACTGAGATACGTAAAAAAGCTGCTGCTTGAAAATGAGCGGCTGGAGGAAATCTCGGTGCGCTGCGGCTTCGGCAGCCAGAGAACCTTCCTGCGGATATTCAAGCAGTACGAAGGGTTAACGCCAACCCAGTTTAAAGAGCTGGAAGAAAAAAAGGAAAAAGAGGGTATGGAGTGATGGATGTATTGCGCACAGCAGTGATTGGATGCGGGATGATTTCGGGAAATCATCTGAAGGCCTTGAGACAGATTCATGATGTAGAATGTGCGGCAGTCTGCGACCTGGAGGAGGAGAAAGCGGAGCGGGCTGCCCGGGAATATGGAATACCAAAGACCTACCGGGACTACCGGGAGCTGCTTCAATGTCCGGATATTGATGTGGTTCACCTGTGTACGCCTCACTATCTTCATCCCCAGATGGCCATGGACGCATTAAAGGCCGGGAAGCATGTCTTGTGTGAAAAGCCTATGGCGCTCACGATGGAGGATGCCGAGCGGATGACCGAGATCTGGAAAGAGAGCGGGAAGCAGCTGGGAATCTGCTTCCAGAACCGGTACAATAAAACCTCCCGGTATATGAAGGAATTGCTGGAAAAGGGAAGCATCGGACGGGTGCTGGGGGCAAGAGGGCAGGTAACCTGGGACAGAAAGCCGGCCTATTATGAAAACTCTCCCTGGCGGGGCCGCTGGGCTACAGAGGGAGGCGGCGTCCTGATTAATCAGGCCATTCACACCTTCGACCTTCTCCAGTGGCTGACCGTGCCGGTGAAGACTGTGGAGGCCTCTGTTTCCACAAGGAGACTTAAAGGGGTCATCGAAGTGGAGGATACGGCAGAGATTTTTATGACGGGAGAGGGAGGCGAGCGCCTGCTCTTTTATGCCTCCAATGCCTATGTGAAAAATGCGCCGGTGGAGTTAGAGATTATCGGTGAAAAGGGACGAATCAAGCTGACCGGCAACCAGGTAACAGCGGAAGTGGGCGGTACAGTCTGGAGTATGGATGATTCCTCGGGAACCGTCCTGGGAAAGGATTACTGGGGAAGCGGCCACGGAATTCTGATCGACGATTTTTACCGGTGTATCCGCACCGATGAGCCATTCACGGTGGGGCCGGAGGAGGCGATCGCGGTGACGGCCCTTACGGAGGCAGTTTACCGTTCCGCAAAGACAGGCGAGCCTGTGGAAATTTCCAGGCAGAAGGGAAAGTGAGGCGGCAGCGATGAAGAGGAAAATGAAGATAAGAAAAAAGACGGAGCCGGTGTACATCAATGGCAGGAAGCTCACCTTCGGTGAGAGGGTAAAACGGGATTTCCATCACAACTGGATGCTTTACCTGATGCTTCTTCCCATTATCGTGTACTATTTAATCTTTAAGTTTGGCCCTATGTTTGGCTTATCCATTGCCTTTATGGATTACAAACCGGCCAAGGGCTTTACGGGAAGCCAGTGGGTGGGACTTAAGCACTTTAAAAATTTCTTCAGCGATTATTACTTTGGCAGGCTCCTGCGGAATACCATCCGGATCAGCATATTTACGCTGCTGACCTTCCCGGCGCCGATTATTCTGGCTCTGCTCATCAATGAGCTGAAGAGCAAGCGCTTTGCCAAGTGGACCCAGACCATTACCTACATTCCCCACTTTATTTCTACGGTGGTTATCTGCGGTATCATCGTAAAGCTGACCAGCAGCACCGGCGGCATTACCTCGATTCTCCATACGCTTTTTGGCATTCCCCAGGAAACGCTGCTGAATAAAAGCGCGTACTTTATTCCAATTTATATTATTTCCGAGCTGTGGCAGTCCATCGGGTGGAATTCCATCATTTACCTGTCGGCTCTTGCAGGCATCGACCAGGAGCTTTATGACGCAGCGCGGGTGGACGGAGCCGGGCGGTTTAAGCAGGTGATCTACATCACCCTTCCCTGCCTGTTCCCCACGATTATCATTATGTTTATCCTGATGATGGGCAAGGTTTTCGATGTGGGATATGAAAAGATCATGCTGCTGTACAATCCAGCTATTTACGATGTGGCGGATGTGATTAATACATACGTGTACCGGAAGGGCTTGATCGATGCCCAGTTCAGCTACAGTGCGGCAGTAGGTTTATTTAACTGCGTAGTCAGCTTTGCGCTGGTGACCATCACCAATAAGTTCAGCAAAAAAGTCAGCGGAAGCGGCTTATGGTAAGGAGGCAGGTTTCATGAGACAGAAAGAAGCTGCGGCAGCAGGAAAACGGAAGATGAAGGCAAGTCTGGGAAGCAGGCTCTTCGATGTGTTTAATGTGGCGGTGATGAGCGGCCTGGTGATCGTGATTTTGATCCCCCTTCTTCATGTGGTATGCGCATCCTTCAGCGATCCGGCATCTTATGTGCGGTATGAAGGGCTGATGTGGCATCCGGTGGATTTCTGCCTGGATGCGTACAAGGCAGTTATGCGGAATAAGAATATTCTTACCGGTTATCTGAATACGATTTTCATTGTTACGGTGGGCACAACCATCAGCATTATCTTTACCCTGATTGCCGCCTACTGCCTTTCCCGGAAAAATGTGATGTGGAACAACATCCTTATGGTAGGTATCGTGTTCAGTATGTATTTTAACGGCGGTATGATTCCCTTTTATCTGGTGGTAAAGGGCGTAGGTCTGAACAATTCCATCTGGGCATTGATTATCCCTCCGGCAATCAGCACCTATAACTTAATCATTATGCGGACGGCCATGGCTTCAGTACCGGACAGCTTAGAGGAGTCGGCCAAGCTGGACGGCGCTAATCATTGGACAATTTTGTGGAAGATCATGGTTCCTCTGGTAAAGCCCACTATCGCTGTAATCTGCCTGTACTACGCGGTAACCAACTGGAATTCCTGGTTCAACGCCATGCTGTTTATTCGGGATAAAGCCGATTACCCCCTGCAGCTGATCCTTCGGGAAATCCTGCTGCAAAATGACACGTCGGCCATGGCAGCCGGAGCGGGGGCAGATGAGTATTTGATCAGTGAGACCATTCAGTTTGCTACCATTGTGGTAGCTACCGTACCCATCCTTGCCATTTATCCCTTTGTGCAGAAGTATTTTGTCAAGGGCGTGATGATTGGTGCGGTGAAAGGATAAGGAGGAGAAGACGGATGAGAGTCAGTTATGAGGAAATGATCCAGGAATTTGTCCGTGTCCTGAAAAAAAGAGGGTTCACGGAGGAAAAGGCCAGGCTTTCCGCGAAATTATATGCAGATGCCAGCCGGGACGGGGTTTACACCCATGGTCTTAACCGGTTTACGAAATTTATGGACAGCATCGATAAGGGATGCGTGGATATTCAGGCGGAACCCGTCCTGCGGGAGCGGATCGGCTGCCTGGAGCGGTATGACGGGCAGAGGGGGCCGGGAAATCTTAATGCTTACGCCTGCATGAAGCGGGCTATTGCTCTGGCAAAGGAGAATGCCCTGGGCTGTGTGGCCCTTTCCAACACAAACCATTGGATGCGCCCGGGAAATTACGGGCTGATGGCGGTGGAGGAAAACTGCATCGGCATTTTGTGGACAAACACTGTGCCCAATATGCCGCCCTGGGGCGGACGGGAGGCCAAGCTGGGAAATAATCCCGTAGTCCTGGCCATCCCTCATGAAGGCGCGCCTGTCCTGGTGGATGTGGCCATGTCCATGTTCTCCTACGGGAAGCTAGAAAGCTACGCCCGCTCCGGAAGGGAGCTTCCGGTAGAGGGCGGATACAATAAGGAACAGCAGCTGACGAAAAACGCAGCAGAGATCCTGGAAACCCATCAGTGTACGCCCATCGGCTACTGGAAGGGCTCTGGCCTTTCCCTGGCCCTGGATCTGATTGCCTCTGTGCTGGCAGGAGGGCGCACCTCACGGATGGTAGGTGAGCTTCCCGCAGAAACGGAGCTTTCTCAGGTATTTATTGCCATTGACCTGGATTCCTTCCCCGACAAAGAGGAGCTGCTAAGACAGATTGACCTTACCCTCCAGGATATGAAGACCTCCGCGCCAGTGTCGGCTGACCGGCCAGTGTATTATCCGGGAGAAAATATGATGAGAACGAGAGAGGAGAATATGCGCCAGGGAATTCCCGTAGATGAAGCAATCTGGGGGAAGGTTCTGGCCATGTAGGAGGGCTTATGATTATACCTGGAATGGTTTCCGCCACCTTCCGCGGGCTTACAGCAGAGAGAATTATCTCCCTGTGCACACAGGCCGGATTAAAAGCAGTGGAGTGGTCGGAAAATGCACATGTGATGCCCGGAGATGAGGAAGGCGCCAGAACCCTTGGCCAGCAGACAAGGGAAGCCGGCCTGGAGGTGGCGGCTTATGGCTCCTATTACCGGCTGGGGCAGCAGGAGGATATAGAAGGGACGTTTCTTCCTACGGTAAAGTCTGCCGCCGCCCTTGGGGCACCGCTAATCCGAATCTGGGCGGGCACAGAGCCCTCGGAATCGGTGCCGGAGGATAAGCGGCAGGCTTGGGCCCGGGAGGCGGCGACGGTTTGCGCTATTGCGCAGGAATACGGCATCAAGATTGCTCTGGAGTGGCATAAGAATACGCTGACCGATACCAATCCGTCTGCTATGGGCTTTCTTAAAGAGGTAAACAGCGAAAATCTTTACTGCCTCTGGCAGCCCACCGTGGCCCTCTCTCAGGAAGAGCGGTGCGAAGGACTGGATCTTTTGGGTGGACGGCTGCTGAACCTGCACATTTATTATTGGAAGGAAGGCACCCGCCGTCCTCTGCAGGAAGGCGTGGAAGAATGGCTGAATTATTTGCGGCATGTGGATCTTTCGGAACGAAGGTACGGGCTTTTGGAATTTGTGATGAATAATACTGAGGAGCAGTTTTTGGAGGATGCGGGTGTGCTTCATGAGATTTTGAAGCTAGCCGGGGCGGAACGGTAGGAAGAAGGCAGCTGTGAAGCTGAAGGGCATCTGGGGAGCTGAAGGAAAATCGGTGAATTAGAGAATAACCGGAAAGATAAGAAAGGGGATGGAAAGATATGGCAGATTTATATGTGAAGGAATTTGATATGATCAATCCGTTTGTGGTGGCATCCAGTCCGGCCACCCAGGGGGCAAAGAATGTGTTAAAGACGGCAGCCATGCGGCCGGGTGCCATCGTACTTCGGAACTTTGGACACGGAGCAGGCGGCGGCAGTTACATCGGGCCGGACAGCAGCGCCATGTTTTCAGGGAAGATGAGTGTTCACAGCCATGCAGTAGGACGGCAGATTAAGGACAGCATCAATACCCTGGAGCAGTACTGCGAAGAGGTGGAGACCATCAAAAAGGAGATGGATCAGGACATTAAGCTTTGGGTATCCGTGGGACACTACAGCGATATTTCCGGCGGCGGAAGCTGGGAAAAGGACTGGGTGAACCAGGCAAAAGAGCTTAAGCGGGCGGGAGCCGATGCCATCGAGCTGCATTTTAATACGCCGGGCGTGGCTGTGGCTAAGGATCGGATTTACGACTACCACCAGCTTCTGCGCCATTGCATTGAGCTGATGAAGAAGGCCGTTCCGGATATACCGATTATGGCCAAGCTGGCCATCGAGTCCTGCGATGTGCTGACTTCCATCCGTATCGCCCAGGCAGCAGGAGCAGCGGCGGCAGGCCCCACAGCCAGATGGAAGGGCTTCTGCTTTGACTTAGACTGGAGAACTACACAGGCCCGTCCCGGCGCAGGCTATGGCGGAACCCAGGCTACGCCCTTAGTCTGCTATGCGCTGGCAGAGGCTAGAACAAATGGGTTGACCATCCCCATGTATGGCGGCGGCGGTGTGTTCAGCTATGACCAGGCCGTGCGGATGGTGATGGCGGGAAGCCAGGCTGTCCAGCTGGGAGCGGCTGCCTGTGCCGGAGGCGTGGGCTATTGCGCAAAGCTTATCCGCGATTTTGACCGGTTTATGGATGAAAACGGATATGAAAATATGGACAGTCTCTGCGGCGATGCGCTGAAGCTGTTCCAGATGGAGCCGTCCTTTGCTCTGGAAAGGCAGAACCGCCTGGCAGATGCTTATCAGCAGGCTCAGGTGAAGGAGAAGTGTATCGGCTGCGGACGATGCGTAGATGTCTGCTGGCATCAGGGCATTGAGATGAAGGAAAAGGCGGCAGTAAAGACGGACAAGTGCATTGGCTGCGGCTACTGCTTCCAGGTCTGCCCCACCGGCGCTCTGTCTGTGGAGAAGGAGAAGATCCTTGCCTCCGTATTTGAGGAGCATGGGATTCAGCGCGGCGTGGCAAAATAAAAGGTGAGATTGGATAAGGGTTGGTAAAAGGAATGCCGGGGTTGATGGAGAGGAGTGTGTGTGATGGCTGAGGAGATGGGTGCTAGGGTGGATATAGAGATGGCCTCGGAGAAGCATGTAGGGCTGCGGGCGGATATGGATGCGAAGCTGCGCACAAACACGGCTTCTTTATTTCAAATAGCGGCTTCCGGGGATTTTCAGCGGATGAAAGCGCAGATTGAAAATCCTGTGGCAGACCTGACGGAAAAAGATGCGGACGGCAACAGCCTCCTTGCCCACGCCGTGCTTTCTGGAAACTTGGAGGCGGTTCGTTATCTTGCAGAGCGCTGCGGCTTAGATGCGATGGCGGAAAACTTCCAGGGAAAGACGCCGTGGGATCTAGCGATGGAAATGGCGGTGGAAAGCGGCCAGAAGGAGATTGCGGGTTACTTTGCCCAGCGGGCAGGCTTTGCCTATGAGGAAAGCATACATAACCCCATCCGGCAGGGATTTTTTCCTGACCCGTCTATCGTGCGGGTGGGAGAGGACTATTATATGGTCAACTCCTCCTTTGCCTTCTTTCCCTGCATTCCCATATCCCACTCCCGGGATTTGGTCAGCTGGAAAATCATCGGCTATGCCATCACCAACCCGGAATATGCCCGTCTTGATGAACTGTGCGGCGGAAGAGGATACTGGGCGCCGGATATTTCCTACAGTGAGGGAAGATTCTTCATTACGGCTACCCTGCGGGGAAATGACGATATGGAGAAACGGCGCCTGCAGATGGTGACCTCATCGGATAAGCCGGAAGGGCCTTACGATGAGCCGGTGTTTCTAGATATTGACGGCATTGATCCATCTATTTTCCATCATGAGGATGGGCGCAAATTTATGCTGATTAATAAGGGCGCCCGGCTGGTGGAGCTGAGCCGCGACTGCCGATCGGTTATTTCCGAGCCGGTTATGCTTTGGTATGGGGACTGCCGGAGAAAACCGGAGGGGCCCCATATGCTGAAACACGGGGAATATTACTACCTGTTTCTGGCTGAGGGCGGCACAGGCCGAGGGCATCGCATCACGGTGGCACGGTCAAAGGAAATGACGGGCCCTTACGAGGCCTGTCCCTATAATCCCATCCTTAAGCAGGAGGATGAGACGGCGCTGACCCAGTGTTGCGGTCATGGAAAACCATTCCAGCTTCCGGATGGCCGGTGGTATCTGGTGTATCTTGGCCTTCGCATGATTGATGGCCGTTACGGGATGCTGGGAAGAGAGACCTTTTTGGCCCCGATGTACTGGACGGAAGATGGATGGCCGGTGGCGGGGAACAGGAGACGGCCTGCGGCACAGCTTAGACGGCCATTTCCGTCACTTTTGCCGGAGAAGATACAGCGTTCCCATTCGCCTGAAGAGTTCGAACCCCCAATTTCGCCAGAACAGGAGCAGGGCTTCTTTCCATTGGAACAGGAAGAGGAAATCCCAGCCTGCCAGGGCGGATATCCCCTGTGGAGGGGACGCTGCTGGATGACGCCAAGGCCTCTTTCTGGTGAGAAAATCTGTGTGCAGGATAACCACTGTTTTCTGACGGGAACGAGAGAGGATCTGAATTCCCTTTCCTGCAGAAGTATTCTCGTTGAGCGGCAGGACGCCTTCTGCTTTGATGCTGTCTGTACCTTCCACGTACCGGCCATGAAAGAAGGGGAAAGCCTCGGTCTGACCTGCTATTATGATGAAAACAGCTACATTAAATATGGCATTGCCTTATCCGATGGAAGCTTCCAGGTGCTTTTGGCGGAATATGTGGGAGATGGATACCGGCAGGAAACCCTTTGCCCACTGGAGTCCAGTGAGATCCGGGAAGGAGATGTCCTGTCGCTGAAGGTGAGTACAGATTATCTGAAGCGGGGCTTTTTCTGGAACAGAGGAGATGGATTCCATATTACGGCGGAAATCGAGGACACTTCCTATTTGAGCAGCGAGGGACTGAAGAAGGGCAAGCGGTTTACCGGAGCTACCGTGGGGATTTATGTTCAGGGGGATTTCTGCGGGGAATTTGTGGATTGGAGTTATGAGAGGAAAAAATCATAAAAAATTCAGAAAAAGTTCATGATAGGCTGTGTTGCTATTTTCTCGGAATTTGCATATAATAAAAGTGCATAAGAAAGTGCGCTATGACGAAAATGAAGGAACCATTTACAGCTAGGAGGTGTCAGGATGGCAACGTCAAGCATTTTTGCAAATTTCAATATAACAGACAAGAAAACCGCAGAAGCTTTTGTTGCAGCGTTGGACGCTTCGGCTCATGACCCGAAAAGAACGCCTGTTGCGCCGGTAAAGCCTCCTTTGACTGACCATGCCGCGATAAAAGCATTTTTGGCTAAGAGGAAACAGGACAAGTGAGTGGATATACGGTAATCAATATATTGGATATGCTTGAAACGATTGGAGAGGATGAATTGAGCAGCATCCTCTTCGATTTTTCATGTCCCATGAATCTGGAGATCGAGCATTTCATACATAACAATGCGATTGAGTTTGCGAAAAGAAAGATGTCGATCACGCATCTGGTATTTGATGGTGATGCACGGCTGGTTGCCTACTTTACACTGACACACAAGCCTTCCAGTGTGGATGGGCGGGTGTTGAGCAAGACCAGCCGAAAGAAGCTGGAGATGCATGCAAGGATGGATGAGTCTATCCAGGCCTACAGTGTTTCAGCGTATCTGATCGCACAGTTTGGAAAAAATTATGGCGTGGATGGCGGACATTCTATTAGCGGCGATGAGCTGATGGATATGGCTTTTGATGTGTTGGAGCGTGTTCAGAGGCACATTGGTGGTGGAGTAGTGTTCCTGGAATGTGAGGATAATCCGGCGCTCCTGAAATTTTACCAGAATGACCACAACCGGTTCCGACTGTTTGGAGAAAGGTATTCTGAGCGTGAACAGGTAAAGTATTTAAAATTGCTGCGGTTCTTTTAAACAGACTTGATTGAAGTAGAATAAAGAAAATCGATGTTTATCAACCCCAGTAAATACGGATTTTATAATGTAGGTGCAAAGAAAAGCCTTAACTGCTTTTGTTCTGCACCTACATTTTTACGGTCAACAATTAAAAGCACCTCTAAGGAAACGTTGAATCACTCAGCGTTTCCTTAGAGGTGTTGGTGGATGTGCGACACCCTTTTTTCGCAGGATCTTCTTTGTGAGGGGGAATTTGAGAAGGAAATTTGCGTAGGGAAATCTACGAGGGAAAATCTACCTCTTAGGCCTTAGCTCCCTGTTTGGCTTTCCCCGCAACCCCCAGATAAATCACATAGAAGCACACCATACACACCGGAAGAATCAAAAAGCTTGTCCGGTAGCCCAGCGACCCGCAGAGAAATCCAAAGAGCAGATTAAACAAAATATCGGCAATGGTGGCCACGCTGATAATCGCGCCGGTGCGGGTGGCTGCCACGGAAGCCGGATACAGCTCCTGGAAGAACAGGATGATGGTGGGGTAGAGCACGGAGATGGCAAAGCCGGAGATCCCCACCAGGTAAATCCCGGAAGCGCCAAGGAGGATACCTGCGCCAAAGAGCAGGGTTCCCGCGCCGCCGAAAATCCGGATGCTCTTAATGGTGCCCAGCTTCTGCACCGCAGGGGCAAATACCAGCCGCCCGATGGTCATGCCGCCCCAGAAGATGGACAGGCACAGGGAGGCACGCTCCGAATCCATGGAAAAGGCGGAGATGCAGTAGGAGAGGAACCAGTTCATGATGCCGTGCTCGCCGATAAAGTAGCAGCCCAGCATAGCCGCCAGCAGCCAGAACATGGAGGCAGCGGGGGCCTTTGCGGGTGCGGAGTCAGCCGCCTTCCTGTCCTCGGCTTTCCCGGCTTCCTTCTCCTCCCGTGCCTCGGCAATCTCCTTCCACCCGGGAAGCTTTACATTAAGAAACAGCAGCACCGCCAGAATTCCGATAACCAGAAGCGCCAGATTAATCATCTTCCATCCGGAATAACTGAAGGCGTAGCGGCCTAAAAGCAGCTGGCTGCCGCTGGTGCCGATTCCCTGGATAAAGAAGAACACATTGACCATCAGTCCCGCGTAGCCTGCACAGACCATGGGGGTGAGGATGTTGATGGTGGTGTTTAGCAGGGTGGAGGCCCCCAGGGCCAGGAACATGGAAATCAGGATAAATATGTAGCTGTCGGTGAAGAGATTCACGGCCAGGGCAGCCATCC
>JAGHER010000127.1 GCA_017889125.1 Lachnospiraceae bacterium
CCATAATGCTGTGATGAATAATACGGTAATAATAGCCGTAGCACCTACAATCGCAATAATACCTATTGCCCTCCGGTACTCTTTACTAAGATTTTTCTTCTCCGGCATTGGCGTAATGGTCTTATGCTCAGTGCCTAACAAGATATAATCTGAACTCACATTGTAAATTTCTGTCATTTTGATTACATTATCAATTTCGGGTTTTCCCTGACCACTTTCCCATTTTGAAATGGCCTGTCTGGAAAGCCCCAGCATTTCAGCTACTTGCTCCTGTGAATAACCTGCTCTTTTTCGCAGTTCTTGGAGCCGCTCTGATATTTCCACTCTTATCACCTCCATGTTCAGAATATCACAACAGGTCAGTTGCGTACTACCAACAGCCCCTTAAACTGTGTCAACTTTGCGTTGCTGTTCCGAAAATCAGCGTTGCATTGAGGATTTGGAACACCTATTTAAGCAAATGCAACTCAACTTATTCTTTATCAGTGTTGTTAGTGTCCTGTTCTAACTCAATTACATCCAAAATACCACAATTCAGGGCTTCGCAGATACGAACCAGTGTTTCCATGCTAATGTTCTTACCTTTACCCATATTGGCAATCATATTTGTGGTAAGACTGGCGGCAATTCGCAAGTCCTCTTTCCTCATGTTGCGCTCAACCAGCGTATGCCAGAGGGGTTTATAGCTTATGTGCATATATCCTCCTGCCTTTCTCCCGACTCTGGGGTTCCTGTTCCCATTATATCAAAATTCTTGCTAACTCACAAACATTTCTTGACACAACCGCCGGTTCCGTCTGGATTGTGCTTTTCCTTTCTCTTGATTACATCTAATTAGCCATAAACTGGCAGATTCCCCAAAAGACAAAAATCAGAGAAGAGGATAAGATTACTGCGGCCGTATAGGTACGTTTTACACGGCTGTACTTTTTGGCGCCTACATTATAGCCAATAATCGGCTGTGAACCTATGCCGATTCCAACGCCGAAAGCAGTTATGATTATCCCGATTTTTACAGTAATTCCCATAGCACTAAGAGCCATATCCCCGCCAATGGGGCTTTGATTGCCGTAATAAACAAGAGAGTTATTGATTACCAGCTGCATAGCGGCTGAGGCGGCCTGGGTAATCCCTGTGGAAATCCCTAAAGAAAACACCTTTTGTATGCGGCGCAGCTCCGATCATCATTCCGTACATGGAGAGCCGCGGGTGTCCATCTACCCTTACTAAATTGGAAATAGACATGGCTAAAACATTAAAAGGCGTTCCGATGAGAATAACCGATACATAATCCTTGGCATATGACAGAACAGAAGCGTCCTTTGCTCCAAACAGCTTGACGATTGGCGTGAGAAAAATCATGCCGAAAACAGCAATTAGGATTCCTCTTTCCGTCCTTCACCCATACGAATCGCGGCATAGGCACTTCCGCCAGCGCCAAGCATGCCCCCATAAGCAGCAATTATTGTCATAATGGGATAGGCGACGGTTGTTGCCGCATTGCCTAAATAGCCAACAGATTGGCCGATAAAAATTTGGTCTACGATGTTGTAGACAGAATTAATCAATGTGGAAATAATTGCCGGAACAGAATAGGTCAATAATAGCTGGACAACAGATTTGGATTCTAAGGGATTTTTTGTGTTTTCCATTTATTTTATCGGCTCCTTTGCATTGTGCTTTGACGGAAATGATTATATATGCTAAAGTACACTTGAGCGCAAAGGAATATGGCTGCTGTCGCAGCCGCGCTCCGGCGCGAGTGTGCGCCAAGCGCACACTTTTCCATGAAGAAGATGGAGAACGGCGTGCCTGATTAAAAACGCTTTGTGGGATACTCACGTTTTGTACAATGCAAAAAGAAAAAGGGGAGAAGAAAATGTATTCGATGAAAGAGGTATCCAAAAAGATGGATCTGCCGGCCCATACCCTGCGTTATTACGAGGAAAGCGGCATCCTGACGGATATTGCAAGAAACGAGAACGGTCAGAGACTGTACAACGATTACAATTTGCAGCAAATCAATTTAATCAAGTGCCTTAGGGCCTGCAGCCTTTCCATTACGGAAATCCGCAGCTTTTTTGATTCCCTTCGGGCGCATATGCCTGCGGCAGAGCGGGTAAATATTTTGAAGGAGCATCATCAATATCTGGACAAAAAGCAGCAGGAACTTGCGGATGCAGTAAAATTGCTGGAAATCAAAATTGACTATTTTTCCAAGCAGGAGTAGTGTGGAAATCAGCTCTGCACAAAATAGTGGAAAAGTTTTCCGGTTTCGTGTAGAATAAAGAGGATTTTAGTAAGCGGGAAATGACGCGGAAAAAGGCTGGCTGGGAGGTGTGCGGAAAAGATGGGTGAGATATCCGGAAAAGTGCCGGAAATGACGCTGGAAAAAAGGGTGGAAGGAGTGCCGGAAGGAATGTCCATCTGGGCGGTGTGCTTTACCGCTGCGGGAGCAAAGCTTCTGGTACGGATTGCAGATAAACTCAGCCGGGAGAGTATCCCTATCTCCCTATGGAAAAAGGGCAGCGGCCCATGGCCGGAGAATGAGCGTATTAAAGAGATGCCGACTTCCCTGACAGAATGGATGGGTGAGGCCTTTCAGAAATCCGGCGGCATCCTGGTAATCGGCGCTGCCGGGATTGCCGTCCGGGCTGCTGCGCCCTGGATCCGGGATAAATTTAAGGACCCGCCTCTGGTGGTGATGGATGAGCAGGGCCGGTTTGCTATTCCGGTGCTTTCCGGCCACTGGGGTGGGGCCAATGCATTGGCGGTCAAACTGGCAGCCATCACCGGAGGCAGGGCTGCCATTACCACGGCGACAGATGTGGAGGGCTGCTTTGCTGTTGATGTTTTTGCCCGGGAAAATGGTTTGTGGATTTCCGACCGGCAGGCGGCAAAGCAGGTGTCGGCAGATATTCTGGCGGGACTTCCGGTGGAGGTGAGCTGTGACTTTGCGCAGGAAGGACAGCTTCCCCGGGGACTTACGAGAACTGCTGGCGGGAGAAGCCGCCTGGTAATCAGCGTGTTTAGAACAAAAGGAAAAGCAGAAAAAGATAGCGAAAAGGAAGCGGAAAAGGATAATGCTGGTGCCCCCGTGACGCTGTGCCTGGTGCCCCGTCTGGTGACGGTGGGAATCGGATGCAGGAAGGGCATTGGCATAAAGGAATTAAAAGAACAGGTGATGGACTGCCTTGAGGAAGCGAAAATCTGGCCGGAGGCAGTAGAAGCCATCGCCACCATCGAGATCAAAAGCCATGAACCGGCCATCCTGTCTCTGTGTGAGGAGATGGGATGGAGGCTGATTTCCTATTCGGCAGATGAACTGAAAAACGCGGCAGGAGAGTTTTCTCATTCGGATTTTGTAGAGCAGACTGTAGGCGTGGGAAATGTGTGTGAGCGGGCGGCAGTGCTGGCCAGCGGCGGAGATCTTGCAGTGAAAAAACAGCGGCGGTCTGGCATGACCTTTGCGGCAGCTCTGCGGCCCTGGAGGGTGAAATGGGATGAGGAGGCGGCAAAGCCGGAAAGAGATGCGGAGCAGGCAGATGCCGGACAGACCCCTCAAAGGGAAATTAAGTCCGATACTAATGATACATTCTATACTTATTCCGGCGGCCAGCGCCTGCGGAAAGGAATTACCACGGGAACCTGCGCTGCCGCTGCATCTGCCGCCGCAGCGGCCCTTCTGCTTAGGCAGGAAAGGCTGGAGCAGGTGAAGCTTCTGACACCGGGAGGAATCCGGCTGGCTATCCCTGTTTGCAGCCATAGCCAGGGCGAAGGCTGGGCGGCCTGCGCTGTGCGAAAGGATGCAGGAGATGACCCGGATGTGACGAATGGAATCCTGGTGCAGGCACGGGTTTCTAGGAAGCGGGAAAGGGATTGTACAGCTGCCAAAGAGGATGGCCCCTGGTATACGTATCAGGATGAGGATATTCATTTGTATCTGAAGGGCGGCCAGGGCATCGGCATGGTGACCCGGGCAGGCTTAAGCTGCCCGCCGGGCATGTGGGCCATTAATCCGGTGCCACGGCAGATGATCTTTGAACAGACGGCGGAAGCACTGCGGCAGGCCGGTGAGTCCGGGAATGTGTGGATTACCATTTCTGCCCCTGAGGGGGTAAGCCTGGCAGAAAAAACCTTTAATCCCCGTCTGGGAATCCAGGGAGGGATCTCGATTCTGGGAACCAGCGGCATCGTAGAGCCCATGAGCCAGACGGCCCTGATTGAGACCATCCGTCTGGAAATCCGTCAAAGGGCGGAGGAGGGACAGGAAAATCTTCTGGTGACGCCGGGAAATTACGGCAGAAGCTTCCTGGAGGAGCAGCTTGGCCTTTCGGCAGAAAGGGCAGTAAAGTGCAGCAATTTCATCGGCGAGACTATTGACCTGACTGTCCAGTATGGATTTAAACGCCTTCTTTTGGTGGGGCACGGCGGAAAGCTGGTGAAGCTGGCGGCGGGAATTATGAATACCCATTCCTCAGCGGCAGATGGCCGGATGGAGTGCCTGGCGGCCTGGGCGGGAGCCTGCGGCGCTGGAATGGAGCGGATTTCCCGAATCATTTCCTGCATTGCGGTGGATGAAGCATTGGCTGTCCTGGAGGAGGAGGCAGGGCTTCGGGAAGCCGTGATGGAAAGGGTGATGGAGCAGATTGCCAGACATGTGAGGCGGCGGGCTGGCGAAAGCCTCCAGGTGGAAGTGCTGCTCTTTACCAATGAGCGGGGGACTCTGGGTCAGACGGAAGGCGCAGAGGAGATTCTGCGGCTGATGAAATGCTGCAGTTGATGAAATGCTGTAGCTGATGAGATGATGGAATAATGAAATGTTGGAATGATGGAATGACGAAATAATGAAAGGGAGCCGTCTGCGGAGACCCTATGCTTATAGAAGGAGAATACAGGATATGGAAGAAAAATTGCCCCAGGAGGAAGGAATTCTCTACGGTGTCAGCGTGGGCCCTGGCGATCCGGAGCTGATGACATTAAAGGCTGCGCGGGTAATCCGCCAGGCCCAGGTGCTGGCGCTGCCCCATGAGAAAAAGGAGAATTGTGTGGCCTACCAGATTGTCTGCCAGGCGGTGCCGGAGGCAGAGGGAAAGGAAATTCTGCTGATTCCCATGCCCATGACAAAGAATCCACAGATTCTGGAAAAAAGCCACAGTGAGGGCGCACGTCGGATTTTTGCGGAAATGCAGAAGGGAAAGACGGTGGCTCTTCTGACATTGGGCGATGTTTCGGTTTATTCTACCTGCTGGTATTTGTACCGGAGAGTGAAGGAGATGGGGGGCCGGGGAAGCTTAATCAGCGGCGTGCCTTCCTTTTGTGCGGCGGCAGCAAGGCTGGACATCAGTCTGGCAAGCGGCAGCCAGGAACTGCATATCCTTCCGGCATCTTATCAGATTGAAGAAGGACTTTCTCTTCCGGGGGTAAAGGTGCTGATGAAAACCGGCAGCAGGCTGGGAGCGGTAAAGAAGCTTCTGGAGGAAAAAGGCCTCCCTGTGCAGGGGGTAAGGCGGTGCGGCATGGAGGGGGAAGAATTGTACCGAAGTGCCGGGGAAATCCGGGAGGACGCGGGATATTATTCGCTTTTTATTGTGGGAGAGAAGCTTATCCTGTCAGAGGAACGGGAGAGAAAGGAAGAGTAGGGTATGGTTTATATTGTAGGAGCAGGGCCAGGGGCTAAGGATCTGATTACGCTGCGGGGGCTTCGCCTTCTGCAGGTGGCAGACCTGGTGATTTATGCCGGTTCCCTGGTAAACCCGGAACTTTTGACGGAGACGAAAGAGGGCTGCCGGATACTAAACAGTGCGGAAATGACGCTGGAGCAGGTAATTGACGAGATGGAAAAGGCGGAGAATGCGGGCCTGTGCACCGTGCGGCTTCACACAGGAGATCCCTGCATTTACGGCGCTATCCGGGAGCAGATGGACTGGATGGACCGGCGGAGCATTCCTTATGAAATCTGCCCGGGAGTCAGCTCCTTCTGCGGCGCGGCGGCGTCTCTGGAAATGGAATATACCCTCCCTGAGGTGTCCCAAAGTGTGGTGATTACCCGTATGGCCGGGCGAACGCCGGTGCCGGAGCGGGAGAGCATCCGTTCCTTTGCGGCGCATCAGGCGACTATGGTGATCTTTTTGAGCACCGGTATGCTAAAGCAGCTGACAGAGGAGCTTCTGGCAGGAGGATACGGGCCGGAGACCCCGGCGGCTATTGTGTACAAGGCTACCTGGCCGGAGGAAAAGATTATCCGGTGCTCCGTAAAGGATCTTGCGCGGCGGGCTGAAGAGGAAAAAATCCGCAAGACCGCATTGATTGTGGTGGGACAGGCGGTTTCCCAGAGCGGCTACCTTCGCTCCTGCCTTTACGCACCGGAATTTGAGACAGAGTTTCGCCGGGCGGAGCGGGATAAGAAGATGGAAACGGGAAAGAGAGATATGATTTAGAACTGAAACGCGAGGAAAAATGCGGAAGCAGGGAGTAAAGCCGGAAGGAAAAATAATAAGCAGGAAGGGATGCGGCAGAGAAAATGGCAGTATTATATATAGTAGGTATCGGTCCAGGGGCGTACGAATCCATGACTATTGAAGCGGAACAGGCGCTTCGCCATTGCCCGGTTATCGTGGGATATACGGTGTATGTGGATTTGATTCGGAACCATTTTCCGGACAAGGAGTATGTGACAACGCCTATGCGCCGGGAGGAAGAGCGGTGCCGTATGGCCCTGGACCGGGCGGCGGCAGGAACGGACACCGCCATGGTGTGCAGCGGAGACAGCAGTGTTTACGGCATGGCCGGGTTGATTCTGGAGCTTTTGGAGCAGGGAAGCTGGCAGGGAGTGAAGGTGCAGATTGTCCCGGGAGTGACAGCAGCCTTTTCCGGCGGCGCTCTTCTTGGGGCGCCTTTGACCCACGATTTTGCGGTAATCAGCTTAAGCGACCTGCTGACGCCCATGGAAACCATAAAAAAGCGGCTGCGGGCGGCGGCAGAGGGAGATTTTGCTGTGTGCATTTACAATCCATCCAGCCGGAAGCGCCAGGGCTACCTGCATATGGCCTGTGAGATTCTGCTGGAATGCCGCTCGCCAGAGACCGTCTGCGGCATCGCGTCGCAGATCGGGAGGGAAGGACAGCAGGCGGAGATTTTGTCTCTGGGAGAGCTGTCCGGGCGCACTGTGGATATGTTTACCACTGTGTTTATTGGAAATTCCCAGACCAGGAAGATTGGGCAGTGGATGGTAACGCCCCGGGGCTACCGGCTCTCGGAGACTGACGGGAAGGGTAGGCAGGAATAGCCGGGAAAGCGCAGGCGAGAGAGCGGGAAAAGCGCAGGCAGGAGTCGGAAAAGTGCAGGCGAGAGAGCGGGAAAGAGCAGGCGTGAAAGCGGGAAAAAGTGCAGGCGAGAGAGCGGGAAAGAACAGGCGAGAAGCGGGAAAAGCGCAGCAGGGAAAGCAAAGGAGAGAGCAGGAGGAAAAAGGGATGGGGCCGAATGGCGTAATTGGAATTCTTGGAGGGACAAGTGAAGGGCGGCTTCTGGCCGATTTCTGCCGGGAGAGCGGCATCCCGGCGGCGGTGTCCGTGGCTACGGCATATGGCGAGGAGCTTTTGCCCGTATCACCGCTCCTTAAGGTGCATGTGGGCCGCATGGAGAAAGAAGCTCTTCTTTCCTGGATCAGGGAGGAGGGAATCATCGCACTGGCGGATGCTACTCATCCTTACGCCAGAGAAATCTCAGAAAACGCCGTCTGGGCTTGTCAGCAGGCGGATATTCCTTATGAAAGGCTTGTCCGGGAGACAGGAAAAGGGGAAAATGGCGGGAATATTCTTCGGGCATCAACCTTAGAAGAAGCCGTCCAGGTGCTGGCTAAATTTTTGGAAAAAGATGAAGGGCAAAAGGCCCTGATCACCACCGGCAGCAAGGAGTTAGCGGCCTACACGCAGATTCCAGATTACCAGGAGAGGCTTTACGTTCGGGTACTTCCTTCCCGGGAAGGAATTGATGCCTGCCTGGGATTTGGCTGGAAGGGAAGCCATATTATTGCCATGCAGGGCCCCTTTTCCCGGGAGTTAAACCGGGCAATGCTGACCAGCCTGGGAATTACCTGTATGGTAACAAAGGAGTCTGGCCATGCGGGAGGATTTTTCGAGAAGCTTGCAGGTGCCGCAGATGCTGGCTGTCAGGTAATCGTAGTCGGACGGCCGGTAAAAGAGAGCGGGAAAGACCTGGAGGAAATGAAGCTGTGGATGAAGGAATCTTGGGACAGGCCGCAGCCAGATGCGCAAAAGGCGGAAGGGAAGAACGTTACCGTGACTTTGGCGGGAATCGGCACCGGCGGAATAGGGCAGATGACCTGGGAGGCGATCTGCAGTATCCTGGAAAGCGATGCCATTCTTGGTGCCAGGCGCATGGTGGAGAGCGGTCTGGCAGTCTGCCGGCACTTTTTGCCGGAGGAAAGGGCGAAAAAGGCAATTTTTATCAGTTACGAGCCCCAGGAGATGATTTCCTGGCTGGAGAGCCATGAGGAAATCCGCAGGCCTGTTATTCTTTTTTCTGGTGATGTGGGATTTTACAGCGGAGCCAATGGAATGTGGGAGGCGGTGCAGGCGCAGAAAGGAAATCTTTGCTGTCGGCTGATCCCGGGTATTTCCTCTCTTTCGGCCATGTCGGCTCTGGTGGGAAGGCCCTGGGAGAATGCAGAGATAATCAGTCTTCACGGCAGAACCCTCTCCGGGGCGGAGGATTGGTCCCTCAGGGATGGCCGGGACCGGTTCCTCCTTCTGGATGGCAGTGAAAGCCTCCATCTGCTTTGTGAGAAGCTTCTGGAGGCAGGACAGCAGAGGGCGCGGGTGCTGGTGGGAGAACGGCTGGGGCATGAGGA
The DNA here is from genome assembly GCA_017889125.1 of Lachnospiraceae bacterium. GTDB lineage: Bacteria > Bacillota > Clostridia > Lachnospirales > Lachnospiraceae > Caccovicinus. The sequence goes on from JAGHER010000127.1 coordinate 8,873, forward strand.
TGAGAAGGTGACGGATGGGGCCCCCGCAGAGATGCTGAAAAGAGAGATCCACCGGCTTTCCTGTGCATGGGTTATTCCTGCTAATGCCTAAGGAAACGCTGATTAAATCACCGTTTCCTTAGCCCCTCCGGTGGATGTGCACGGATTTGCAAGGGAAATTGCTGCTTCGCAGCGCAAATCCGGCACGGGAAACGCTTTAATCAGCGTTTCCCTGTTATGAAGTGACTTTTGTAAAGAGGTAAATCGATATTTTACAAACTTTTTCTTTTCCCTTTGACAAACCTCACATTTTTGCTGTCTGGCAGCATCGGAAA
>JAGHER010000128.1 GCA_017889125.1 Lachnospiraceae bacterium
TACACAGCAGAATTGACAATACGGACAGTATTTCCTTCCACCACGAAAGTAACCCTGTCGCCGCTTGCCACACCGAGGACATCTCGGACATCCTTCGGGATTGTGATCTGTCCTTTTGCCATGACCTTTGCATTGTCTACAAATGCCTTTGCTAACATGGTTTTACACCACCTTTCTGAAGATATAAAAAGTAGGGATTTCCCTACTTCTATTATACGCAGAAAGGCCGAAAAATCAATGGAAGCTGTTGAAATTATTTTTCAGTGTCAGCACAGACAAACATGGCGCCCCGCCTGATGCCAAAAGCATCTCCGGCGGGGCGCCGTATTTGTCCTATTTCCTCAGGACAATATTTCCACTATCCGAATTTCCTTAGTTGTTAATCAGCTTGTCGCCGTCATTCCAGCTGTACAGCTTACGCAGCTCGGCGCCAACCTTCTCTAAGGGATGATCGGCTTCTCTCTTCTTCATAGCATTGAAGTGCGGGCAGCCTACCTGGTTCTCTAACAGCCACTCCTTGGCGAAGGAGCCGTCCTGGATATCGGACAGGATCTTCTTCATGGCCTTCTTGGTCTCGTCGGTTACGATCTTCGGTCCGGTGATGTAATCGCCGTACTCTGCGGTATTGGAGATGGAGTAACGCATTCCGGCAAATCCGCTCTCGTAAATCAGGTCTACGATCAGCTTCATCTCATGGATACACTCGAAATAAGCGTTCTCCGGCGCATAGCCAGCCTCTACCAGAGTCTCGAATCCAGCCTTCATCAGGGCGGTTACGCCGCCGCAGAGCACTGCCTGCTCGCCGAAAAGGTCGGTCTCGGTCTCTACGCGGAAGGTGGTCTCCAGAACACCAGCTCTTGCTCCGCCGATAGCCTGTGCATAAGCCAGAGCCTTCTCTAAAGCCTTGCCGGTAGCATCCTGATGAACGGCTACCAGACATGGGGTTCCTCTGCCTCTCTGATACTCGCTGCGTACGGTGTGGCCCGGTGCCTTCGGTGCGATCATGGTTACGTCTACATCTGCAGGCGGAACGATCTGGCCGAAGTGAATGGCAAATCCGTGTGCGAACATTAACATATTTCCCGGCTCCAGATTGGGAGCGATATCTTCTTTGTACATCTTGGCCTGCTTCTCATCGTTGATCAGGATCATGATGATGTCTGCCTTCTTAGCAGCCTCTGCAGCGGTGTAAACCTCAAAGCCCTGTGCCTCAGCCTTAGCCCAGGAACGGCTTCCCTCATAAAGGCCTACGATAACGTTGCAGCCGGACTCCTTTAAGTTCAGCGCATGAGCATGTCCCTGGCTGCCGTAGCCGATAACGGCAATGGTCTTGCCCTCCAGAAGGGACATATTGCAGTCTTCCTGATAATAAATCTTAGCCATCTTACTTTCCTCCACTTCTTTCCTTCCTTTTTGAAGGAATATGAAAATTTGTATCCGGGAACCCAGGCAAATCCCTGCAGTCCCCTGTATTATGTTAAAGGCAGTTCGCCGACGACTCTCTGTCCGCCTCTGGCAAAACCTCTAGCTAACTGCTGTTACGGAAGGTAACGGATATCCTCCGCGCCTCTCTCCAGTCCGGTAAGGCCCGTCCTGGCAAGCTCCAGAATCTCGTAATCCTCCAAAAGATTAATCAACGCATCAAGCTTTGACTGGTCTCCGGTAAGCATAACGGTCAGGGAATCCTTGCCCACATCCACGATGGTGGCGCGGAAAATATCCGCAATAGCGCTGACGGCCTGCCGCTGATTGGCATCTGCCCGCACCTTCACCATAATCAGCTCCCGGTACACGGAACGGCCTGCGGGAAGCTCCTTGATATCCCGCACATCCTCCAGCTTCCGAAGCTGATTTTCGATCTGAACCAGAACCTCATGATCGCCAAGAGATACTACCGTCATCCGGGAATACCGCGGATCGGCGGTCACGCCTACGGTAAGGCTCTCGATATTATATCCACGGCGGCTGAAGAGTCCGGCCACCCGCGCCAGAACGCCCGCCGTATTGTCTACCAGCAACGATAAAACAATTCTGTTATCATTCATATTCTCACTCGCCTTTTCATGTTTGGTAAAGCCGACGCCGGATAAACGGCGCATTCAATATTAAAGTAATGATAGCAACGAGGAAGTTATTTGTCAAATGAATAAAAAGAATGGCTGAGATAATCTGAAGTTATGATAATTTCCAGTTTAAGAAAATCATCGTAATTTCGGCACTTTTTACCGTATTTTCTTCCATTATTTCCTATAATTATCCAGTTTATTCCAACAGTCTATTAATCGCCTTTTTTCACTTTCCTCCGTCAATGGTTATCGCATAGACAATACTTACCAAGAAAATTTCAATCCTTACCATTTATGTACTTCCAAAACTTCCGATTACGACAGTGTACATTATATTAATGACGTTTTTGTCATAACTTTATTATGTTTTTTAATTCTATTGATAAATTTGTGCAATCCGTAGTATAATATTATACAATAAAGTAGCGACGCAATCGACACAAGTGCGAGGTGAATGTAATGATTAATCGAGATTTCTATTTAAAACGCATGATTCATCATATGTGGAACGGAGAAGTCAAGGTGATCACAGGAATCCGAAGATGCGGAAAATCGGTATTGCTCTTTGACCTGTTTTATGCATATCTTCTTTCCCAGGGGATTCAGGAAGACCATATCATAAAAATTGAATTAGATCAGCGGCGTTTTTATAAACTGAGAAATCCAATAACGCTTTGTGAGTATGTTGAATCCCTTGTGGCAAAAAAGAAGGAAGAGAAATTCTATCTTTTCATTGATGAGGTTCAGCTTACCGCCAAAGTGATTGACAAGGAAAATGGCGGGATTGAGGTTTCCATCTATGATATGCTGAACGAGCTTAAAGCCTATAAAAATTTGGATGTCTACGTGACAGGAAGCAATTCCAAGGGACTGTCAAAGGATATCGCTACCGAATTTCGCGGCCGGGCTACCCAGATTCATGTGTTCCCTCTGTCCTTTGAAGAGTTTTTCACACACATTGGCGGTGATGAACGAAAGGCCCTGGATACCTATATGTTGTATGGCGGCATGCCGCGCCTTCTGGCATTCGACGAGGAAAAGAATAAAAAAGATTATTTGACCTCTCTGTACAGTGAATTGTATGTAAAAGATATTGTTGAGCGAAACAACATTGCGCGTGAGGATATTCTAAATGATATTCTGGATTTCCTTGCCTCGCAAATCAGTTCGCTGACCAATCCTACAAATATTTCCAATGTATTGACCAGCATAAAGAATGAAAAGGTTCATCCCATCCTGGTATCAAACTATATCCAGCACATCATTGATTCGTTCCTTGTTTCCATGGCAAAACGTTATGATGTGAAAGGAAAGACCTATTTCAAGTATCCGAACAAATACTACTACACGGATATCGGTCTCCGCAATGCGCGGCTGAATTATCGCCAATATGATCCCGGACACATGATGGAAAATATCATCTACAATGAGCTTTTGCGAAGAGGATATTCTGTTGATGTCGGCGTTGTGACCGACCGCACCGGCGGTGCAAACGCGCAGAAGGAAATCGATTTTGTTGTAAATGATGCAGATAAAAAATTTTATATCCAATCTGCTTTCCAGATGGATACAGCGAAAAAGGAGTCTTCCGAGCTGGCTTCCTTGATGCTGACAAAAGACTTTTTCAAAAAAATTGTTGTCCGCATGGATATTCCTCATAGTTTCTATGATGACAGCGGAATTTTCCACTGCAATCTCATCGATTTGCTGCTCGGACGGATTGAATTGTTCTGAGGAAACGCTGATTTAATCAGCGTTTCTCCAGAACGCCCAAGGCACCGTTAATATGCAATGCCCGATTACGGAGCGGATGATGCTCATCCAAAAGAAGATTCCGCAAAAACAGTTCCAGAAATTCTGTCGTCTCGTGGATACCATTTTTCAGGTCATTATAATTTGCCCGCACAAGGGCATTGCGGAAATACCATGCATTCTCAGCAAAAATGTCGTTTTCCGCATCGAAACCAAGGGTTCTCAGATATTTAATAAAGAACACTGCCGTTGTTCTGGTATTCCCCTCTTCGAATACGTGAATCTGCCACAATCTTGAAACAAATACGGCAAGGTGATGGATAATTTCATCCATGGAAAGTCCGCGATAGGAGAACCTTCTTTCTTCTGAAAAATCGTAATCCAGCGTTGCTTTAAGCTCCGTAGCGCTGCCGTAAATCACCGTTCCTCCATCAAGCACCCATTCCTTTTTCGTCATATTATAATCCCGGATACATCCCGCATGAGAATAAATGCCGGTGAACAGTTTCCTGTGAATCGATAGATATTCGTTCGGTGTAAAGCTAAACGCCTTTTCCGATAAAAGCGCAGCAATTCTGGCCGAAACCTTGTCTGCTTCCTCGGTGCGGTCCTCCTCATCGCCTGCAGGGTTCTCCTCATAGTAGGTCTGAAGAAGGGCGTTTGCCTCCTCAAAAGATATCTCACCCTCAATATTGCGGATAGCTGTATGCACCAGATATTCCGATGTCTTCAGCCCGTCAACTGCCTGCAGTCCAATCGCTGTATGCCATGCATATCCTTTTTCCCGTTTATCCGGCTCGGACTCACGGATATATTCTTTAAAAGAATCGTTGTTCATTGAATATCACCTTCCACTTCGCCCGATTTAAGAAACAACAGCAGCCTCATTCCCATTCCCCCAAAAGAATCTCCTCCAGCTCCTTGGTATCCTCGGCAATCTGGTCGGCCCCGGCCTCCAGAAGCTCTTCCCGGCTGCCATAGCCCAAAAGCAGACCCACGCTGCTGATTCCATTTTCCTTTGCCCCCAGGATATCATGCTCCCGGTCGCCTACCATAACAATGGACTCCAGAGACACTTCCGTCCCAGCAGCCTCCACTCCGGCAGTTTTCCTCCCACTTATCCCCGCCTCATCAAGCACATACCGAATCACGTCTCCCTTCTTCACCCGGGTCTCACCCATATCCGCTCCGCCCACAAAGGCAAAGTACTCATCCAGGTGAAAATGCTCCAGAATCTGCCTGGCATAAACCTCCGGCTTGGAGGTGGCCACGTAAAGCTGTTTTCCGGCGGCCTTAAGCTCTTCCAACATAGCACGAATCCCCGGAAGCTCCTGATTTTCAAAGATCCCTTTATCAGCAAAATACTCCCGGTACACCCACACCGCCTCATCGGCCTGCTCCTTTGAAAAGCCATAATACTTCATAAAACTGTCCCGGAGAGGCGGCCCGATAAAGGGCGTCAGTTTCTCAAGGTCCGGCTCCTCTATACCGTAATGCCGCAGCGCGTACTGCACCGATTTGGTAATCCCCTCCATCGGGTCAGTCAGTGTTCCGTCAAGGTCGAATAAGATGATTTCCTTCTTCATTATGTTTCTTTTATGCCTCCACTATATCTTCTCTTATCTATCTTCTTCATTATATTTTTACTTTTATATTCTCTCTTCCATCCAACTGTTGTTTTTTCCCAGTTTACCACAAAAGAGGAGAAAAAAGAAGCCCTGAAAAAGTCTCGGGAACCGCCTCAGAAAAAGCTGTGGAACCGCCCTGGAAAAATCCCTGAAACCGTCCCCAGGTAAATCTCGGAAACCGCCCCAGGAAAAGCCCTGGCAGCACCTCAGAGAAATACCTGGAATAATCCGTGCCCATCTTCACCGCCCCACCTCAATCAACGTCTGCAGCTTTTCACGATCAAGAACCTTAATCCGTTTTTGGCGAAGCTCCACCCAGCCTTCTTTTGCAAACCGGTTCAAAATCCGCGTGACGGTAACCCGGTTCAGGTTCAGACAGACTCCCAGCTCTTCATGGGTATAGGGAAGCGTCCCATCGATAATCCCCA
>JAGHER010000129.1 GCA_017889125.1 Lachnospiraceae bacterium
ATCCAGGCCGCCAGCAGCACGGTAGCGGGGACGCTTAAGACGATGCCGAAGCTTCCTGACAGGCCCTGCATTACCGCAATGCCGATATTATTGGAGTTCATGATCTGCAGAAAGGGCAGATCGTAGGTGTAGTCCAGCACCAGCATGGACAGACTGCTTCCGGCAAAGGCCAGAATCAGCGTGTTGGAATCCGTTCCCATCATGTCGCGCCCCACCCGCATCCCGGCCTTCATTAATTCCATGCGGCTGATATCCGGTCTCTGACTGCACAGCTCCTGCATGGCGCTGGAAATGGACATGGCCACATCCATCACTGCGCCCAGAGCGCTGATGAGCAGGCCGGAAAACAAAAGCCCGCCTACCTGGATGCCGTTTATCTGATATAAGGTCATCAGGCTTTCGATATCGGACACATTCCACCCGGTGATCCCGGACATTCGGGAAAATACCGTGGCCGTGATTCCGGCAATGATTACCCCGGCCAGGGTTCCCGCCGTGGCGCAGAGTGTTTTCCTGGAAGCTCCGCCGATCAGGTACATGGTGACCGCTGTAGTCAGAGCGCAGATCAGCACCGAGGTCCAGAAGGGCGAATACCCCAGATACACCATAGGCAGATAGATAAAGATAATGGAAGCGAAGGTGAAAATCAGCCCCGCAGCCCCCTTTATCCCCTGCTTTCCGCCTACCAGGCACAAAGCCAGGATATACAGCACGGCAAAGCCAATGATTACTGCGGTTCTGTCCATGGAGTAAATGCTGGTAACCACCGTGTCACCGGCCACGCTCTGGAGGACGATCACCTTCATGCCCACGGTGCAGGCTGCGCCGAAAAGGTATCCGGCACTGCTGGTAGTAACCAGCATCTCTCCCTTTTTCTCCCCGCTGGTCATCTCCACCACCACCGTCTGCTGTCCCACTCTGGCTCCGTCCTCCTGGATATTGTCCTGAAGGATTTCGGTGACTACACCGGTCTCAAAAGTCTGACCGGTGCGGTTCACCAGCTGGGTTTTGGTCACATCATTTAACCGCACAGCAAAAAGGATAAACAGAAGCAGGGCTGCCGCAGCAGCAATGATTCTTACCGCGGGATGATTAATTTGTTCGATGGCGCTTCGGCCCACAGATGCTTGTTCCATAGCTCTCTGACCCATAGCTCTCTGACTCACACTTTCTTGTTCCACGATGCCTTGCCTTATCGCTTCTTGTTCCCTATCTTCTTGTCCCATGATGTTTCTCCCTGCTCTTTCGATTATCTTACCGCCGTCTTGTGAATGGTAAAGGTATCATCAATAGTCTCCACGTTTCCGCTGTCGGTAATCTGGTAAGTAGTAATCTTAAAGTCATTTTCCGTCAGGTTAATGATGGAGTAGCTGGGCAGCCAGTTCTGGCTGCGGTTGACAATGTAATCCTGCTGGGTTGTGGTCAGCTCGTAGTATTTGGAGCCGGAAGCAGAGTTTGCCGTCATGTACAGAGTTCCCTGGGGATCGGTGACCGTCATCTGTCCAGCGCTCTCGATGGTATAGCAGTGATTGTCCTGGGCAAATGCATCCAGAGCCGCCTGTCCTGCCAAGTCGCCGTCCTCCGGATACAGGCCTACCGTCTGGCCGGTAACGGTATTGTAGGCATTGTCCCAGTCATAATCGTCGCCCTCTTCATTGAGGCGGAACTCATAGGAGCCGTGGGTCTGCCCGTCGCCGTAGAGAAGCTTGGAACGGCTGTAGGTATGATCATGACCCTGAAGCACCACATCGATATCGTACTTGTCAAAGATAGGCGTCAGCTGGGTTCTCAAAATCATGCCGTCGGTGTCCGAATGATCCAGGCCGGAGCCGTAAATATCCTGATGGATGGTCACGAACCGCCATGCAGTGTCCGGGAAGCTGGCAATGGCCTGCTGGATGGTCTGCTCGTGCTCGGCCACATTGTAATTGTTGGTATTCAGCACGATGAAAAGGCCCGGGCCATAGGAGTAATAATAATCGCCGCCTGCCTGGGTCATTCCCAGCCAGGTCGGATTGGGATTATTGAAATGATAGGAATAATCCGGATTCAGGGAATCGTGGTTGCCGATGGTGGTGGCTACAGGAAGGCTGCGCAGGGCGCTGGCAGAAAGGTAGGCCGCGTACTCCTCCTCCTTGGCCTTTCCGGTCTTATTTACCTGGTCACCGGCAGAAATGGCAAAGTTGATATTGGGATTCTGTGCCAGGGCAATGTCTAAGGTGCGGTCCCAGGCAAAGCCGTCATTGCGGGCCGCTGTGTTGGCTGCGCCGGAGGTATTGGTCAATTTTCCCTCACCCTGGGGCTGTCCGGTGGACGCACCTACCTGGGGATCGCCGAAATACAGGATATTTACATTGGAAAAGCTTCCTGTCCGGTATTCCTGGGGCTCCGTTACCACGCCGCTCTTATTGACGGAGTAGTAGTAGGTGGTATTTTCCTGAAGGCCGGTTACCGTCACGTAGTTGTTGCAGAATACCCGCCCGTTAGTCAGGCTGGGATCTACCTTGTCCCAGATTCCGCTGTAGGTCTGCAGGTTGTTGGGATCAGTACCGAAATAAACTGCCGGGGTGCCCTCTGTGCCTTCATTGTACCAGGCAAAGTTTAACTCCGATGCGGCGCCGCCCGGGGTCAGGGAGACGTAGGTGTAATCATTGGCTACCCCATCCCACTGGGAAACCCACTGGTTCCAGGCCTCTGCCCCGCCGGTGAGGCTGGAGTCATTGTAGTGGACGGTGGCTGCCCAGGCCTGGACACCGCCTAAGATCAGGCTTCCCGCCAGAATACATGAGACAATACTTTTCCTCTTCATCACATTTCCTTCTTTCCTTTTTGTTTTCACTGATTTTGTTTGCCGTTTAGCTGGGCTCTGGAGGATGCTGACAGCGTTTTTTCCTGAGCGAACGTTTCCTCCGCCGCAATTTTTATCTGCCGGTTCTCCAGAGCTGTTTGACAAATTTTAGTATAGGAAAGAAATGTAAAGTTTTCTATCTTGGTTTTGTATGAATTGTGTCAAGAACTTGCGATTATTCCCTATCAACCCATTCCACGGTATAGGTTTTATCGATTTGCTCTCCAACATTTTTCACATAAGCTCCAATAAGGTTTTTCGCACGCTCCTTTGCCTGTACCAGAAGTGCCGTATTTTCTTGTGCCGTTTTTTCCATATCCTCCTGCGCTTTTGCCAGCGCAGCCGTTTCTTCTTCTTTGGTAATTTTTGTCATAAATCCTGTATCCGTCAATGGCGTTCCCAAAGAATCCTCATCCAGATCTATGCTAAGGATTTCCGCATCCGGAATAGTAATTTTTACTACCCCATCAGCATCCGGTTCTGCTATGGATACTTTATTCACATCAATTCCCAGCTCCACAATTCCGCTGTACTCCGTCCATATTTTTTTGTAGCCCACACCAAGCCACCGAAAAAGTCCGCTGGCTTCAACCTCTGCTTTTGCAACATTATGATAATAGCATTTTAAGGTTGCCAGCTCACACACCGAACGAACGTGTGAAAAATCTGCATCCTCCTGCTTATCCGAACATCCTCCCAACCAGCTGATACAAATTGCCAAGATAATAACTGCCGCTTTCCTTATTTTCATTGAAATCTGTCCTCCTGTTTACACATATTTTCTTAACATGACATTACCATACAAGCGTATATTCGGCATGGTCAAGAAGGGGAGACAGCAGCGCTTCAACAACTGCTTTTAGATTTTCCTCTGCCGTCTCTCTCAGCTCTTCGGAATGAGCAGCTTCATTCATCGCATCATTTTTGCAAAGTGTTATTATATCCTTCATCGGAATATCTGGGTCTTCTGGTATGTAACTGATGGCATTCTCATCAAGACTTACCGTATTTACCGTTATCTCCGGAAGAATTGGCTTCACCGTTTTCTTTTCTTCATCAATATTAAATTGAATATCCTGCATTTGGATGCCAACCTTCACACTCGATTCATAAGATATATAACACATAACCTTTTCCGGATCATCTTCCTCATATTTTTCCGCCACCCCGTTATAAATAAACTCTGCAGTAGAAAGCTGGCTGATATCCAGTGCCTTTTCCAGCTGAGAAGAACTGATTACATTGTCCTTTCCTATTTCCCCTACTGCTGCCACTCCAGCAGCACCTCCAGCGGCTACTACGATAGCCGCACCGATAATTAATGGAATTATTCTTTTCTTCATTGTTTTCCCCATTCCTTTGTCTTGTCCTTTGCATTGACAGATTTTTTATACAAATATCTTCAGTTAAAATTATATCATTTACTATACAACTTGTCATTACTACAAAAATCCCGGAAAGCCTGCTATTGTTTATAAGGCTCCCGGGATTCAGAAAATCCGAATTCCTCTTTGATTTTATTCCTTAATTCCGAAATCTGGCTTTTATACGTTCCACCATCACAGAACAATGGCCTCGAAGGCATTCCCTGGTTTTGAATGAAGGCAATAACCCCCATCTGTACACGTAATTTTATCATCTGGTTTCTTATTTTCTCACATCTTTGCTCAAAATACCTCTTCTTTTCCATGTCAGAAATCTGTGTAAGCTGTTTTATTTCTTTCAACTCAAATCCCATTTCTTTGTAAATCAGAATTTGCCATATTCGCTCCAATATTTTTTCATCATATACTCGATGATTATCCTGCGATCGTTCTGCCATAATCAATCCTTCATCATCATAATACTGCAGCGTTCTTCGGCTTATTCCAGCAAGCTTGCTCACTTCATTCGTTTTTTTCATCACGGTCTTTCCTTTCCCCGTATACCTGAGCATAACCCATCACGCAAACGTGATAGCAATACCCTTTTCGGAAAACATTTGACAAATCAGTTTCAAAAAAGACCGTGTAAATTTCGCGAGAAATAGCATTCGCTGACTGCTGTTCCATTACCCATCAACAGCAAAGAAAACGGCATAGCCAAAGCCATTCCGTTTCTCTAAAAGCAAGCCAGCGTCCCCTGGAATTACCAGGGGACGCTGGCCTGCTTGATCTATATTGCATTTGTTTTCGCAATTCATCTATCGCCGCTGATTATGCATTAAACAGCACAATCTTAGCTGCGGCTCCGTTCCCGTCCAGCCACACCAGACACTTTCTTCCCTGGGTCAGATCCTGCAGGGTTACCATCTGTCTGGTCAGGTAGGGGGTGATGGCACAGTCAGCCGGAACAGTGATGGTCTGGCCGTCTGCACTGGTAAGGGTGTAGCCGCCCTGGCCATTGTCCGCCAGATCGGACTCTGCGGTCACCAGAAGAGGAATATTTCCGTCAGCCGGGATATTGACAAATACCATCTCTGCCGTGGTCTGAGGAGGAAGGCTCATGGTCATGGCCGGGCCTACATATACGGTAACGGCATTTCCGCTGACGATCTGATCCTCGCCTGCCGGGAATCCGGTAACGCTGTCCAGAATCAGAGTCTGCTCCGGATCGATGTGAACCACAACCTCGCCCTGATAGCCGTTCTCGGTCTGGCTGTCAAAGGTAAAGCTTCCCTCGCCAACAGAGGTGATAATGCCCCACATGCGAATTGGCTGCAGCTGCGTCTGGATATTCCCATCTGCTGCAATGCTTCCTTCTGTACCATCGGGCTCCGCTGCCACAACATCGCCTTCTCCGCCGAAGCTTTCCACCAGCTGGCCATTCTCAACCTCTACAACCTGACGGGTGCCATCCTCCACACGAATGATCTGGTTTGCCCCGCCAAAGGAAATCATGGCGCTCCCTGCACCTAATGCCATCGTCAGTCCTGCTGCAATCATTAAACTTTTCTTTTTCATTATTCTCCGCTCCTTTATCTTCTTTTTGAAGCCCTGATGGGCTCCTCTCTTCCTTTCTTTTTTCGTTTCTGCAGATCCCGTGCCCTTCTCATGCTGGAATCTTCTTTGAGAGAAACGCTGATTGAAGTGTTTCCTTAGCATTTTCTCTTCTCGGACACGTTTCTGCTTTCCTTTCAGACATCGGCTTGCCTTCCGTCTGTATTTATATTATAATTGACCAATGACTATTGGTCAAATTACGAATGGCTTACATTGCTTAAGATTTTGTTGACAAATTATGGAGGTTTATTACCATGGGTTTCGAGTTCATTACCAAGCTCCCCACACCTGGCGAGATCCGGGAACAGTATCCCCTTCCCCTGGAGCTGGCGGAGATTAAGAAAAAGCGCGATCAGGAAATCGCGAAGGTATTCACCGGAGAAAGTGACAAATTCATCCTGATTATCGGCCCCTGCTCGGCGGACAATGAGGACTCTGTCTGCGACTACGCCAACCGCCTTGCCCAGGTGCAGGAAAAGGTTGCCGATAAGATCATCATCATTCCCCGTGTTTACACCAACAAGCCCCGCACCACCGGCGAGGGCTACAAGGGCATGCTTCATCAGCCTGACCCGGAGAAAAAGCCCAATATGCTGGAGGGTATCCTGGCCATCCGCCACATGCACATGCGCGTCCTGCGGGAGACGGGACTGACCACCGCCGACGAGATGCTGTATCCGGAAAATCTGCGCTACCTTTCCGATATGATGTCCTACATCGCCGTAGGCGCCCGCTCGGTGGAGAACCAGTACCACCGTCTGGTATCCAGCGGCTGTGACGTGCCCGTGGGCATGAAGAACCCCACCAGCGGCGACCTTTCCGTAATGTTGAATTCCGTTTACGCGGCCCAGCACAGCCATGATTTCATCTTCCGCGGCTGGGAGGTAAAGTCCGGCGGAAATCCCCTGACCCACACCATCCTCCGCGGCGCGGTAAATAAGCACGGCCAGTGCATCCCCAACTACCACTTTGAGGATCTGGAGCTTCTGTACCAGCTTTACATGGAGCGGGGGAACTTACAGCACCCGGCCTGCATCGTGGACACGAACCATTCCAACTCCAACAAGCGCTACATGGAGCAGATCCGCATTTCCAAGGAAGTGCTCCACAGCCGCCGTCACGCCTCCGAGATCCGTTCCTTTGTGAAGGGCCTGATGATCGAAAGCTACATCGAGCCAGGCGCCCAGAAGATCGGCGACGGCTGCTACGGCAAATCCATCACCGACCCCTGCCTGGGATGGGAGGATTCCGAGCGGCTGATTTATGAGATTGCGGATGGGTTAGTGTAAA
>JAGHER010000130.1 GCA_017889125.1 Lachnospiraceae bacterium
ATGTTGAATATGTCCACCCTATTGTAGAACATTCATGGGGACAGCGTGTTGTTCGTTTCTATGACCCAGATAAACATATTATCGAAGTTGGCGAGAACATGAAAATAGTATGCAAGCGTTTCTTAAATAGTGGAATGACACCAGAACAAGCAGCAAAACGCATGGACGTACCCATGAAATTTGTCAATGCCTGTATGCGATAAATCCCAGCTTATGTAAGGGTTGGACTGCTCTCAACAAGTAAAAATCATTCTTTTCAGCTATAAAATCAATACGAAAATTATCCGTTTTAAAAATTTTTTCAAAAATCATGTCACATTTTGTCTTCTGATACGATAATAATAAAAAGGGCAGAGCAGTCCGGCATTTTCCTGGGCTGCTCTGCCTTTACAAGTACAGAAGAGAAGGTCTGCTTACGGGCCGCAGTGCATGCGTGAATGCCGTAAGGAACCGGGCAAGGCCCGGGGGGATAAAACATGAATCAGGAATTAATCAGACAGCTGAGCGTGATTACGGAGGAAGAGCAGGAAATTCTGGCAGGGGGAGATATTGACCGGTCGCGGTACATGGAAGGCGAGGGACTAACGGTGGACAGCCGCAAGATGCTGGATGCGGGAAAGCTGATCCAGATCCGGCCGCACACCCGCTTCGTCCATTTTCCGCGGCACCGCCATAACTATATCGAAGTCATCTATATGTGCAGGGGGGAGACGCGCCATCTCATTGACGGCAGGAGCATTGTGCTGAAGGAGGGGGAACTGCTGTTCCTGAATCAGAATGCTCAGCAGGAAATCCTTCCCGCTGGTGAGGGGGATGTGGCGGTAAATTTTATTATCCTGCCGGAATTTTTTGATGTAGCCTTTAAAATGCTGGGGGAGGGGGAAAATCTCCTTCGGGATTTCCTGATTGGCTGCCTGTGCGAAAGCGGACGCTATGACAATTACCTGCATTTCCATGTGGCAGATGTGCTGCCGGTGCAGAATCTGGTAGAGAATATGATCTGGACCATATTAAATGACCAGCCGGACAAGCAGACCATCAATCAGACCACCATGGGCCTTTTATTTATGCAGCTGACCTACTGCACCGAGCGCCTGGAGACGGCGGGGCAGTCCTTTGAGCAGAATCTGGTGCTGCAGGTGCTGCGCTATATTGACGGGAATTACCGGGACGGGCAGCTGAAAACTCTGTCAGATATGCTGGGCTTTGACGTATATTGGATGTCCCGGATGATCAAGAAGCTGACCGGCCGCAACTATAAGGATCTTCTGCAGATCAAGCGGCTTAACCAGGCGGCGTATCTGCTTTTGAATACCAGGGCGTCTGTGGCGGATATAAGCATCGCGGTGGGGTATGATAATACCAGCTATTTCCACCGGATATTCCGCAGCTATTACGGTCTGTCGCCCAAAGAATACCGCCGGGCAAACAAGGAAGGGGCCCAGGGGGCGTAGGTGAAAGAACGGCTCTGGAAAAAGCCGGAAAATGCAGCAAAAATGCAGATAAGGCGGGCCAAGGAAGCAGAGAGACAGGCTTCCGGTGGGCCTGGAAACGAAATCGGAAAAGACCAGGTCAGGAAAAATGAACGGGAGAATTTGGTAAAACGAAAAGACCAGGACGAAGAAATAAATAAGTGCAAATAAGGACGCAAATTTAAAAAGATTGCGTCCTTATTTTTTTACTCTTCCCGCCTTACAATAAAGGTAAATCTTAAGGCAAATCCGGGAAACGCTTCATTCGGCGTTTTCCTGAAAAGACGCCGCGGCAGGCGGCGGGAAGGGAGGCATTATGGGACCGTATTATCTGGCTGTAGATATCGGTGCATCCAGCGGCCGGCATGTGCTGGGCTGGATGGAGGACGGGAAGCTTCAGATTGAAGAAATGTACCGGTTTGAAAATGGCATGGAGCCTCAGGACGGGGTGCTCTGCTGGGACATGGAGAGGCTTTTTGGCGAGATCTTGGAGGGCATGCGCCGCTGTAAGGAGGCGGGGAAGATTCCGGTAAGCATGGGAATCGACACCTGGGCAGTGGATTTTGTCCTGCTTGACAAGGATGGACGTATTTTAGGAAAGACTGCAGGCTACCGGGACAGCCGGACAGAGGGCATGGATCAGGTAGTGTACCAGACTATTTCTCCGGAAAAGCTGTATGCCCGGACGGGAATCCAGAAGCAGATTTTTAATACCATTTACCAGCTGACGGCGGTAAAAGAGAAGGAGCCGGAGGTGCTTGATCAGGCGGAGACGTTCCTGATGATTCCCGATTACTTCCATTACCGGCTCACCGGGGTGAAAAAGCAGGAGTACACCAATGCCACCACCACCCAGCTGGTGAATGCGGAGACCGGCGCTTGGGATAAGGAGCTGATCGGGCAGCTGGGCTTTCCGGAAAAGCTTTTCGGCCCCCTTTCCATGCCGGGAACGGTGGTGGGAGAGCTGCTGCCGGAGATGAAAGAGCAGGTGGGATTTTCCTGCCAGGTGGTGCTTCCGGCTACCCATGATACCGGATCGGCTGTGCTGGCGGTTCCCTCCAATGAGGAAAATGTGCTTTACATCAGCTCCGGCACCTGGTCTCTTATGGGCACGGAGCGGAAGGCAGCAGACTGCAGTCCGGAGAGCATGGCGGCTAATTTCACCAATGAGGGCGGCTACGGCTTCCGTTACCGGTATCTGAAAAATATCATGGGACTGTGGATGATCCAGTCTGTCCGCCGGGAGTTCCCGGAAAAATATTCCTACCAGGAGATCTGCACCCGGGCCTCAAAGGAGACTATCCCCTCTCTGGTGGACTGCAATGACGGACGCTTCCTGGCTCCGGAAAGTATGATTAAGGAAGTGCAGGAGGCCTGCCGGGAAAGCGGCCAGCCGGTGCCCCAGAGCCCCTGGGAGATTGCGGCGGTGATTTACAACAGCCTGGCCCGGTGCTACGGGGAGACGGCAAGGGAAATCGAGGCTCTGACCGGATGCCGGTACGATTCCATCCATGTGGTAGGCGGCGGAGCCAACGCGGATTACCTGAATGAGCTGACGGCGGCCTGCACCGGGCGGCGGGTTCTGGCTGGGCCCACGGAGGCCACGGCCATCGGAAATCTGGCGGCGCAGATGATTCAGGGCGGTGTATTTGATGGTGTTTCGGAGGCGAGAGAGTGCATATACCGATCGTTTGCGATTCGGGTTTATGAGGCGGAGGTGCAGGCGGGTGATTAAGGCAATTTTGTTTGACTTTGACGGCGTGCTGACGGTGGATAAAACCGGTTCGGCATCCATAACAAAATATATTTCGGAAAAATGCGGAATTTCTTTAGAAACGGTTAAAGCAAGCTACGGGAAATACAATAAGGCTTTATTAGACGGCTCTATCGTTCATCAAGATATGTGGGAAGCATTCTGCGAGGATGTGGGGGAAAGGATTCCTTACGAAGTATTGACGGAATCCTTCATCGCAACGCCTTTGGATGAGGAGATGATTGCTCTCGTAAAGCAGCTAAAAGAGAAGTATTTCATCGCTATGGTAACCGATAATAAAGCAGATCGAATTAACACGGTTTTGCGGGAAAAGAATCTGGCACCCTGGTTTGATTTCGTTGCGGTTTCGGCAGAGCTGCATATGGGAAAAGATTCCCGGGAGGTTTTTGATTTTGTCGCCCGCCAGCTTGGCGTTTCCGCAGACGAGTGTGTGTTTATTGACAACACGGAAAAGAATTTGACCATTCCTAATAAGATGGGAATGAAAACCATCCTGTTTGATGACCAAAACAGAGATATTGAAAAGTTTCGGGCCAAACTGGACAGCTTCTTATGAG
>JAGHER010000131.1 GCA_017889125.1 Lachnospiraceae bacterium
ATTATACCATAGGCAGACGTTATGTGGGGATAACTTCTGGATGTTGTGCTTTTCGTAAAATGAAAATCACCGGAGAAAGATAATATTCACCTTCCTCCGGCTGTTGGTTTACCTGTATTTTTTTGCCCGCTTAATCCGCCCGCCAATCTGAATCCAGCTCAAGCGATTCCAGAATCCAGCCCAATTCTACTTGGCCCCATTGCCGCTGGGAACGACCCACTGCTTTACTACATCAATGCTTACCCTGGCAGCTGCTGCAATTTTCTCCACAGACACTCCCATATCGAAAAGAGAGCATGCCATTTCCCGGGCCTTTTTCATCTCGCCTTCCCGGCGGCCTTCCTGGCGGCCTTCCTGACGGCCTTCCTGGCGGCCCTTAAGTTCTACTCTGTCTAACACATCACACATATTTCGGAGCCCTCCTTCCTTACCATCATGATATGCTTCCTCAAAGCGATAATCCCGGGTCATTACGCTGAGCAGCTGCAGTGTTTCCTGTACATGCCTAATTTCCCGGGAATCAGGGATATAATCTCCCTTTTCCCGTTTCTGTACAAAATAATCCGCTACGATCCGGAAATCACTCTGAAACTGCTCTACCTGCTCCCGGGTAAGATAAGCAATCTCAAAAAGATTAACCTTATAATCATTAATGAATTGGTCAAATTCCGGCGGTATCTCCAAACATTCCTTCAGGCTGAGGGGCTGATCCCAATGCTTTTTGTACCCAAAGTACAAAACCAGGGTTACCACAGGATAGCGGTGCAAAGCTCCATGATCTGCCAGCAGCTGAGCCCGGTATTCGGCGCCATCATAGCCCATAATCCGCAGCGGCATATCCGGATCCGCCTGTGTCTGGTTCTCCATTCCAATGCAGGCAACGCGGATATTTCCCTTCTTCCAGCGTTTCGCCACATCCCGTTCCATTTCCCGGATCTTTCCATCGGATTTATAATATGCCCGCGGTGCCTGATCCTCAAGCTCATCGGCTGACACAACTGCTTTTCCGTTAAATAAGAGGACGTTCACAATATCAGAAAACACATCGTTATAAGATTCAAGAATCTTTTCTGTAATATCTTTTTCTGCCAAGCTTCCCGTCCCCTTTCCTCTTCAGTCTTCATCCAACGCCTGCATGCTGTCTGTTCAGCGGCAAATCTCCATGATCTGCCAGCGCATATCTGGATCCGCCTTTGTCCTAGCTTCATCTTATCATAAGGCACCTGCCTAGTCAATGAATTAAGCCGAACAAGCCTACTGCCGCACCTTAATATGCACCTCCCGCAGCTGCATCTCCGTCACCGTCCCCGGCGCCCCGCACATCAGATCCTGGGCGTTTCCGTTCATGGGGAAGGGAATGATTTCCCGGATGTTCTCCTCATTGCGCAGAAGCATAATCATCCGGTCCACGCCAGGAGCCATTCCTGCGTGAGGCGGCGCGCCGAACTGGAATGCGCTGTAAAGGGCGCCGAATTTCTCCTTCAGCTCCTCCTCCGTATAGCCTGCAATGGCAAATGCCTTTACCATAATGTCCAGATCGTGATTGCGCACCGCACCGGAGGACAGCTCCACACCGTTGCACACAATATCATACTGATAAGCCAGAATATCCAGGGGATCCTTGGTGTTTAACGCCTCCAGGCCGCCCTGGGGCATGGAAAATGGATTGTGGGTAAAGACAATCTTCTTTTCCTCCTGGTCATACTCGTACATGGGGAAGTCATTGACAAAGCAGAACCGGTAGGCATTCTTCTCGCAAAGATCCAGCCGCTTTCCTAACTCCGTGCGGATCTGCCCCGCTAAAAGAGCCGCCCTCGATTCCTTATCCGCAATGAAGAAAATGGTATCTCCCGGTTTGAGATCGGCAATCTGGGCCATCTCTCCCTTAAGCTCCTGGGGAATAAACTTGTCAATGGGGCCTTTGTAACTCATATCCTCCCCCACCTCCAGGTAGCCCAGTCCGCCCATACCGATGGACACCGCGTAGGTGAGCAGCTTCTCATGGAAGCCCTTGGACATCTCAGCATGAACCCGGATGGCCCGCACCGTCCGCTTATGGAAGGGCTTGAAGGTACATTTCTGGAAAAAGTCGGTCACATCCACGATCCGCAGAGGATTCCGCAGATCCGGTTTGTCTGTGCCGAACTCCAGCATGGCCTGCTTATAGCTGATTACGGGATAAGGGCCTTCGGTGACAACGCTCCCCTCGGGGGCAAACTTCTGAAATGCCGCCGTCAGGACCTCCTCGCCTGCCCGGAATACATCCTCCTGAGTGGCAAAGCTCATTTCAAAATCCAGCTGGTAAAATTCTCCCGGCGACCGGTCGGCCCTGGCGTCCTCATCCCGAAAGCAGGGGGCAATCTGAAAATATTTATCAAAGCCCGACACCATCAGAAGCTGCTTGTACTGCTGGGGTGCCTGGGGCAGGGCGTAAAATTTTCCTTTATGACGGCGGGAAGGCACGATATAATCTCTGGCCCCCTCCGGCGAGGATGCACACAGGATGGGGGTCTGAATCTCCAAAAAGCCCATCTCCGTCATCTTCTGGCGCAGGAAGCTGATGACCCGGGAACGGAAAATCATATTTTCCTTCACCTTCCGGTTGCGCAGGTCAAGGTAGCGGTACTTTAACCGCAGATCCTCCCGGTTTTCCTTCGAAGTCATAATTTCAAAGGGCAGCGTCTGGCGCACCCGGCCCAGGACGGTTACCTTATGGGCTTCCAGCTCGATAGTTCCTGTTGGAATTTTCGGATTGTAGGTATCCGCATCCCGGTGCTCCATCTTTCCTTCAATACTGATGCAGTCCTCCTTCACAAGGCCCTTCAGCAGACTGGTGTCCCGCATGACCACCTGCAGCACGCCGTACATGTCCCGAAGATCCACAAAGGATACACCGCCGTGATCCCGGATATTCTCCACCCATCCGGCCACCTTCAGAGTCTTTCCAACATCCTCTTCTCCTAATTTGTCAATGGTTCGGTCACGGTAAATCGTTGATGTGTTCATAAGCTCCTCCTTCAAATGGGATTTCCAGTATGTGCTGTCCTGGGCGGGATATCTGGGGAAAGGCTTTAATTCGTATTTCCAAAAATCAAAAAAGACCGCCCGCCCTGAACAAACGCTCAGGACGAACAGTCTATGTCCGCGGTACCACCTGAATTACTGTCTTGCAGTCTCTCACTGGTTGAAAAACCTTGCTGTATATCGCACAGCGCTCGGCTCCCTTACTGCCTGCCTGGGCAGGGTTCTGTTCGCAGCTGTTAGAGTGTTATTCACGCAAATTCACTTTGCGAAGTTCTCACTATCCTTCACTCACTGGGAACGATAAGATGCGCTACTTCTCTCCGTCATCGCCATTGTCCAGATTATAGCCTGTTCTTTTTTTCCTTGTCAATGGCAAACTGCTGATAATTTAAGAAAAATAATTCTTTCCCGGAAATTTTTCACTTATCGGCCTGGTTTTCTTAATAATCGAAACCGCAAGTCCTCCCTCCAGCGTCATTTCTTCACATACGGCCGCACATAAGGCCGCTCCCTGAAAATCAGATATTCCTGATGATAATTTCCCCACCAGGTGCTCCGCTCCTCCACTGGCCCGGTAAAGTAAAAAGTAGAAAACAGCATCTCCGTCTCATTAAGCCTGGCAGCGATGGAAAGAAGCTTCTCATCCAAAGGAAAGATAATTTCATCTGCCGGGCTCCCCTTTCCCAGCTTCTCCAGATATTTTCGCTCATCCTCCGTCAGTACGCTCTCCACCCGTTCTCTGGCTTCCTGTTCCAGACGGAAATAATAAAAATCGCAGAAGGCTCTCTCCCGCCCCAGGGCCTCCCAGCGCTCCCGCACAGCCCGGCAGGCCGCCTGACCGTCCATCCTCCGCGTCTCGAAAAGATACCGCTCCGGATTCTGCAGGCCCTGGGAAAGATTCTCAAAGTAGATGGCACCCAGGGCGTTTAAGTCTTCTGGTTTCATGGCTTTTCTCCTTTTTTCCATTTGCTTTTCTAAACATCCCCACATATCCCGCGGCATGTATGACATAAAACGTATACATCCCTGCAAAAGAAAAAAGCCTGGCACCAACCAGACTTTCCAAAATGGACCCGATGGGATTCGAACCCACGGTCTCTGCGTTGCGAACGCAGCGCTTTCCCAGCTAAGCTACGAGCCCGTCTTGAGTATTATAACTCCAAATTTCTCCTAATACAAGCAGTTTTTCAATGGATTGGGAAATTTGACATTCCCTCCATTCCGTGATACCCTTCCTTTACAAGAATCCCCTAATCCCGGAAGGCAGGCCCTTCCTGATGAGACAGAAAAGAGGTACACCATGGAATTGCTTCAGCTTCGCTATTTTCTTGCCGCCGCCGAATACCAGCACATGACCAGGGCGGCGGAGCATCTGCAGATCGCCCAGCCGGCCCTCTCCCAGGCCATTCACCGCCTGGAGACAGAGCTTGGCATGCCTTTATTTGAACGAAAAAGCCGGAGTATTGTGCTGAATGATGCCGGGCAGCTCCTGCAAAAGCGCCTGCTTCCCATCATCGACGCTCTGGACAGGATCCCCCAGGAGCTTCAGGAATTCCGCTCACAGACGGCCCACACCATCCATCTGCGGATTCTGGCAGCCTCAGCCCTGATTACCAACCGCATCATCGCCTACCGAGCCCTGCGGCCCGATGTGAACTTCCAGTTTTATCAGGCAGACACCCAGGCGCCCTACGATCTCTGCGTCTCCGCTGTCCGCGCTGACCGAAAGGAGGACAAATCCCCGGAGGATATGGTCATGCTGGAGGAGGACCTTTATCTGGCGGTTCCGGCCAATTCTCCCTTCGGCCGCAAAGAATCCATCCGCCTCTCCGAGGTGAAAAATGCCGGCTTCATCTGCCTGGCCGGTTCCCGGCCTATCCGTCAGATCAGCAACAGCTACTTTGCGGAGGCCGGCATCTCTCCCCGGGTAATTTTTGAGAGCGACACCACCGAATCCGTCCGCAACCTGATCGCCGCCGGAATCGGCGTGGGCTTCTGGCCCCAGTATTCCTGGGGGCCCCTCCCCGGCGACTTCGGCCCTGCAGCTCCAGGCTCACCGGTAAAGGTTCTGCCCATTACCGGCCAGCTCTGCCGCCGCCAGATCATCCTGAAATGCTCACCGGAGGGCAAGGAAAATCCGGTGATTATGGATTTCTGCCGCTTTCTTGTGGAGCACGCTCATTGGGAATGATTTGGCACCTGCTTGCTTAAATATTCTTATATTCGCTCTCCCGCTTTCCCTTCAGCCGGGCGATGGCCCGCACCATGGATGCCTGGGACATTTTAAATTCCCGCAGGCTCTGCTTCTGGCGCATCTGTTCCTGGGCCCGCTCCAGAGCCTGGCGCGCTCTGACCTCATCGATATCCTCAGGCCGCTCCGCCGTATCCACCACCACCGTCACCCGGTTGTTTGCCACCTGGACAATGCCCAAGCCTACCACAGCCTTCTGCCATTGTCCATTGCTCTCCGGCGTCCGGAAACGCAGCTCTCCCTCCTGGATCGCCAGGATCATGGCCTCCCTGTGGGGAAGGATCCCCACCTCGCCATCATGGGCGGGCACCACCAGCGCCTCACAGCTTCCATTAAAAAACACGTGATCGCTGGCTACGATTTTAAGCCAAAATGTTGACATAGCCTTTAGCTTTCCTTTCTCTCCATGGACTTTGCCTTCTCAATCACATCGTCAATGGTTCCCACATTAAAGAACGCGCCCTCCGGATATTCATCCATCTCGCCGTCAATGATGGCCTTAAAGCCGCGGATGGTTTCCTTCACCGGCACATACTTTCCCGGCACGCCGGTAAAATTCTCCGCCACATGGAAGGGCTGAGACAGGAAACGCTGGATCTTTCTGGCCCTGCTTACGGTAAGCTTATCCTCCTCCGAAAGCTCCTCCATGCCCAGGATGGCAATGATATCCTGCAGTTCCTTGTATTTCTGAAGCATCTGCTGCACCTTATTGGCCACCTCATAATGCTCCCGTCCAACCACATCCGCTTCCAGAATCCGGGAAGTGGACTCCAGCGGATCTACCGCCGGGTAAATGCCCTGCTCCACAATCTTTCGGGAAAGCACCGTGGTGGCATCCAGATGGGCGAAGGTGGTGGCCGGAGCCGGGTCCGTCAGGTCATCCGCAGGCACATACACGGCCTGGACAGAAGTAACAGAACCATTCTTGGTGGAAGCGATCCGCTCCTGCAGCTCGCCCACATCCGTGGCCAAGGTGGGCTGATAGCCTACGGCAGAAGGCATTCTTCCTAAAAGAGAAGAAACCTCCGAACCTGCCTGGACAAAACGGAAGATATTGTCAATAAAAAGCAGCACGTTCTGGTTCTTCACATCACGGAAATACTCCGCCATGGTCAGACCCGTTTCCGCCACCCGCATACGTGCTCCCGGCGGCTCGTTCATCTGGCCGAATACCAGGGCGGTCTTACTCAGTACGCCGGACTCCTTCATCTCCGTCCACAGGTCATTTCCCTCCCGGGAGCGCTCTCCCACACCGGTAAAAATGGAGTAGCCGCCGTGCTCTGTGGCGATATTGGTAATCAGCTCCTGGATCAGCACCGTCTTTCCCACGCCAGCGCCGCCGAAAAGGCCGATCTTTCCTCCCTTGGCATAGGGGACCAGAAGGTCGATCACCTTGATTCCCGTCTCCAGCATCTCCACTACCGGGCTCTGATCCTCAAAGGACGGGGGATCCCGGTGGATCACCCACTTCTCCTCGCTCTCCAGGCTCTCGCCTCCGTCAATGGCTTCCCCCAGCACATTAAACAAACGTCCCAGGGTCTTCTCGCCTACCGGCACCTGGATTCCCGCGCCGGTGGCCTCCACCTCCATATCCCGGCAAAGGCCCTCGCTGGAGGCCAACATAATGCAGCGGACCGTCTCATTTCCAATGTGCTGGGCAACCTCCATCACTGCGCGCCTGCCATGATTATCTACCACCAGGGCATCCTTGATATGAGGAAGATGATGATCTTCAAAAGCCACATCCACTACAGGCCCCATGACCTGCACGATTCTTCCTTTGCTCATAATGTTCTCCTTTTTTCGTATCCTTGCTTTCCCGTGCCGGATTTGTGCTGCGAAGCAGCAATTTCCCCTGCAAAGCCGCAGCTTTTCCTTAACCCTTCCCTTTCTTCCGCTGGGCCCTGGCGCCGCCTACCACCTCAGTAATCTCCTGGGTAATGGCCGCCTGCCGCACCCGGTTGTACTCCACAGAAAGGTCATTTAACAGGGCGCTGGCATTGTCGCTGGCTGACTGCATGGCCATCATCCTGGCATTCTGCTCGCTGCAGAAGGACTCCACCAGAGCGCCGAAGATAAATCCGGTAACGTAATTGGGAACCACATGATTCATGACCTCCGCCGGTGAAGGAACCATCCGGATATCCTCCTGGTACGCCCCTGCCGGCACAGTGATTTTGCTGAAATCCTCCCGCTTCAGGGGAAGAAGCTGCATCAGCTGGGCCTCCATTTTCATGCTGTTCACCATCTGGGTGTAAAGAATCCACACCTCGTCCAGCCGTTTCTCCTCATAGTCCTCCAGAACCGATGAGGAAATCAGCCTGGCCCGGTGCATGGTGGGATTCTGTACCGTATAATGAAACTGCTCCTCCACCGGGATGTGCCGCGAGGCAAAGTACTGCCTTCCCAGCTCTCCCACCACATACAGGTGATTGTTCTGTCCCGACTCCATCCACTGATGAGCGATCTTCAGCACATTGTGGTTGTAAGCCCCGGCCAGACCCTTGTCGCCGGTGATCACGATCAGCCCGCGGCTGCGTTTGTCTGCCGGCACTTCTTTTCTGGTGTCAAAATAAAAATGCTCCACATCGGGCATGTGCCGCAGAATCCGCTGAATCAGACTCTGAAGAGTATAAAAGTAAGGCTCCGTCTCCTCCAGAAGCTTCCTGCTTTTCTTTAACTTGGTGGAAGCAATCAGATACATCGCATTTGTGATTTTTCTCGTATCCTGAACGCTGTGCATCCGGTTCAGGATCTCTCTTGCGTTTGCCATAGGGTCACTCCCCGCTAAAATTCAGCCTTAAATGCATTGGCCAGTTCGATAATCTTCTGTCTCATCTCATCCGTCAGGACCTTCGTCTCCTCGATCTCATTTCCAACCTCCGGATGCTTCTCATCAAACCACAGAAGCATCTTCGCCTGGAATTCCTTGATCCGCTTTACCTCCACAGAAAGCATCACCCGCCCCACAGCGGCGCACAGGGTAATCACCTGCTCATGAAGAGAGAGAGGATGCTCCAGCGGCTGCTTCAGAAGCTCCATCAGCCGCTTTCCGTATGCCAGCTGCTCCTTGGTGGCCTCGTCCAGATCAGAGCTGAACTGGGTAAATACCTCCATCTCCCGGTACTGGGCCAGGTCGATACGGATGCTTCCGCTGGCCTTCTTCATGGCCTTAGTTTGGGCCGCCCCGCCCACACGGGATACGGAAAGACCCACATTCACCGCCGGGCGCATACCGGCAAAGAACAGATCGCTTTCCAGGAAAATCTGTCCGTCGGTGATGGAAATCACATTGGTAGGAATGTAGGCGGACACGTCCCCCGCCTGGGTCTCGATAATGGGCAGGGCTGTGATAGAGCCGCCGCCCAGCGCGTCGGAAAGCCTGCTGGAACGCTCCAAAAGACGGGAATGAAGGTAAAATACATCGCCCGGATAAGCCTCACGGCCGGGAGAACGCTCCAGAAGAAGGGACAGGGCCCGGTAAGCCACCGCGTGCTTGGACAGATCGTCATAAACAATCAGCACGTCCTTTCCCTGATGCATGAAAAATTCCGCCATAGCCGTGCCCGCATAGGGAGCAATGTACTGCAGGGGCGCCGGCTCGCTGGCCGTAGAAGACATGACGATGGTATACTCCATGGCCTCATGCTTCTTTAACGTATTCACCAGCTTGGCCACCGTGGATGCCTTCTGTCCGATGGCTACGTAAATGCAGATCACGCCCTTGCCCTTCTGGTTTAATATGGTGTCCATGGCAATGGAGGTTTTTCCCGTCTGCCGGTCGCCGATGATCAGCTCTCTCTGTCCCCGGCCAATAGGGAACATGGAATCAATAGCCAGAATTCCTGTCTCCAGGGGAACGCCCACGGACTTCCGGTCCACAATGCCCGGCGCTTCCTCTTCAACCGGAAGGTAGCCTTCCTCCTTCACCGGCCCTAAGCCGTCGATTGGCTCGCCCAGAGCATTAATCACCCGGCCAAGAAAGCCCTGTCCTACCGGAACACCGGCCCGGCGCTTGGTGCGGGTCACCTTAGTCCCTTCCGTGATTCCCGTATCCTTTCCAAAAAGAATACAGCCGATCTCATTCTTCCGGATGTCCTGGACCATGCCCTTGACACCGTTTTCAAATACCACAATCTCTCCATACATGGCATGGTCGATGCCGTAGCAGATGGCAATGCCGTCTCCTACCCAGATGACAGAGCCGGTCTCCTGCTCCGTCCCCGCCTGCACATCGAAGCTCTCGATTTCACTTTTAATGATGGAGATGATTTCCTGGGAACTGATTGTACTCATCTCAAGACTCCTTTATCCTGCCACAGCCCGGGTAAGCTGCGCCAGCTGCCCCCTAAGGCTGTAATCATATTCCATATCTCCTGCCCGCAGAACAAACCCGGCCAAAAGCTCCGGATTTTCCTTCAGAGAAAGCTCCACGCTCCTCCTTCCGGTCCTTCTGCACAGGAACTTCCTCATGGCCGCAAGCTGCTCCTCATCCGGCCTGGTCACATACTCCAGACTGGCCGGAAGGATTCCCTCTGCCGCCATGGTTTTTTCCCTCCAGACCTGGATAATGGCTTCCATCTCGTCAATGCAGCCACTCTCGCAGGCCTTCTCCAGAAAACATATCATCCGGCCGGAAAAATCCGGCTCCCGGAAAACCTTCCGGATCACAGACCGTTTCTTTCCTGCCGGAATCACCAGGCTTGTAAGACATCCCACAAGCTCCGGGCAGCCGGCCAGCATCTTAGCGGCCTTCTCAATCATCCCGCCCGGAATTCCCAGCTCAAAAAGTACTGTTCCGTAAATTCTTGCCTGCTCAGTCATGTCCTTCACCTGATTCTGCTGCTTTCGCCAAAAACTCCTGATACCGCTTCTGGTCCTCGCCGGGGCCGTCAAAGCCGCAGAAACCGCCAGGCCCATCAGAGCCATTGGAGCCGCCTGCACTGCCGGCCCCGCCTGACTGAGTTTTCTCAGAAAGCAGCCTAGCCGCCGCCGTCATGGCCAGCCCGGCCACAGAACGCTTAAGTTCTTCCATGGCCTTTTCCTGCTCCAGGGCGATGGTGCGCTCCGCATCCTTCTGCTTCTTCTTTGCGTCCGCTCTGGCCTGTACAAGAATCTTATCGTACTCCGCCTGGGCCCTTTCCCTGGCCTCCTGAACGATCGCTCGGGCCTCCTGGTCCGCCGACGCCGCAGCAGCCTCATACTGGGCCTTCATCCTTCCGGCGTCCTCCCTGGCGGCAGCTGCCTCCTCCAGATCCTTTTCCACCATCTGCCTTCTCTCGTCCACGATCTTCGTCACCGGACCGATCAGGAAATGCTTCATAAAGAAATAAAGCACCAGAAGATTAATGATGATAAAGGCAATATTCCAAAAATCAATCCGCAACATAAACAAACGCCTCTTTCAGGGGTATTCCCATTACTTTAAGAACAGAATGATCAGCAGGCCGATAACGAAACCGTAAATTGCCGTTGCCTCAGCCAGCGCACATCCCAAAAGCAGTGCCTTGGTAATCTTTCCATCTGCCTCCGGCTGTCTGGCAATAGCATCCACTGCCTTAGAAGTGGCCATACCAATACCAATTCCTGCACCTACACCTGTAATTACTGCAACAGCAGCTCCAATTGCGATTAATCCTGTCATGACTATTTTCTCCTTTATCCATATTTTCGTAAATATTTTCCCTATGCTCTCTTTACCTTTTCTACTCGATGGCTTCTTTAATATACAGCGATGTGAGGAACACAAAAACATATGCCTGGATCACGCCATCGAAGATATCAAAGTAAAAGCTGAAGGGCAGCGGGACCACTAACGGCACCAGATACTTAATCAGTGCCATAACCACAACCGCGCCGAGCACGTTTCCGAAAAGCCGCATACAAAGAGACAGCGGGCGGATAAACAGCTCCAGCACATTAATGGGGGCGACAATGGGAATGGGCTCCGCAAAGCTTTTCAGCCATTTCTTCACGCCCTTCTTCCGGATGCCGGCCGCTTCCACCAGGATAATGCTCATTACCGCCAGCGACGCGGTCACATTCAAATCCTTAGTCGGCGACTTCATCCCCAGAAGTCCAATCATATTGGCAACAGCAATATACACCACCACCGTAATCAGATAGGGAATATATGCCCGGCCATCCTTTCCCAGAAGCTCCTCAAAGAAATCATAAAGAAAACAGATTCCCTTTTCCAGAGCCGCCTGCTTTCGGCCGATCTGGCGCACCTTCAAGCCATGAACCAGAATCAGCGAGGCAATCATAATGATCCCTGTGATAATCCAGGTAACCACCACCGACTCCAGCACATCAATGCCGCCGAAGAGAGGAATCGTAAACACCACATTGCAGTTTAGTTCCTCCATAAGGGACTCAACCAGTCCATCCATTCCATCACCCCTTTCTTTATGTACAGATATGTGTACACGTTTTGCTCGCGCTTTATTATAGACAGGGCTATCCTATTTTTCAAATATTGTTTTTTTATCATTTCATAACTTTTATGTTATCAAATCCCAAAATTGCATTAATTTTCCCTATTATTTTTAAGAAATTTGTTACAATTTCTTCTTACTAATTTTAAGTTTTACGGATTCGACGGTTTTCCGCTTATTTTGCTGGGAGGATGTGGAAATCTGCACAAAGAAAAAAGGACATTCCGCAAAATGTCCTTCTTTCCCCCGCAAATCAACTGGGCAGCTTTCGCAAAAGCGCCTCCTGTTCCTCCTCTGAAATCCCCAAGGCAGATGCCGCCTGCTCTGCCGTCCAATGCAGGTTTGCCATCAGGTTTTTTATACTCTGCATCGTAGTTCTTTCCTCAGCCTTCCGTATCATCTGGTCAATCGCTTCACACACAATAACCGCCTCCTCCAGCATAGTTCCCGTCAAATCATTTCCTATGTCGATATATTATCCTATTTTCCATATTTTGTCAATACCTTTCCCTTAAAAATCTCTCCCCACACAAAAATACAGGAAAAGGCACCGCTTTTCCGGCAAAGAAAATGCCGCACCAACCCTCCTCAAGGCCAGTACGGCATCCTCTTTATCTCTTAAATTTCATCCTTACTTCCCAAACACTGCCTCATAATCCTTCTTAAACTTCTCAATTCCCTGGTCAGTCAGCGGGTGCTTGGTCATCTGTACCAGTACCTTGTAGGGAACCGTGGCAATGTCCGCTCCAGCCCGTGCGCAGTCGATCACATGGATCGGGTTGCGGATGCTGGCGGCGATAATCTGGGTACTGATATCATGCATGCTGAAAATATCGGTGATTTCTTCAATCAGAGCCATTCCCGGCATGGAAATATCGTCCAGGCGGCCCAGGAACGGAGAAACATAGGTAGCGCCTGCCCGTGCAGCTAAAAGAGCCTGGGCTGCGGTAAATACCAGCGTCACGTTGGTCTTGATGCCTTCCTGATTCAGCACCTTCACTGCCTTTAAGCCCTCCACCGTCATGGGGATTTTCACTACCATATTGGGATG
>JAGHER010000132.1 GCA_017889125.1 Lachnospiraceae bacterium
ACGTCGGTGCTGTCTAAGTCAAATTCCTGGTGGGCGATCTCCTTGGCGCCGCCCATGGCCGCCGTGAAGGTGGTGATGGTGCGGGTGCTGCGGTCATAAACGCCCTTAAAATTCTTTCCGCAGCCGATAGGCCAGTTGATGGGGCAGGTGTGGATGCCCAGCACATTCTCAATTTCGCTCATCAGCTCAAAGGGATCTCTGGCCTCCCGGTCCATCTTGTTGATAAAGGTAAAAATGGGGATATGGCGCATAACGCAGACCTTAAAGAGCTTAATGGTCTGGGCCTCCACGCCCTTGGAGCCGTCGATGACCATCACCGCCGAGTCCGCCGCCATCAGAGTACGGTAGGTATCCTCCGAGAAATCCTGATGTCCCGGTGTGTCCAGGATATTGATGCAGTAGCCGTCATAATTGAACTGGAGCACCGAGGAGGTGACGGAAATTCCTCTCTCCTTCTCGATTTCCATCCAGTCCGACACCGCGTGCTTGGAAGCCTTACGGCCCTTTACGGTTCCCGCCAGATTAATAGCGCCGCCGTAGAGAAGGAATTTCTCCGTCAGGGTGGTCTTTCCTGCATCGGGGTGGGAGATGATGGCAAAGGTTCTTCGTTTCTTAATTTCTTCTGTTATTGTAGACAATGGATCTGTCCTCCGATTTCTAATGTTGATTCTCTTGTGCCGCGCTTCTGATGCGGCTTTTCTTGTGCAGCTTTTCTCATGCCGCTTTTTCTATGCGGCTTTCCTCATGCAGCTTTTCTGCGCTGCTTTTCTCATACAATTTTTTCTATGCGGCTTCCTTGTGCGGTTTCTCTTCTACTGCTTCATCGAAAGGCTCTGGAAATGCAGATCCATCCAGCTCTGCACCATGGAAATCCAGCTGCCGCAGTAAGGAAGAAGCAGCCTCTCCTGGATACCCGCCGTCTCCGGCACCGCCAGGGAAAGGCCGTGGCCGCCTACTGGATAAATGTGCAGCTCCACATTTACCCCCTCCCGCACCATGGCCTGGGCCAGCATGAGGCTATTCTCCACCGGAACCGACTCATCGGTAAGGGTATGCCACAAAAAGGTCTTTGGGGTATCCTTGGTCACCTGCTTTTCCAGGGAAACCAGGTCAAGGTATTCCAGATCATCCGCCTTCTCCCCTAAAAGCTCCTGGATGGAACGGCGGTGGGCCTTCTCTCCGGCCGTAATCACCGGGTAGGCTAAGATCTGGCCATTAGGACGGATATCCTCCGGGCCGCATCCTAAGGGTCCGTAAGCCAGCTCCCGGTTCCAGAATACCCCAAGGCTGGCCGCTAAATGGCCGCCGGCGGAAAAACCGCAGGTGATAATCTTCTCCGGGTCAATATGCCATTCCCCGCTGTGACTTCTGGCAAGAGCCACCGCGCTGGCCAGCTCTAAGAGGGCCGTGGGGAAACGATTCGGCGCCACGCTGTACTCCAAAAGGCAGGCGCTGCAGCCCATGGCCAGGAACTTTAACAGGATGGGCTCCTTCTCCCGGTCGGAAATCCGGCTGTAGCCGCCTCCGCCGCATACGATCACCAGGGGGCGCTTCTTCTCCGGCGCCACGCTGATGTTGTCAATCTGATATAAGGTAAGCTCCGCCGGGCCGGTCTGCTGTCCCGGCACGACGATGGGAAATGATTCCATTCGCATATTACTATTCTCCTTCGTTTTTCATGCTCCGCAAAAACACGGCAGCCGTTTCAACCCACGCTAATCCGCATTTTCCACGCCAAAAATCCGATCCAGAATCCGGTGGGCCGTCTCCTCCTTGCTCATCCGGGCAAGGGCCTCCTGGCCGTCCTCTGTGATCAGGGTCACCACGTTGGTATCCACCCCAAAACCGGCTCCCGGCTCCTTAAGGCTGTTGGCCGCGATCATATCGATCTTCTTTTTTTCCAGCTTCTTCCGGGAGTTTTCCAGAAGGTTTTCCGTCTCCATGGAAAAGCCGCAGAGAAACTGTCCCGGCTGCCGGTGGGCACCAAGCCATGCCAGGATATCGTCGGTTCGCTCCATGGGAATGCTCATGGAGCCATCGCTTTTCTTGATCTTCTCCGACGCAACCTCTGCCGGGCGGTAATCCGCCACCGCGGCGGCCTTGATCACCGCATCCTGCTCCGGAGCAAGGCTGGTCACCGCCTCAAACATCTGCCGGGCAGATTCCACGGGAACCACCTTCACAAACCGGGGCTCCGGTATGTTCACCGGCCCGGAAACCAGGGTAACCTCTGCTCCCCGTCTGGCTGCCGCCTTAGCCAGGGCGTATCCCATCTTCCCGGTGGAATGATTCGTGATAAAGCGTACCGGATCCAAGGCCTCCCTGGTAGGCCCGGCCGTCACCAGCACCTTCTTCCCCGCAAGATCCTTAGGGTACTCGATGGCCTGGCAGATATAATCAAAAAGCTCCTCCGGCTCCGGCATCTTTCCGGCCCCCGTATCGCCGCAGGCCAGACGCCCTGCCGCCGGGTCGATCACCGTCATGCCGTATTTGCGCAGGATGTCCAGATTATCCTGAAGGATAGGATTCTCGTACATCCGGGTATTCATGGCCGGTGCAATCAGCATGGGGCACTTGCAGGCCATGGCCGTGGTAGTCAGCATGTCGTCGCAGATTCCGTGGGCAAGCTTGCCGATCACATTGGCTGTGGCCGGAGCCGCCAGAAACACATCCGCCTGCTTTGCTAAGGACACATGCTCTACATTAAATTCAAAATTCCGGTCAAAGGTATCGATAATGCACTTATGGCCGGTCAAGGTTTCAAAGGTCACTGCCGTGATAAACTGCGCGGCATTCTCCGTCATCAGCACATGCACGTTTGCTCCGCTCTTTACCAGCATGCTGGCAAGATTTGGGATCTTGTAGGCCGCAATTCCGCCGCATACTCCCAGTATTACCGTTTTTCCCTTCAGCATCCGATCCTGCCTCCCTGACATTGTATTTTCTGCCGAAACATGTTACAATCATCTCGGCCTGCAATCCGATCCGCAGTACAATAAACCCACATGCCGCCTATCCGGCGGCAGGACTTTCAGAGTAAACAGCGTATCGCGCAGTATCACAGGGGCCAAAATCCTTTGACCCCTGTATCTTTTTCTATGGATTCGAATGAAGTATAACATAAATCTTTCTTATTGGAAAGGAGTTCCACTATGATTTTAGCAATTGACATGGGCAATACCAACATTGTCCTGGGCGGTATCGACGAACACAAGACCTATTTTGTAGAGCGCATCACCACCAATCCGGCCAAGACCGACCTGGAATACGCCGTAAACGTAAAGGACATTCTGGAGATCTACAACATCCACCCGGGCCAGATCGAAGGGGCCATCTTATCCTCGGTAGTACCCCCCTTAAACGCCACCATCCTTCAGGCGGTGGAAAAAATCCTGGGGAAGCGCCCCCTTTTAGTCGGCTCCGGCATGAAAACCGGCCTGAACATCCTGATGGATAATCCGAAAACCGTGGGAAGCGACATGATCGTGGACGCGGTGGCCGCCATCCATGAGTATCCAAAGCCCATCATCGTCATCGACATGGGCACCGCCACCACCATGTCCGTGGTGGACAAAAACGGCAATTACATCGGCGGCGTAATCCTTCCCGGCCTTAAGGTATCCCTGGATTCCCTCAGCGGAAAGACCGCCCAGCTTCCCTACATCAGCCTGTCCACGCCGGACAAGGTGATTGGGAAAAATACCATCGACTGCATGCGCAGCGGCATCATCTACGGCAACGCTGCCCAGTTAGACGGCATCATGGACCGGATGGAGGCAGAGCTGGGCGAGAAGGCCTCGGCCGTGGCTACCGGCGGGCTGGCCAAATTCATCACGCCCCTGTGCCGCCATCAGATTGTGTATGATGACGCGCTGCTCCTTAAGGGGCTTTTGATTCTGTATCGGAAGAATGCGCAGCATCAATAGGCAGGCGCTTGGCTGACAGTTCATCAGCTGCTCGTCAGGCAGCAGCCAAGACAGCAGCGCAGCCATCTCCGATCACTCCATGAGCTTCCGATACTCCATGGGCGAGATCCCGTACTCCCGCTTAAAGGCCCGGTAAAAGGTGGAGTAATCCCCAAAACCCACCTTCGCGCTGGCCGTCTCTGCGGAGACTCCGTCAAGGATCAGGGTCTTTGCCGAAATCAACCGGCGCTGGGTGACAAAATGGTAAAAGCTTACCTTCATCCTTCGGCGAAACAGCTGATTGATGGTGCTCTCGCTGACCAGAAACATCCGGGCCGTGTCTGCCAGGCTGATCTTGTCCGCCAGATTCTTTTCAATATAAAGAAGCAGCTCATCCAGAAGCTCCCGCTTCTCCGCCGGTGGGCGCAGGGACACGCCGCCGGATCTGGCCCGCATCATATGGACCATCAGCTGCATGGTATTGCCGCAGACGGCAGCCTGCCAGCCTGGGCTCCCGGCCAGTGCTTCCTTCACCCCATCGCGGAAAAGATAGCCCAGCTCCTCCCAGTCTGTCCCCACGGTACGAAGCAAAAATGGTTCCCTGGGGAACAATTCCTCCTTCGGAAAGCTCCGTTCCAGATTGGCTGCGAAATCAGGACTGAGCCAGATCACATAGCGGCTGTAGGGCTCTGGAAGCTTGTCCAGGAAAAGGGGGCGGTGACTGACTCCCGGTGGAATATAGATCACATCTCCTCTCTGCACACGATACCGTCTGGTGCCTAAAAGATACTCCAGCCCGTTGCTGCGGCAATAGAGAATCTCATAAAAGGTGTGGCTGTGAAGCTGGACGGTATCATCCGCAGTGCTCACATCATCGTGAGTATCCACAAAGGGAGAATCCATCTCCATCTCCTGGTACAGCGATGCCACATCGTAGCCATTTTCCGCCAGCACGCTGTTGATATCCCCCTTCATCTCAGAGACATTCATATGACGGCTTGCCTTTGTCAGCTGCCGCAATTGGCTCATTTTCACAAAATCCACCTTCTTCTTTTGTACATTTTTGTCACAGTGTACCACAGCTTTGCTGGATATGCAAGGTTTTTTGTCGATATTGCAATTCCCTTTGCAGAGAACGCAAGGTACAATACAGGTAAAAATGACGGTGGGAAGCAGGGGCCCGGCTTCCTCTGTCCATTACCGCCCTGCGCCGCAGGGCCTGACAATACCCGCTGCGCCGCCAGCCAGTCACACCCCGGCAGCGCGCGATGAAGGAGGATTTTTATGGCATCGAAAACCAGATCCGCATCCAGCGGCCTGACTCTGAAACATAAGATTGGCTACGCCATGGGCGACCTTGGCGGCTGTATGACCTTCGCCTTAATGGGCTCCATGGTTACCCGTTACTACACAAACGTACTGCAGGTAAATACCGCCATTTTGGCTGCCCTGCTCTTTATCTGGAATATCTGGGACGCAGTGAACGATCCCCTTATGGGCATCCTCATGGACCGGATGTACGCGAAAAACAAGAATCCCAAGGGCAAATTCCGTCCCTGTCTGATCC
Organism: Lachnospiraceae bacterium; assembly: GCA_017889125.1. Lineage (GTDB taxonomy): Bacteria > Bacillota > Clostridia > Lachnospirales > Lachnospiraceae > Caccovicinus. The sequence continues at coordinate 5,473 of JAGHER010000132.1, forward strand.
GCATTGCTCCGCTTTTATGCATTACAGCCATCGTATTCTGGACCTTCCCCACCTTCTTTCAGGGAACAACCATGCTGGTGGTGCTGTTCTTCTGCAAGATTCTGTACGAAGGCTGCTACACCATGTTCAACATCCCCATGGGATCCCTCCTTGGCGCCATGGCCAATAATGACGCAGAGCGCTCCACCTTATCCAGTGCCCGCGGCTTCGGTTCCCTGGTAGGAAATGTGCTTCCCATGATGATCCTGCCCCAGCTTCTGGCCGCTTACGGAGATACCTCCTTTGCCTTCGGAGCCGGTGCTGCCGTCTGTGCCCTGATCGGCTTTGTCTGCTGTCTGCTCCACTACTTCTGGACAGAGGAGCGCAATATCGCCGCCACAGAGGCCACCTCATCCGGCGACGGCGTAAAGGTCAGCGATATTTTCAATAACTTCCGCAAAAACCGCGCTTACGTGGCCCTGATTATTCACGGCATCTGCATCTGCACCCAGCAGTATGTAGGCCAGACCCTGGGAAGCTATATGTACGGCGATGTTTTAGGAAACATCGGCATGATGTCCATCCAGAGCAGCTTTTCTATGATCCTGGGCGTGGTGGCATTGGCCCTCTGCCCCATCATCAGCAAGAAGATCGGCCTGGAAAAAATGGTTCGTATCTGTCTGCTCTGTGCCGCAGCCTGCTATGTGGGCCTGTTCGCCTTCATGATGGCGGCGCCGGTCAGCGCTGCGGTTTACATGGTATGGAGCACCATCGCGTCCAGCTTCACCAGCGTTTCCATCTACATGCAGTGGGGCCTGGTGGCTACTGTTACCGATTACAATGAGATGGTTACCGGAAAACGCACGGAAGGAACCATCTACGGCACCTTCAACCTGGCCCGCCGTTTCGGTCAGACCGTAGGAAACTCCGCAGCAGTTCTGGCTCTGGGCTGGATCGGCTATCAAGCTGGCGCAGCTGTACAGACTGCTGGTGCCATCACCGGAATCAAGGCACTCTGCGTGCTGATCCCCGCCATCTTCGTGCTGGGCTCCTGGATTTCCTTTAAGTTTATCTGGAACATTACCCCGGAGATCCGTTCTCAGATGGCCGCACGGAAGGCAGGAAAATAAATAAACAAAACGGAATTACAGCAAACCGAAAGGAGTTGATTGTTTATGGAAATGCGTACCCGTATTTTACCGAAACTGCTCAACAGTGAAGTGGAAGCGTATCTGCAGCACAATGATATCATCATCGTTCCTGTGGGCACTGTGGAAATGCACGGCGGCTTCCCCTTAGACAGCGAAACCGTCATCAGCGAGGCTTATGCCCTGCGGATGGCCGAGGCCTGCGACGGCCTTGTGCTCACCGGACTTCCCTATTTCTATGCAGGCGCCACCGCCTCCGGCCGCGGCACCGTGCAGGTCAGCATCCGCCAGGGTATTGATTATCTGAGCGCCATCGCCCACAGCCTGCTGCGCCAGGGCTTTAAGCGCCAGATTTACATCAGCTTCCACGGCCCGGCCCACATGACCTGCAGCCCCATGGTGCGGGATTTCTTTGACGAGACCGGCGTACCCATTCTGTACATGGATCTGACCATGCAGATGAGCAGGAAAGCCGTGGATCTCTTCAAGAACCTGGACAGCTTCCATGCCATCACCGTAGGCGCCTACAAGATCATGGGCCGCCTGGAGGATGTACCGTTAACCACCGAATACGCCCACAGCGATCCCCAGAGCTGCGCGCCCTTCGATGACATCTTCGGCCTGGCCTACCAGAGCGCAGCCATCGGCTACTGCTTTGCCCAGCAGAAGGATCACATGTCCACCACTGCAATTCCCGATGTGGAAACCCGCAATGCCCTGGCCGCTGAAGGCGAGGAGCTGATCGCTCAGCTGGTGGAGCGGATGAATCTGCCCCATGTGGTGGAGCAGATGCGGAAGCTGGAGGCTTATAATGACCAGGTAGCAGCGGAAAAGCCCTGGATGCCCAGCGCGGGGGCGAAGAAGAGGTAAGGGCTGAATTTTCCTGAAATATTCCCCTATAAAATTTTCACAACGAAAACGAAAGACCGAAACAGGCATCGGCCTGGGAGGAGCGGCAGAATCCGCTGTATTTTCCCGGGCCGATGCCTGTTTTCGTTTCTGATTATTTCTGATAGTTTCTTGTTTAACTGTTTTGATCGTTTTTGATTGATTCCAATTGGTCGGGTTGATTTTGTTTTATTTCCCTTATCCTGCCTGATTTAAGCTCCATCAGCTCTCGTTTCCCTTTATTTCCAGTACGGTCATCTCACGATTCTCTCCCTCTCCAATGGAAATTCCCTGAATTTCCTCCGCAGTTATTTCCTCATCGAACACGAATAACAGCGTTCTCCCATCCGCCTCATCGCAGAAATCATAGGGAGGATATTCTTCATCCTTCACGTTAAGAAAAATAAAATTCTCAAAAAGCTTTTCATCGCTGATGTCCGCAAAATGCAGTGCGGCAGCTTTCGGATAAAGGCTTACGGATTGGATTACCGCTTCCTCATCTCCGCAACGGATCGCCTGATTGACTTCCACTTCCTCCGGCTCTGTTTTCGGAACAGAAAAGGTATACTCCAGGCCGTCAATAGCGAAGGTTATCTCCTCTTCCCCATATAAATTCCAGAAGCTGAAGGAAAGGGAAGGCGAACCCACTGGGTCAGCCACAGTCAATGCGCCAACCGAATCCGCCGGATTTACCAGTAATTCCGTTGTCTCGAAATCCAGCTCATTTCCGGTGCCGCCCTCGACTTTCCTCAGCGTAAGCTGGTATATGGGGGCATAATCCTCAGCCGAAACAAGCTCCAGGCAGGTTTCTGCTGGTATTTCTGCTTCCTGCTCG
>JAGHER010000133.1 GCA_017889125.1 Lachnospiraceae bacterium
GATCAATGTGCCTTCCACAGTAGGAAAGAACTGGAGATGGCGCCTGACATCCGGTCAGGTGAATCAGAAGCTGCTGGATCAGATCGCAGGAGTGACATTGCGGTATGGGCGGTGGAATTGGCAGTGATGCGGGAAAGGGAAAATCAAGCTATATAGTAATAAAATAAGGAAAGCTAAACTGGCAGGAGTATAATTCTGCCAGTTTTTCCTTTTAGGGAGTATTTTTATCTGCACTTTATCGGTATATTTTGCAACACATTTTTGGGTTTATGCTATGGCTGACTTTCCTGGAAATTCATGTTACAATAGCCAAAAGGAAATGCAGGTGAGCTATGAAAAAGTACAGAAATGTAGGGAAATGGTATGAAAAAATTAAATTTCAAAAGCTGCTGACCTTGTCCATGGTCAGTATGGTCAGCATTATCTTTATCTTATTTGGCCTGGTAGTCACCTGGCTGGCAGAGCAGAGAATCCGTCAGAATGTAAAACAGAACATGTCTATTGTGGTAGAGCAGTTTAATGTATATCTGGAAAATTATATTGCGAACATTTATGATGGTTTTAAAGCTTTTGAGTCAGACCAGAGTATTATCAACCTTCAGCTGGCGGCTCAGGATGAGCGGTATTTATCCTACACGGCATCTAATTATCTTTATATTAAGAAGCTGTTTACTCAGTTTATTGACGCTAATTCCGCTAGTGTTAGTCATGTGTATTTGAACTTTAATGACGGAAGGGCGGCAACTCAGGCTTATAAGCAGGATATGCTGAAGATTAATTATTCTTATGATGTGTGGAAGGAGGCCTTTCCAGAGAGTAAATATTACTGGGTGAATACGGATTACTGTCGGGAATTGGTTCCAGATCCGGAGGTGGGGGTAGTGCTGTTCCATCTTTATGGGGATATGGACAGCAAGCAAAACGGAATAATTTTGATTGCGATCAAGGATGCATTTTTTGAGAGGATACTGGATGTTGCTGCGCTGGATAAGGATGCATGTATTAGCTTGATTACCGATTATGGCGTCATGAATTTTGGAGATGATGCGGCTGCGAAGATGGTGGAAGGCAGAGCAGATGAACTGGCTGCTCTGGCAGAGAATGGTGCCGGTATTCAGAGCCAGGTGATGGATGGCTATTACTTTCTGTACAAAAACATGAATATCACTGATTGGAAGCTGGTTTACAGCGTGAAGGAGACCAGCATTTCCAATGCCCATTATATCTTGCGAGAGATGATGGTGACCACAGCAATTGTAATCCTGGCAGGCGCCATTCTGCTGAGCCTTCTTTCTAAGGCTGTCAGTCGCTCATTAAGTGAACTGACCAAAACGGTGGAGGCCGAGGATGTGCTGGATCATGAGATTAAAGTTCATTCCTATGCGGAAATCAATACCCTGAGCAGCAGTCTGGAACAAATGAGACAGAGGCTTAACCATTTACTCTGGCAGATTGAGCGAGAGCAGGAAACTAAACGCCGGACAGAACTGGCGCTTATGCAGGAACAGATTAATCCGCATTTTTTGTATAATACGCTTTATTCCATTATGTCTTTGTGTGAGATGAAGCAGACAGAAAAAGCCAGTCAGATGCTGGAGGCCATGTCCACCTTTTATCGCATTGGTTTGAATGAAGGAAGACACATTATTACAGTCAGGGAAGAGTTAAAGCATGTGAAAAATTATTTGTTTATCCAGCACTTCCGGTATGCAGATCTGTTTGATTATACAATAGACTGTGAACCAGAGATTTTAAATTGCCGGATACCTAAGATGTCTCTGCAGCCGCTTGTGGAAAATGCCATATATCATGGAATTAAGAAAAAACATGGATTTGGAAATATCTGCATCCTGGGCGGAACCTATGATGGGGAGATTGCTTACCTGGAAGTCCATGATGACGGACCAGGCTTTTCGAAGGATAGACTTGAGGCGATACAGAATTACTTAAATAAAGAAATTGCAGACAGGCAAGAGACTTCAGAGAGACTGAGTTTTGGAATGAAAAATGTGGATGCTCGAATTAAGTTTGCGTTCGGGGAAAAGGCGGGGATTGAGATTTACTCCGTTTCAGAGGATACCTGCGTAAGAATCCGGTTTCCTATGCGGGAGTTAGAGGCGGAGGTACCGAAGAAGAATCAGTAAGGGACAGAAATAGGATGAGAAGATACAGTATTTTATTTATTGATGATGAAGAAGTGATTCGGGAAAGCTTTTTGAAACTGGTAGACTGGGAGAAGCATGGATTTGATGTGTCTGGTGTATTTAAAAACGGAGAGCTGGCTTGGGAATATCTGTCTGAACACCCGGTGGACATTATTGTGACGGATATCAATATGCCCTTTTTGAATGGAATCGGTCTTTTGGAAAATATTCGCCGGGAGTGCCCAAAAACAAGAGTACTTCTCCTGACGGGATACGAGTATTTTGAGTATGCCCAGAAGGCAGTTCAGTTAAAGGCTTTTGATTTTTTGCTGAAGCCGGTTACTACGGAAAAGCTTTTAAATGCGGTGGAGAGTGCAGCCTTTGATATTGAAAAGGAGGAGGCCAAGGACGAAGCGGTGGGACGGAGCCTGGAGCTATCCCAGAGTCATTTTATTAACCGGCTTCTTTATGGCAAGGTGGAACGGGAAAAGATTCAGCCAGAGGCAGTTAAATTGGGTATTCCTACCGATGCTGGAAGTTATCTGGTGATTCTGGGGGCGGTGGATTCCTTGAAGGGACGGAAAATCTCAGATGAGGAGGCTGTGGAATTAAAGCAGGAGCTTCAGAAGCGGATTCAGGAGGAACGGCTTTGGATGGAGGAGGAGCTTAAGGCTTCTTTTCAGATGTATTTTGCCAGAAATATAGGGATCCAGCTGCAAATGGTCCTGGTGTCCTGGGATAGGACAACTTTTTCGGAGGTGTTTTTGGATACATGGACGAAGCGCCTTCTGGAACTGGAGCAGGGGAAGGTACGCTACCAATTGACGCTGGCAGTGGGAAAAGTAAGACGACGCCTGGAGGAACTGCCGGATTCCTTTAAGCGGGTGTCGGATACTCTGCAGAACCGCCATATTCTGGGGGTTGGAAAAGTCATTCACGTGCGGGAAACCTTTGAAGAACGGCGAGAGGCAGAGAAAATTGTGCTTCCTACGGAGACCTTTTTGTACCACATTCGCATGGGAATGACGGAAGAGGTGAAGAAGGATATCCGGGAAATTTACAATACTTTCCGTCATAAGGAATATCTTTCTCTGGAATCGGCAAGAATTGTTACTACGGAACTGGCGATCACAGCGTTCAAAGGGGAGATTGCCGTCAAGGGCGAGTCTGTCAGCTCCCTTTTTTACCTGAATCTGATTCAGTCGCTGAATACTTTGGATGAGATGGAGCATGAGATCACTGAGTTTGCAGTGCGGATTGCAGAGAGCAGGAAGCAAAGGGGGAATTATAAGCGGAATACGGCGGAGAAGGCGCTGGAATACTTGCGGAGTCATTATCATCAGGAGAGTTTGAGTCTGAATGATGTGGCAAAGGTGCTTAATATCAGTGTACCCTATCTGGCAGTGCTGTTTAAGCAGGAGACCAACCAGAATTTCGGGGCCCATCTTTTACGGATCCGAATGGAGAAGGCCAAGGAACTGCTTCGGACTACTGGGGATACGGTCAGCGAAATTTCCGAGAAGGTGGGCTACAGCAGCGCCCAGTATTTTGCCGTCTGCTTTAAAAAGTATACAGGGATGACGCCAGGCGCATACCGAGAACAGAAGTAAATGAAACGCTGGAGAAGGGAATGCGGAGGCAGAAAGAAAAATGTGCGGCGGCGCCGCGGAAAAGCAATAGGAAAATGAATATTGCTTTTTCGCGGTGTTTTTGTGTCCAGGCTGTATAGAAATTTGAACATTTTGTATAAAATATGAAATTTAAATGAACAAGATTTTTCCATAAAATAAGGTCATAAGAAGAAGGGAGGAATGATATGAGAACCAAAATAAAAGCAGGAAAAAAGGATTGGATGCCGTACTTATTCCTGGCACCGGCCGCATTCTTTATCCTGGCATTTTTGGCCTATCCGCTTGCAACAGTATTTTTTTACAGTCTGCAAAGTTACGATGTGACGAAAATTGCGGATAAAGGGTTTGTGGGACTGGAGAATTTTAAAGATCTGTTTCAAGATGACATCTTTTTCCGTTCCTTGAGGGTTTCTGCCAAATGGGTGCTGGTGGAGGTGATTTCCCAGCTGGTTCTGGGAATGATTCTGGCACTGCTTTTGGACAAAAAGTTCAAAGGAAGAGGGCTGTACCGCTGCATCGTGTTTTTCCCCTGGGCGATTTCCGGCGTGCTGACCTCCATGCTGTGGTCTCTGATTTACAATGAAAACATCGGTTTGCTGAATTCATTGCTCAAGGATCTGGGGATATTATCCAATAACATGGCGTGGCTGGGAAATATGAAAACGGTGTTTAAGGCTACGGCAGTAGCGGAAATCTGGAGAGGAATCCCGTTTTTTGCCATCACCATACTGGCGGCGCTCCAAAACATTCCTGCAGATCTTCATGAAGCCTGCGTGGTGGATGGAGCTACTGGTTTCCAGGAGATTTTTCTGGTCAAGCTTCCCATGCTGAAGGATACGATCATTCTCACCACTCTGCTTCGGGCGGTATGGGAGTTTAACAACGTGGATCTGATTTTTACACTGACCGGCGGAGGTCCTTCCTACCGGACCACCACATTGACCATGTACATGACCAATATGTCCATCAAAAACGGCAACTACGGATACGGTTCCGCTTTGGCAGTAATTGCGTTCTTTGTGCTGCTTCTTTTTGCAGGAATTTATCTGAAGCTGTCTGGATACGGAAAGGAGGATGCATAATATGACTGCGCGTAAGGGAAAAAAGCTGGCAGGAAAGGTCGGCTTTGCGGCTTTGCTTCTGGTATTTATGGTATTCATCCTTCTGCCCATTTACTGGTGCCTGGTTACCTCCTTTAAGCCGTCGGCAGAGATTACCTCCAAGGAGGTTACTTATTGGCCCAAGATCTTCACCTTTGTCAATTATGCTGAGGCATGGACCAGGAGCGGCTTCAGTACCTACTTTAAAAACAGTCTCTTTATTGCGGTTTTCGGCGTGGTGTTTATCGTTGTGCTGTCGGTGCTGACAGGATATGCCCTGGATCGATTTAAATTTAAGGGAAAGAATGTATTTATGCTGATTCTTCTGTGCACGCAGTTTATCCCGGGAGCGATGCTGATTACACCCATATTTATTATCTTTAAAAACCTGAACATGTTAAACAGCCTCTTTGCCCTGGTACTGGTGAATACCACCTTCCATTTCCCCTTTAATTCCATTCTTATGCGAGGTTTTGTGGGGGGAATTGATTACACTATTGAGGAGGCAGCACAGATTGACGGCTGCAGCAGGCTGGGGGCTATCAGGCATGTACTGCTCCCCGTGCTAAAGCCAGGTATTGCCACTATCGCGGCTTATGGATTTATCTCCTGCTGGAATGAATTCCTGTTTTCCTTTATGTTTATCAGCAAGCAGGCCAAGCTGACACTTCCCGTGGGGTTAAAGAATCTGGTGGGAGAATTCAGCATCAATTACGGACAGCTGGCGGCGGGAGCAGTTATTGCGGTAGTCCCCACGCTGATTCTTTTCAGCTACGTGCAGAAGAATCTGGTGGGCGGCCTTAGTTCCGGAGCAGTAAAGGGATAGAAATCCCCTTGCAAATAGAAAAAGAAAGGAAGAGAGAAGATGAAAAAAAGTTTAGCAGTTTTGATGGCAGCAATAATGGCGGCATCCACAGCGGCATGTGGCTCTGCGGAGCCGGATACCGGCAGTGAGGCTGTCTCCAGTGCGGCGAATGACAGTGGGACGGAGTCTGGCGAGAAGGTTACGGTTACCTTCTGGGATGAGAATGCTGGAGACGAGCGTACAGAGTACTACCAGCAGATTATCGCGGATTTTGAAGCAGAAAATCCCGACATCCATATTGAGTATCTTGGCTTGTCTTCCTCCGATGCTCTTTCCAAATACCAGACGGCGATTGCGGCCGGAGAGACGCCGGATGTAGGCGGGTTAAACAATTCCTGGGCGGCAACCGTAATCGGGCAGGGGCACTGTGTTCCGCTGGACGATCTGTTTGCTTCCTGGGAGGGGGCAGAAAACATGGAAGAAGGCTATATGGACATCTGTCACAGCTACAATAAAGACGGAAAACTCTATATGATGCCCACTTCCTCTAATTTCATCTGCCTGTGGACCAATGATGCCATGTTTGAGGAGGCAGGCCTGGAAGCTCCTGCTACCTGGGACGAGTTTTTCGCGGCGGCAGAGGCTTTGACGGATAAAGACAATGGGCAGTATGGCTATACCATCCGTGGCGGCGCTGGTTCCGCAGCTGTTCTCATCGATTTTATCTATTCGTATATGGGGACCAACGAAGTTTTTGATGAAAATGGAAAGGCAACCATCAACAGCGATGAAGCGGTAGAATTCCTGGAAAAGTACTTTGCGCTGTATGGAAAGAGCACTCCGGAGAGTGATATTACGGCAAGCTACAAGGAAATTTCCGCAAACTTTGATTCCGGTGTAAGCGCCATGTTTACGCATAATCTTGGTTCTTACGGAAGCCATGTAACTGGCTTTGGCGGAACGGAAGGCTTTACTGCCCATCCTCTTCCCACGGCAGATAATGGAACGTATGTCAATTATGGAGGTGCGCTGACCGGACTCTGTATGTTTGATACCTGTGAAAATCAGGAGGCGGCATGGAAATGGATTACTTATATGTGTGACCACAAGGCCAACAGCTACTGGAATGAATCCATTGGACAGATGCCCACCAATAAAGCCTGCTACGAGGATGAGTGGATGCAGGGAATGCAGCACATTCAGTGTGCCATCGAGACTATGGAGCAGGATAACTGTATAACCTATACTTCACCAGCTTATCTGCCTGAATGGGGAAGCATCACCACCACCTATATTGAACCGGCGATTCAGTCTGTAATGTCCGGCGATATGACAGCCAGAGAGCTTTTAGATATGTGGGCAGATTATCTGAATGAGGCCTATGCGAATTATATGGCGGATTAAGGAATTTTGTCAATCAGCGTTTCTTAAGATCTGCGGAAAGTATTCGCTGTTTATGCAGAAGGGGAAGGCGCTGGTGCGGCTTTCCCTTCTGCTGTTACTTATTGATAAAAGCGCATAAAAGTGTGGATAGGGAAAAAGGAGGATTACATATTATGGTAGGAACCGTATATCCATCGGAAAAACGTACATACACAGACCCGAAAAGCGGCGCGCTGATCACCCAGCTGACTAGCCAGGGGATAAATTATCATTTTTATTTTACGGAGAACTCTTTTGATCTGGACGGAAAAACCATTTATTTTCTGTCCAATCGGGGGAATGAGGGAACCGAAATTTGCAATCTGTTCCGCATGGATCTGGAGAGCGGAGAGATGGTTCAGCTGACGGATGACCCTGCGGGAGTAGAGGTGGGAAGGATTACCAAGACGCCAGATAGTGAATACATTGCATACATAACTGGGCGTCAGCTGCGCCTTTATTGCACAAAGACCGGGGAGAATCGGCTGATTCACGAGGAAGAGTCTATGTTAATGCATAATCTGTCCTTTAGCTGTGACAAGAGATGGATTGGATTTACCCGAGATGAAGATGTGGACGCTCTTCCAGATGGCGGTCCAAATTATGCAGGGTTTAAGGAAAAGATGTTTGCGACCAAGGACGGACGAATTGCCATGATTGATCTGGACGGAAAACAGCTGCATGATGTATTCCGGGATACTCACTGGCTTAGTCATTTCCAGTTTTCTCCGGACGATCCGGATATTGCCATGTTCTGTCATGAGGGCCCCTGGAATTACGTCCAGCAGAGAATCTGGATCATTAATATGAAATCGGGCGAGGTGTGGCCCTGCTTCCGGCAGAAGGAGGATGATTGTGTGGGCCATGAATTCTGGACAAGAAATGGCGACATTATCTTTGACAACCGACGGGGCGGCCATGATGGCACCATTTCTAATACCAAGAGCCAGGTATATGCTTCTGAGACCGTGAGCACAGAGCCGCCCTATTTCGGTTTTGCCCGCAAGGATGGGAAGGTTTACCGCCGGATTGACATGCCCTATTATTGTAATCACTACTTTGCTAATGCCGATTTGACCATGTTTGTGGGAGACGCGGTGGAGGATATTGTACTGATTCAGCCGGAGGCAGATGGATCAGCAAAGATGAAGGTGCTGGCAAACCACAATACCACATGGCACTATCAGCGCTCTCACTGTCATCCTACCTTTAGCTGGGATGGTCGGAAGCTGCTCTATGCGGCAGACATAGATCAGTGGCATGATAACCTGTTTTTAGTGGAAGTACCGGAGCGGATTTAACATGGAAAAAGTTAACATGGAAAAGGAGATTTTACTTTGCAGGGAAGATTTTCGGGATTTTCCCATTGGTGAATTTCCCTATGACCGGGAGCATACGGCAGTAGGGGAATACCATTACCGGACAGAGGAGGGCTATCGGGGAAACTGGTATGACCCGGTTTGCAATTATACCTATAATGGTACCGGGCCAAGCTGGATCATTACGGAATATCAGGGCGTCCATTATATGGAATCCATGCGAATCGAAAAGGGGCGCCCTCACCGGATGTTCCCAACCCTGGAGACCGGGGACGCAAGCTGGAAAAATTATACGGTTTCTGTGTCTCTTCAGCGGCTTTCTACAAAGGGGATGGCTGGGCTGGTGTTCTGTCTGAATGACAGCATTGATACACTTGTATTTTCTCTGGAAGGAAGAAATTGGGCGCGGCTGTCCTACCGGCATAAGGAGACGGTGACGGTGTTAAAGGAGACGGAATGGAAGCATGACGGCGACCAGGCTTATATGCTGGCTGCTGACTGCGGAGAGGACGGTATTACCTGCTTTATCGATGGGCAGGAAGTGCTAAAGGTACCCCTGGAAAAGGTAAAAGCTTTCGTGGAGAGAGGCGGGAAGGCAGGAATCACGGCTGACTGCCCTTCCCGGTTTACAGATTTCCAGGTGAAGGTTTCCATGGAGGAACACCGCAGCATCCAAAAGCGACAGCGGCAGAGGCGGGAGGAAGAGGCCGCACAGCAGGGCTGCCACCCGCGGATGAAGCTGTGGAAGAAGATTGATTTAAAGGATTTTGGCACCAGCCGCCAGATTCGTTTTGGTCATCTGACGGGAACCGATGAATGGTTTGTGGTTCTGGCCCAGATGCAGAAGCGGGTAAGTCGGGATGCGTACGGGTTTATCAGCTGCCTGACGGCGGTTAGCTTAGAGGGCCAGGTTCTCTGGCAGTTAGGAGAACCGTCCGCAAATACGGCGGTATTGGGAAAGGTGTCGGCGGACATGCCTTTCCAGGTTTACGATATTGATGGGGATGGTGTGGACGAGGTAATTGCAGGACGAAATTTTGAACTGCAGATTCTGGAGGGCCCCACGGGACGGGTGAAAAAGGCCGCCAAAACGCCGTTTTCTTCTCCAGAGGAGGATGATGGGCTTATCGGTGTGCCTTATGGAACATATGCTTTTGACCGGATTAATCCTGATGGAATCCGAATCTGCAATTTTCGTGGAAAAGAGCGTCCGGCGGATATTTTAATTAAAGACCGCTATTGCCGCCTGTATGCGTTTAATGATAATCTGGAGTTGATGTGGAGCTATCGGAGTCCCCGAAATACAGGACACTGCCCGCTGCCAGTGGATATAAACGGGGACGGAAAGGATGAGCTTTTGGCGGGATATATCATGCTGGACAGCAGGGGAAAGGAGCTTTGGAAGTATCCCATCACCGAGGACCACACAGACGAAATTGTAGCCGGAAAATTCCGAGGAGACGGGCGAGGATACTTTGCCTGTGTTTCTGGGACAGAGGGCTTTTTCATTGGGGATATGCAGGGAAACATTGTGGCGCGGGACAGAATCGGCCATGCACAGAGAGTGAGTGTGGCTAATTACCGGGATGATCGTCCGGATTTCCAACTGGCAGTGACCAACTATTGGGGACATCAAGGCGTAATTTATCTGTATGATTGTGATGGGAGAGAGATCTGGGAGATGGAAAACGAAATGAACGGAAACATCCTTTGCCCGGTGAATTGGGATGGAACAGGAACCGAACTGATCCTGACTAATGCCGATCCCCATAAGGGCGGACTGTTAAATGGAGATGGAATCCGCGCGGTGGCATTTCCTGATGATGGGCATCCAACCTTATGCTGTGAAGCTTTAGATCTGACCGGAGATGAGAGGGACGAGCTGGTGGTTTGGGATTACTACAGCATGTATATTTACACGCAGGAAGACAATCCAAGACCTCAGACTTACCGGCCGGTGAAATTTCCCCATTACAATGCCTCTAATTACCGGGGAGAATATGCATATCCAGACGCCTCGTATCTTCGGTTTAATGAAAAATAAGTTCCGGGAGGCCGAAAGCACAGAGGCCGGAAAAGCTGAAGCTGGAGAAAGCGGAACTAAAGGAGGAGGAAATAAAGATGGAAATCCAGAAAACCAGCAGGCCCGAGGAGCAGGGAATTCCCTCCAGGGCCATAGTAAAGTTTGTCAGGCGCCTGGAAGAAGAGAAAATTCCCATGCACAGCATCCTTCTGGCGCGACATGGTATCCTGACGGCGGAACTGTATTACCAGCCATACAGCCGGAAGACACTGCACCGGATGTTTTCCGAGACCAAGAGCTATACCTCTCTGGCAATAGGGCTTTTGGAAGCTGATGGAAAAATTCGGCTCCAGGATAAGATCTGCGATTACTTTCCTGAATATCTTTCAGGAAAAGTCCATCCCTGGATGGCGGAAATGACCATTGAACATTTGTTGAAAATGGAGACCTGCCACAATATGACCACATACAATAAGACCAGCACTACAGAAAACTGGGTGCGAAGCTTTTTTCAGACGGTTCCTACCCACCGGCCGGGAACAATTTTCATGTATGACACGTCTGCTTCCCATACGCTTTGTGCTTTGGTGGAAAAGCTTACTGGTCAGAAGCTTTTGGACTTTTTAAAGGAACGGGTGCTGCGGCAGATTGGGTTTTCGGAGGAGAGTTATATTATGCCGGATCCCTTTGGCGTTTCTATGGGCGGAACGGGTCTGATGGCCAGGCCATTGGATATGCTCCGTGTAGGGCTGATGTTAATGAACGGAGGCATCCATCCGGACGATTATCATCAGCCAGACGGAAGACGGGTATATCCTGAGGGGTATCTGAATCGGGCGCTGTCCTTCCAGACGCCCACGGCCATGAGTTCCGATCAGGATCAGGGCTATGGATATCAATTCTGGAAGCTGCCAGAGGATGGCTATGCCATGCTGGGAATGGGAAGCCAACTGCTGCTCTGCTTCCCGCGGCAGGATGTGGTTCTTGTGGTGACTGCTGATACGCAGGGAATACCCAATGGCACAGAGATAATTATAAATACATTTCGGCTGGAGGTGCTGGAGCAGATTTCTTCGGAACAAATTTCCAGGGAACCGTTGGAAGCAGACGAGTATGGCTGGAAGGAACTGCAGAATCTGGAAAAAGAGCTCACCTTGCCTGTGCTTAAGGGGAGAGATGGGGAAAGTTTTCAGCATCAGGTAGATGGAAGGGACTTCTTCCTTCAGTCCAACAAGGCAGGATTTAAGCGAATTCAGGTGCAGTTTTCCGATGACGGTGAAGGAATTTTGGAATATGAAAATGAGAGCGGAAGTCATCAGATTATTTTTGGCATAGGTAAGCTCTGCGGATGTATTTTCCCGGAATATGGTCAGCGGTGTGTGTCCTCCGCCGCTTGGTGCAGTGTGGATACCTTATATATTCGTACTTGGCTTACAGACGAATCGGTGGCATCGATTCACTGGAAGTTAACATTTTCAAAAGATGGCGGGATTACTGTTTTGATGAAGAAGACAGAGGAGACAAAATTCAATGAATTTCAGGGACTCTTAAACGGATAAAGCAGCCAGTGGGAAATGAGATCGGGAAATCGGCAATAGCTTCAGCGCTGCTTTCCCGATATTTCCATATTTCTGTATTTTCTATCCTCCACACCAAGTGTACGAAAAACTGCTGGTGGAATCTTTCTAAAGAAAATGTAAAAAAAACATGAAAAAAAGAGAAAAAAGCCGTTGACAATTTTCTCACAAAGAATTATAATAATCAAGTCTCAAGGAGACGAGAGATCATATGGCATGCGCCTTTAGCTCAGTTGGTAGAGCAGTAGA
>JAGHER010000134.1 GCA_017889125.1 Lachnospiraceae bacterium
ATGATTACCACCCTTTACGCAGACCGTCTGGCGGCGGAGGGCATCGTGGTCAATGAGGTGCGGCCCGGTGTAATTGCCACCAGCATGACCAGCACGGTAAAGGAAAAATACGACAAAATGTTTGCCGACGGCCTTTTCCCCATTGCAAGGTGGGGCAGGGCAGAGGATGTGGCCGGTGTGGTGAGCCTTTTCTGCTCTGACCGGATGCTGTATACCACGGGAAATTATGTGGATGTAGACGGCGGATTTCATATTAAGCGGCTGTGACAGGCTGCAGACAAATAAGGAGCAGGAATGAAGATAAAGGAATTAACAATTGAACATATCGTGATCGGCACAGGCGCGGCCGGGTTTCAGGCGGCCATCCGCCTTCATCAGAACGGAGAGCGGGATCTGGCTGTAGTGACGGAGGATGTAAATGCGGGAACCTCCCGGAATACCGGTTCCGACAAGCAGACTTATTATAAGCTGTCCCTGGCCAGCGGCGATCTGGATTCGGTGCGGGCTATGGCCGAGGATCTTTTTGCGGGACAGTGCGTAGACGGCGACCAGGCCCTGTGCGAGGCAGCCCTGTCCGCCCGCTGCTTTTTTAAGCTGACTGAGGCGGGCGTCCCCTTCCCCTGCACGGAATACGGCGAGTTTATGGGATATAAGACGGATCATGATCGGGGCAGAAGGGCCACCAGCGCAGGCCCCTACACCTCAAAGCTGATGACGGAATGTCTGGAAAAGGAAGCCAGAGATAAGGGTATCCGTATCCTGGATCAGATCCAGGTGATCCGTATTCTGGTTAAGGAGGGAGCGGTTTACGGCATTCTTGGTTTGGATAAATCCAGCCGGGAGGAAGCAGTTTATCTTCTGATCTGGTGTCAGAATGTGATTCTGGCAGCCGGAGGGCCTGCCGGAATGTATCAGGACAGCGTTTATCCCGTCTCCCAGCTGGGAGCCAGCGGCATGGCTTTTGAAGCGGGGGCATGGGGGAAGAATCTTACGGAGTGGCAGTTTGGCCTGGCATCCCTCCATCCCCGCTGGAATGTAAGCGGCACCTACATGCAGGTACTTCCCCGGTTTGTTTCCACCGATCAGGATGGCGGGGACGAGCGGGAATTTCTCATGGAATACTTCCGGAGCCGGGAAGAAATGCTTTCCATGGTTTTTCTGAAAGGCTATCAGTGGCCCTTTGACACGGCAAAGATTTTCGGAGGCTCTTCGGTAATCGACCTTCTGGTTTACCAGGAAACCATACTCCGGGGACGGAAGGTTTATCTGGACTTTACCAGAAATCCTGGTGATGAACCTATTTCTTTTGACCGTTTGAATGAAGAGTGCCGGGAGTATCTGACCCGTGCAGGCGCATTGTTCGGCACGCCCATTGAGCGGCTGCAGAAGATGAATGAACCGGCAATTTCCTTTTACCAGGATCATCACGTAGACCTCTGGAAGGAAAAGCTGGAAATCGCTGTCTGCGCCCAGCACAATAACGGCGGAATCTCCACGGATGCCTTCTGGGAGACCCGGGTTCACGGCCTTTTTGCCATTGGGGAAATCTGCGGAAGCCACGGGGTCACCCGGCCCGGCGGAACGGCATTAAATGCCGGTCAGGCAGGGGCACTTCGGGCGGCGGAGCGGATTCATTTGCGGGTGCTGAAGGGAGAATCCCGCCCCATGACTGAAGAGATTCGGGCTTTGGTGAGAAAAGAGGCGGAGGACTTTGTTTCCCTTCCCTTAAAAGCCTGCGGCAAAGAAGCGCCGGGAGAATTGTGGAGAGCAGCTGCCGGACGGATGAGCGCCTGCGGCGGCATGATTCGGGAAGCCGGAAGCCTTGAGAAGGCGCTGGAGGAGACGGAGGCGCTGCTGGATCATTATACGGAACAGGTATTAAGCCCCGCCGCATCCCAGCTGCCGCTGTTTTACCGCCTGCGGGATATGCTGATTTCTCAAAGGGTTTACCTGTACGCCATGCTGGATTATTTAAACAGCGGCGCAGGGAGCAGAGGCTCTGCCCTTTACACCAGTAGGGAAGGCACAAAGCCCGACGAGCGGCTGCCGGATTTGTACCGGTGCAGGCTGGACGGAGGAGCACATGGGTATATTGTCCAGGAGACCGCGCTGGAGGGAAACACCTGCCAGGCCCACTGGCGGCCTGTCCGGCCCATTCCAGATGTGGATTACTTCTTTGAAAATCAGTGGAGGGAATATCGGGAGAGGGTGCGGCCTGTATAGGCTGCACCCTCTTGTACCAAGGCTTAATTGCTAAAGAAACGCTGATTAAATCATTGTTTCCCTAATTTTATTGAAACGTCCCATCCGCCGCAAGTGTCTGGAAGGAAACCGCATCGCCGTCCTGACAGATCACATAGAGGACATCCTCATACTCGCCGATATATTTGCCGGTTCCATTGGCTCCGCTGGCTTCAAAAGTAAGCATGCCGCAGGATGCGGACTGGGTGTAATCGGTGGAGGGGGCATAGTAAAGGTTTCGGTTCATCGTGGAAACGGAGGCGGTTGCGCCGTCTAACAGCCATCTCTCCGAACGCCAAATCAGGTTATTGATAATCCCTTCTTCGCTGCCCATCTCCCCATCTGCGATCAAATCCTCCATCAGCGTCTCACAGGCCCAGTCCTGCCCGGCTGACGCATAGGGGTAAAACTCATAATTGTAGGAATGGGTGCCCGAAACCGGCACTGCGCCATAGATGCCATTCTCCTCAAAGATGACTGTCTCTTTGTTGAAGGCAGCGATTGGCTCGCTTACCGGCTCCGTGGTGTATAATTCTGCCAGGGGAATGCTGTATATCCGGCAATATTGGTCCTCTATGGCAAGGAAAAGATTGGCTCCGTCAGTGGTAAATGTCGTTATGCCGCCAGTCCCTCTGGTGGTTTTATTGAAAAGCAGATTTTTCTCGCCGGAAACCAGATTCACCACAGTGGCTGTGGTCATACTGTTTCCTGGATCATAGCAGGCGTAGAGCAGGTTATCCCCGATGATAATCATACCATTAGCTG
>JAGHER010000135.1 GCA_017889125.1 Lachnospiraceae bacterium
CACAGAAAAACGAGCCGCCAAAAAGCTGCCCTCATAAGCAGCCCTTCAGCAGCCCGTCCAATTTCGCTACAGAACCTTACTTAAGAATGCCTTCAGCCGGTCATTCTTCGGATTTCCGAAAAATTCCTCCGGCCCGGCCTCCTCCACAAAATTGCCGCCGTCCATAAACATCACCCGGGTAGCTACCTCTCTGGCAAATCCCATCTCATGGGTAACTACCACCATGGTCATATGCTCCCTGGCCAGCTCACGCATAACATTCAGCACCTCGCCCACCATCTCCGGGTCCAGAGCCGATGTGGGCTCGTCAAAGAGCATCACATCCGGCTTCATGGCCAGGGCACGCACAATGGCAATTCTCTGCTTCTGTCCGCCGGAAAGCTGGCTTGGATAAGCATGGGCCCGGTCAGCCAGGCCTACCCGCTCTAAAAGGGCCATAGCTTCCGCCTCGGCCTCCTGCTGGCTCTTCTTCTGCAGCTTCATGGGCGCCAGGGTCAGATTCTTCATAATGTCCATATGGGGAAACAAATTAAACTGCTGGAACACCATGCCCATCTTCTGACGGTGCCGGTCGATATCCACCTTCGGCCCGGTGATGTCCGTTCCCTCAAAATAAATATGTCCCTCCGTAGGCTCCTCCAGCCGGTTTAAGCAGCGGAGAAAGGTGCTCTTTCCAGAGCCGGAAGGCCCTACCACAAACACCACATCGCCTTTATAGATGTTTACATTGATGCCTTCCAGCACATTGATATCCCCAAAATGCTTTCCCAGGTTCTCCACCCGGATCAGGGGTTCCATCGTATTAACGCTCACTTTGGCGAAGCCTCCTCTCCAGTATCTGAATCAGCCAGCTGAACAGCATAACCAGCGCCAGATAAATTAACGCCACAGCAATCAGCGGAGTAAATGCATCGTACGTTCTGCTTCGGATAATATCTCCGCCCTTGGTCAGATCCTGCAGGGCAATATAGCTTCCTACAGAGGTCTCCTTCAGCAGAGAAATAAACTCATTTCCCAGAGCCGGCAGTACATTCTTAAAGGCCTGGGGCATAATAATGTGCCACATAGTCTGGACGTAATTAAAGCCAAGGCTTCGCCCTGCCTCAAACTGTCCCTGGTCGATGGACATGATGCCGCTTCGGAAAATCTCCGCCACATAGGCGCCGGAATTAATTCCGAAAGAAATCACCGCCACGATCACCTTGCTGATATTCACCGAACCAAAAACCACAAAGTAAATGATCATCAGCTGCACCAGCACAGGTGTACCGCGGATTACCGTCAGATATACCTTGCAGATGCCGTTTAATATGGTAAGCTTCCCTGTCTTGTCATGGGTCGAACGAACCACCGCAATCAGAAAGCCGATGACAATTCCGATTAAGACGGAGAAAAATGTCACCTCCAGCGTAACCTTCAGACCATCAGTCAGGTAGCGCCAGCGCTCGTCCTTGATAAAATTGTTGTAAATCGCTTCACTCATCTGTACCTGTTCCCTGCCTTTCCTTATCCATCCCCGCCGCCGCAGGGCAGCGCCTTTTATAGAGCAGGCTCCTGTAGCCTTACCTCAGAAAACCGGCATCCGCCAGCACCAGAGGCACGTCGCCTCCCGCCAACCAGCGCCAGAGGCACATCGTCTCCCGCCAACCAGCGCCAGGGACACATCGTCTCCCGCCTGCCAGCGCCAGAGGCACGCTGTCTTCTCCTGCCCTCTAAAAGACGCTGCCGCAATATGGCGTCTCTCCGACTGTTCACATTGCGGCAGCTAATCATCCGCTCCTGCGGATTACTCAGCAGTAATATACTTGCCGATAATTTCATCCATCTCGCCGGAATCCTTTAACTCCTGGATTACGGAGTTGATCTGATCCAGCAGCTCGGTATTGCCCTTCTTCACCGCGATGGCATACTCTTCCTCTGCGTAAGCGGTGTCCAGAAGCTTCAGATTATCATTGTCGCCAACGAAAACCTTTGCGGGCTCATTGTCAATGATTACGGCATCAACCTTTCCCTGAATCAGCGCCTGAACAGCGTCCACGCCCTTGGGATAACGGTCAATGTTCTCATCGCCGAAATCATCGGTCGCGTAAAGGTCGCCAGTGGTTCCCTGCTGTACGCCGATCTTCTTGCCAGCCAGGTCATCGGGGCCTGCGATCTCGCTGTCGCTGGTAACGATGATGGACTGAACGGCAGTTGCATATGTATCAGAAAAGTCTACGTTTACCAGACGATCCTCGGTAACGGTCATGCCGGCAGCTACCAGATCTGCCTTGCCGGACTGCAGCTCCGGAATCAGGGAATCGAAGGCAATATCCTCGATTACCAGCTCCTTGCCCAGCTTCTCAGCGATGGCGCCTGCAATCTCTGCATCGATACCTACGATATCGGTGCCGTCCGGGCCGGTCTGGCTGCTGTCATGGTACTCGTATGGCGGGAACTCTGCATTGGTAGCCATAATCAGGGTGCCGCCCTCGGTGTTCTCCTCAGCCTCTGCCTCGGTCTCTGCCTCTGCAGCATCCTCAGCTGCGGTGGTATCCTCGGCCTCTGCTGCCGTGGTGTCTGCCGCCTCTGCTGCGGTGGTATCCGCTGCGGTCGTCTCCGCAGAGCCTCCGCTGCAGGCTGCCAGGGAAATCGCACACAGTGCAGCCATTGCTGCTGTTAAAAATCTTTTTTTCATGATGCTCTCCTCCTCTTGGAATGCAAGTTTATGCATTCCGTGTTAATAAATTTACTTGCAGTCCTATTCATTATATAGTATTTCCCGAAAATATCAAGAGGAAATCCTTCATTTTGGGCCCGCTATTTTTGGCCCGCATCCAGCGGAAGCCACTGCAGCACCCGTTTGATCTTCTCATCCCAGCATTCCCAGAGATGGTCCCCATGGGACTCTTCCCAGGTCAAATCATACCCCAGCTCCCGCACTACATCCCTTGCCGTGCAGTTGTGAACATAGAGAAAATCCTCCTGGCCGCACCAGGCGTAAAGGGGCGGAAGCTTTCCTCCCTCCTTCTTTCGGCGGGCCGCAAGGGCCAGAAGATCATTGTCCGAGCCCTGCAGCTCCTCGGGACTTCCAAATATATCCGCCCACAGCCGCCGCTTTGCCGGATTCTTTTCTGCCCGGTATTCTGCCGCCATATCCAAAGCGCCGGAAAGGCTTGCCCCCGCCCCAAAGCGCTCCGGCTTTCCCAGGGCCAGCTTCCAGGCCCCGTATCCCCCCATAGAAAGCCCTGCCGCAAAATTATCCTCCGGGCGGGCAGAAAGCTGCGGAAAAAAGCTCTGGCACAATGCCGGAAGCTCCTCCGAAATATAATCCCAGTAGCGCAGTCCGTGAGCCATATTTGTATAGAAACTTAAATGCACAGCGGGCATAATCACCGCTATCCCCATCTGGCTCACATACCGCTCCACCGAGGTGCGCCTCTGCCAGATGGTGTGGTCGTCACTCATGCCGTGAAGCAGATACAGCGACGGAAGCTTTCCTTCCCGTCCCCGCCCCTTCATGCCAATCTGCCCCTTCGTCTCCTGAGGCAGGATCACATCCATATTCATGCTCATACCGAGCACATCAGAAAAAAAGTTTACATGCAGCAGGGCCATATTCGTCTCCTCCTTGATTTTATTTTCGAAATGATCATTTCTCTTGCAAATCTGTGCAGAAATCCGTGCACATCCACCGGGGATTCTAAGGTAGCGATGATTTAGCGTTTCCTTTATAATTAGCGTCCCGGTTTCGGTTCATTCCAACAGTTATCATACCACAAGGTCAATTCACTGCACAGAGAATATTGGCTCTGCGCCCTCTTACTTTCAGCACAGCCATTTCCCTAGTTTTCCATTTTCTCTTGTTTTCCATCTCCCCTCGCCTTTTCCGCAAAAATGTGCTAAAATGAGGGAACCCGAAAAATGACTGACGAGAGGACATCAATTATGACTGGAAAAACACATCTTGCAATCGGCACGGCGACGGCCGTCTGCCTTCTTCACCCCGGCACGCCCATGGAATGGGTCATCGGCACCGCAGCGGCAGCCGTAGGCTCCGTAATCTGCGACGTGGATGTGAGCACATCCAATTCTCACGAAAAGCTGAACCAGATCAGCGCCCTGACGGTGCTGGCCGCAGCGGCCGTCTGCTTTCTGGAATTCCGCTTCCACCTGGGAATCCTAAGAAATTTTAACCGGCAGAGCAGCTGGTTTCGGCTTCTCACCGGCTTTCTCATCCTGCTGGCCATCTGCACCTTTGGAAAAAGCCGGCCTCACCGCTCCTTTATGCACTCTATCCCCTGCTGGCTTCTGATGAGCGCTGTGGTTTACTACATGTATCCGGCTCTTATGCCAGGATTTTCCGTGGGAATGCTCTCCCACATGGCGGCGGATCTGCTGAACCGGAAAAAGGTTCGCCTCCTTTATCCGTTGAAATGGGGACTTTGCTTTGATATCTGCAGTTCTTACGGATTCGTCAGCCGGATCCTCACCCGGGCCGCCGGTGCGATTTTCACTGCCGTGTCCCTGGTGCTGTTTTTGATTTATTTTCTGTCTGCCACCGGACGCATCTAAGGAATCATCTAAAGAATCTCTTTAAACAGGGTTTCCCTGTTATGAGGCGGCGGTTATAAGGTAGCAGTTATGTAAACGGACATTTTTCAAGAGGTACTTATGAGTGATTATCTGGCCTGCTTTTTTCAGCTGACCGCCTGGCCCATGGAAACACCGGCGGCCGGTTCTGCCTTCCATATTCTTTTCGCCTGCACCGGCATCCTTTCCGCCATCCTGGCTGCTCTTTTCCTTGCCGGGAAAAAGGCTGTCCGGCCGGAGCGGCTTCTCTTTGCCTGCGGCCTGCTTCTGGCGCTTTCTGAGCTTTACAAGCAGGGCTTTCTTTACTTTGCCGTCAATGGCCGCCGGTACAACTGGTGGTATTTTCCCTTCCAGCTCTGCAGCATTCCCATGTATCTGTGCCTGGTTTATCCGCTGGCAGCCAGAGGGCAGCGGAAATCGTTGAAACATATAGCGCCAATCGGCAGATGCAAGACACAGCCACCGGAAGCCTGGTCAGAAACCACACCCGCCGCCCGTATTCTGGCCACCTTTCTCCAGGATTTCGGGCTTCTTGGGGGATTTATGGCTCTGGCCTTCCCGGAGGGCTTCCTCTATCCCTACTGGACACTCACCCTTCACGGCTTCCTCTGGCACTTTCTGCTGATTTTTCTCGGCGTCTACTGTGCCAGCCGCCGCCTCTCCGACTTTGGCGAGGCGGGCTTTGCCCGGTGCCTGCCTCTGTACCTTGCCTGCTGCCTCATCGCCACCGGCATCAATACGGCGGTGCAGCTCACCGTTTATCCGAACAGCTATGCTGACATGTTTTACATCAACTGCTTCTTTCCCTCCGAGCAGCCCGTCTTTTCCCAGATCTCCCTGGCTTTGGGGAACCTGTGGGGGCATGTGGCTTACCTGCTGGCCTCCTGCCTGGGCGCCTTTTTTATTCATCGGGGGATGGCGCGCATATTTAGGAAATGCGAATCCGATCGAAAATGACCTCTTTTATCGTATGGTGGAATTACCACAAAATACATACGAGAAAAGAGGTCATTTTATTTTTTCGTTCTTTATTTAGGGACACGATGCTTTAATCAGCGTTTCCTTAGTTTCCTTCCATCACAACCATACATTCTTTCTCACAAAATGCGATTCCATATTTAATCATCTTTTTTGTGCCGCGCCGCTTTAATCCTTCCGTGTACCTTTTTTCCTCAATCTGCGCCAAAGCCTCCTTACAGGCCGCCTCCAGGTTTCCATCATCCGCATATTTCAGTTCAATCACCATCCCGATCCGATTCGGTGTCTGGATGGAAATATCACTGTATCCTTCCCCGGTCTCTGCGTTGGACTTAACCAGCCAATTCCCCTGGCTTCTGAGTAATCCAAGGAGCATACCGTGGTAAAAATTTTCTTTCATGGTTTTCCGGACTGCTGTGTCCCGCACGCTGATGGAATCCCACAGGTAATCATGGAGCATTTCCTGGATTGCTACCGCATCCCCGGCTGGGAACGCCGCACAAAAGCGGTTGATCCTTGCGGAATCTGAACGTGTCACTTCCCGGAACCAGTCCTGCACCAAATCAGAAAACAGTTTGCGGATCTCACCATTGGGAATCCATAGGCTGAATGCATCCGCATCCGCCTGCTCTATATGCTTTCCCGTCAGATAACCTGCAGAATACAGGACGCTCCATACGTTTTCAACACTGTCGTCTATCTCCCGATAGGTCAGCTCCTGTTTGATCCGTTTCGTTATTTTTTCGCCGTTCAGCAGCTCTTCCACTTCATCCTTGGTGGTCTGGTCTGCCATTTTCAGCATCCGGAGAATCAGATCATTTCCGCTGGTATTCGCCCAATAGTTTTTGGGAACAGCGCCTGGATCCGCCAGCAGCTCATCACAATAATTGATCACATCCCAGGGACAGTACACATCTGCACCGCCAAAACGGTATCCATCATACCAGTCCCGGATAACGCCTTGATAATCAGACAAGCCATAAAACTTCAATAGCGCATCCACATCGGCATTGGTAAATCCAAAAAACTCGTCATACCGGACATCGGAAATGGTGTGTACCTTCAGGTTGTTCAGGCCGGTGAAAATGCTTTCCTTGGAAATCCGCAGGCATCCGGTGAGAACAGCAAAGTAAAGGCTGTCATTTGTCTTTAGCGCATTTCCCAGCAGATTGCGGATGAGGGTGACCATCTCATCATAATAGCCAGCTTGAAAGGCTTTGTCTAAGGGAACGTCATACTCGTCAATCAGAAGAATGACCTTCTGGCCATAATGCTTGTGCAAAAGTCGGGAGAGGGTTTTCAGGCTTGTTTCTGCTATGTCATTCGTCATATCATAGACACCACGGCTGTCCGTTCCCACTTTAATCAATTGCCGATAGGAGCCTTTTTCTATATCCGTAAGCTTTTTACTCGCAAGCAAAGATTGAAATCTAAGCGCTTCATCCCCAATCACCGTCCGCAATGCCGCAGAGGCTGACGCAAAACTCCGCCCGTCCACGCCTTTCAGGCTAATGGAAATCACCGGAAACTTGCCCATGTATTGATCACAGATTTCCTTTTCCTCCATGATCTTTAAGCCGCTAAACAACGTAGGATCACTCCCGGTCTCAAAAAAACATTTCAGCATGCTCATGTTCAAGGATTTTCCAAAACGCCTGGGGCGGGTAAACAGATTCACTTCCCCCCAATTCTGCAAAAGCTCCTTAATGAACAAGGTCTTATCTGCGTAGTAAAAATCATTCGTCCTGAGCTTTTCGAATCCATCGATGCCGATGGGAAGCTTCATCCTCATCTTCCCCACTCTCCTTTCCGGCGTCTGCACACGGTATGTGCCAATAAACAACTGTTTATTCATAAGATTTCTAAATTCAATTTACCATAAAGCCGCAGAGCAGTCAATCTGCTCGCGCCTGCAAACATATTCAATTGCATATGCAATTCCCTTTTTTCCACCCCCGCTACAAAACTCCGCCAAAATATGATAAGATAAAGAATGGCCGGACCGCCAGATGCGGCCTGAGCAACCGGCCATTTTCCGACGAAACCTGTGAAAGGAGTGTTCAATCACCATGAAATCATCCGAAGACCTTCGCCGTCTTTTAGAATCCATTGACCGGAAAAGCTATCCGGCATACAAATCTGCCCAGGGGGCTTATGATTTTGGCAGCTACACCTTATCCATCGACCATGTGCAGGGGGATCCCTTTGCCTCTCCCTCCAAGGTCAGCATCACCGTATCCCACGCAAAGGCTGGCTTCCCCGCTGCATTTTTTGACCAGCCCTGGAAGAAAACAGCCTTCGAGGACGACCTGGTGCGGCAGTTTGGCCGGGAGATCGCCCAATTTAATTTCAAGGCAAAGGGTTCCGGAAAAAGCGGCCTTCTGGCCATCAGCACGCCGGGCCCGGAGATTCTCTCCCGGACGGCCTGTGAGTGCGGCAAAAATGGCATCTCCGTCCGTTTCCAGGTGGGCTTTCCCGCCTTTGGAAGAACCATCAATTCCGGAGAGCTGATCCGCATCCTTTTTGACTTTCTTCCCCGCTGTGTCCGAAATGTCCTTTTCGCCAGCCCTCAGAACAAGAAGCGCCTGCAGGAGGTGGCAAATCTGGCGGAGGATCAGCAGTTTATCCGCCAGGAATTAGACCGGCTGGGCCTGGTTTCCTTTGTGGCCGACGGCGCAATCCTGGCCAGAGAAAGCGGCATTTCCAGCCGCCCCATGAAAAACTGCGTTCCCTTCCGCTCACCGGAAAGCCTGAAGGTAACCCTTGACCTTCCCCATAAGGGCAAGCTTTCCGGCATGGGCATCCGCCGGGGCATTACCCTCATCGTAGGCGGCGGCTATCACGGAAAATCCACCCTCTTAAAGGCCCTGGAGCTGGGCGTTTACAACCACATCGCCGGGGACGGACGGGAATATGTCATCACCGATGACACTGCCTTAAAGCTCCGTGCTGAGGACGGGCGCAGCATCAACAATGTGGACATTTCCATGTTCATCAATGACCTTCCCAACAAGAAGGACACCCGCAGCTTTTCCACACCAGACGCCAGCGGAAGCACCTCCCAGGCGGCAGCTGTGGTGGAAGGCTGGGAATCGGGAAGCCGGGCCTTCCTGATCGATGAGGACACCTCCGCCACCAATTTTATGGTGCGGGACGAATTGATGCAGCAGGTCATCAGCCGGGACAAGGAACCCATCACGCCATTTATCGAGCGGGCCAGAAGCCTTTTTACGGAGGCAGGGATTTCCACGGTTATGGTGGCCGGAAGCTCCGGGGCGTATTTTTATATTGCCGACACCATTATCCAGATGGACTGCTACCGTCCCTTTGATATCACCGAAAAGGTGCGGAAGGCCTGCGCGGAATTTGGCGCCGATCCCACCCTCCACAGCCCGGAATTCTCCCTGCCTGCAGAGGGGCGGAAGCTTCGTCCGTCAAACGGTACAGACAGCCGAAAGCGCGCTGATGAACGTGCGGAAGAATGCGCAGAGGAAAGCGCCGGACTTGGCCGCTATGGAATAACCGACGGACATGGCGGTTACGGAAAAGATGACGGACGCGGCGGACATGGAAAGGATGACGGACGCGGCGGTTACGGAAAGGATAGGGGCCGCGGCGGACATGGCCGCGCAGAAGGCCGAGGCCGTGACGAGCGGATCAAGACAAAGGTACACAAAGACAGCCTGCAGGTAGGCCGCGAGGAAGTGGATCTTCGCTTTGTGGAGCAGCTGATCCACACGGAACAGACTGCCGCCCTGGCCCAGATGGTGCGCTGCTGCGTGGCCCAGGATCTTTTCTCCCGCTATACTGTCCGGCAGATTGTGGACGTGCTCTGGGAGCAGATTAACCGAAAGGGCCTTCCTTCCATCGACAGCGCCTCCTATCCCGCCATGGGTCTGTGCATGCCCCGGCGGCAGGAGATCTTTGCCTGCTTGAACCGCTTCCGGGGATAAAAGCCGCTGCCGAAGATAAAGCCGCTTCCGGAGATAACCACTTCCGGAGATAAAAGCCGCTTCCGTGGCTAAAAACAACGATACGGAGGAATATCCATGAAACCAATCCGCTATGCCGTAATCGGCTCAGGCTGGCGAGCCGAATTTTACGCGCGCATCGCCCAGAAGCTGCCGGACCAGTTTAATTTATGCATGCTTTTATGCCGTACCGAGGAAAAGGCTGCCCGTCTGCGGCAGGAGCTTGCCGTCCCCACATCCACCAGAGAGGAGGATGTGATCTCCTCCCGGCCGGATTTTCTTGTTTCTGCAGTCAGCAAAGTAAATATGACCGACACCGTAATCTACTGGATGAAGAAAGGATTTCCCGTCCTGTCCGAAACCCCTGCAGGCCTGGACTTTTCCCGTCTGGAGGAGCTTTGGGCGCTTACCCAGAAATCCGGCTGCCGGATGCAGGTTGCCGAGCAGTACTGGCTTTATCCCAGCTGGGACGCCAAAATCCGCCTTCTCCAGTCCGGCATTCTGGGGGATCCGGTGTCCGTGCACCTTTCCGCCATGCATGATTATCACGCCGCCAGCATGATCCGCCATCTCCTGGGCACAGGGTTGGAGGAGGTACAGCTTACCGGAAAGACCTTTTCCCTTCCCGTCACCGACACACGCACCCGCTATGCCGTTCTCACCGACGGCGCTATTTCCCAAAAGGACGAGCGGCACGTGATCCTGGAATATGAAAGCAGAAAAACAGCCTTTTATGATTTTCTCTCCGACCAGTACCGCAGCCCCATCCGCAACCGTACGGCCACCATCCGGGGAACCCGAGGCGAAATCATCGGCGACACCGTTTACTATCTTGATGGGCAGAATCTTGCCCGCCAGGAAACCATCCAGTCCCGCCAGGACCCAGCCTCTGGTGAAATCCTTTCCATTACCTTTAACGGCGAGTCCCTCTACACACCGGTCTTCGGCCCATGCGGCCTTCCGGAGGACGAGACAGCCATCGCCCGCCTTTTGCTGGGAATGAAGGAATACGTGGATACTGGACGGGAAATTTATCCCATGGCAGAGGCTCTGGAGGATGCCTATATCGGAAGCCTGATGAACCAGATTAGCCCAGAAAAATGGTATTCCTCCGCCACAGAGCCAAGACCATGGAAGGCAGGCATTTTGCAGAAATCAACTACTATGCACACAGGAGGTCAGTGAAATAATGAAATCATTAAAAACTGCCGTAATCGGCATGGGAAATATGGGAAGCCAATACGCAGCATTTCTCCTGACAGGCCAGGTGCCCGGCATGGAACTGGCAGCCGTAACCCGGGTGCGCCCGGAAAGACTTGCTGCCCTGAATCTGATCCTGCCGGAAAGCCTCCCGGTCTATCCTTCCGCCGAGGCTCTCTTTGCCGCCTGCGACACCGGGGCACTTAAGCTGGATGCGGTAATTATCGTCACTCCTCACCGCCTCCACCAGGAGCAGGCCCTGGCCGCCATGAAGCGGGGCCTTCACGTGCTTTGCGACAAACCGGCAGGCATTGCCAGCAGCCAGGCCCGGATCATGGAGGAAGCCTGCCCCCAAAATCTCACCTACGCCTTCATTTTCCAGAAGCGTGCCCTGCCCGCCTATCAGGAGATCCGCCGTCTGGTGCAGAGCGGCATCTACGGACGCATTAAGCGGATAAGCTGGACGGTTACCGACTGGTACCGGCCCAACTTTTACTATGAGGAAGTGCCCTGGCGCGGCACCTGGAAGCTGGACGGCGGCGGTACCCTTTTAAACCAATGCCCGCACAATCTGGATCTGCTCCAGTGGATCTGCGGGATGCCCGCGCGCGTCCAGGGCTTCTGTCACAATGGCAAATATCACCCCATTGAGGTGGAGGACGAGGTAACCGCCTACATGGAATGGGACAATGGCGCCACCGGCATATTCACCGCCTCCACTGGCGAGGCTCCCGGCGTAAACCGCCTGGAAATCGCTCTGGACAACGGCCTTCTGGTTTATGAGCAGGAGCAGCTCACTGCCTCCCTCCTGGACAAGCCAGAGCAGGAATACCGGCTTCATTCCAGTGCTTCCTTCATTTATCCCAAGTACCGCCGGGAAATCATTCCCACCACCGAGGATGGCCAGCCTTATCTGGACATCTTGAATAATTTTGCCGCTGCCGCCGTAAGTCCCGCCCCCTTAATCGCGCCGGGGGCAGAAGGACGGAAAAGCCTGCTGCTCTCCAACGCCATCTACCTCTCCTCCTGGACCGGGAAGATGGTTTCCATCCCGCAGCCGGGGAGTGCCAAAGAGCGGGAATTTGAAGAGGCATTTTCGACGGAGTGGCGGATGCGGGCTGGCGAAACAAAGTAGCGAAACAAAGTGAACGTGAAGCGGAAAAAATAGTCGCTTTTCCTGCTCTCCTGGGGTATAATGATCTTACCAAACATGGCACTTTTTCTTTTTGCAGCTCCCATTTTGTAAAGGAGGAATCTTATGGAGATCTTAGGAATTATCGGCGTAATCATTGGAATGGCTGCTGTTGTTTTGGTAGCAGTTCTTCGCGGAAAGGTGTGGACAGATACGATTAACCGCCTGATTGAGAAGAAGGATGAGTAAGCGTTTTTGGGTGTTTCCATGTACAGCAAGCGGGGCTGTCAGCTAATGTTGGCAGTCCCGTGGTTGACAATATCAACCTGATTTGGTAAAAGATTGGTTTGCGGAAATGACCCAGGCAGATTCCGAGAGGATTAACCGTTTCTGTGCAGCGTTTCCGGCAGAGGATGTGGGAACAATCCAGGAGATGCTCCATGATTACTTGTGGGATTCCATCAGTGTTCGGGATACAGCAGTTCGTTCAACCATGAAAGAAAACTTTTACCATGGTATGCTGCTTGGACTGCTGAGAAGCCAGGGAAGTTGGCTGGTCAAATCCAGCGCAGAGACTGGAGAAGGCTACAGTGACATCTCCATCCAGACACCGGATCGGATTGGAATCGTAATTGAATTGAAGTATGCAGATGATGGAAATCTGGAGGCAGCTTGCAAAAAGGCTTTGGAGCAGATCGAAGAGAAAAAATATGCAGAAGGGCTAAAACGCCGCAATACGAAAAAAATCATCAAATACGGAATCGCCTTTTGTGAGAAAGAATGCATGGTTGTGACGGCGTAAAACAGCGGTTCTCCGTTCTAATGTACGAAAAGAAGCCCGCAGGAATCAGCGTTTTTACAAAACCTGGGCCTGCGGGATTTCGACTGTGAATATTTTCAGAAATATTTTGAACTTTAATCCCCCACACCTATGATCTTGAATTTATAAAATTGGGGAGCATTCATTTATATGAATTTGCAAAAATGTTCCCCACTCTTCCTTGACCGTTGGGGAGCATTAAGCTATAATATTTACATGATTTGTTCCCCAAAGGAGGCAAAACAATGGCAGCACAATATAATGAAATACAGGAATTGCTCAGAAGTCGTGCTGACCTGCATGCAAGGCTGAATTTGATGCCTTATGATGGTACACCTGAAATCAAAGAACGTGGTGACGGGAAATACCTCTATGTGAGAAAACGTGTTGCCGGAAAGCAGACTTCTACTTATGTAGGCGCATATACCGAAGAACTGTATAATCTGCTTCTTCGAAATGCCAGAGAAGCCCGTGAAATCAGGAAATCACTTCGCAGCATTGAAAAACAACTTGCTGCAGCTGGATATTCTGAAGACGAGCTTTCTGCTGATGTCATAAACAACATCGCATTTGCTCGTGCCAATATGAAAATGAATATCTATGATCAGGCTGTTTTGGAGGGTATTGCCACATCGTTCCCACAGACGGAAGAAATCATAGAAAACGGCAAAATTTCCGGTATGACTGCTACTGACATACAGAAGATTTTGAACCTGAAACACGCATGGGAGTTTATTCTGGATCGAGATGTAGTTGTCAGCCTTTCTGATTATTACATGCTCAGTCATATTGCACGACTTGTGAATGAAGGCTTTTTTGCCGAAGGTGGCCGTATTCGAGGTGTTCCTGTTACCATTGGTGGTTCGTCTTATATTCCACCTTTGCCAAATGAACTGGATGTAAAAGATAGAATCAGAGAGATCGCCTGCGAAGATGATGAGCCCATTAACATTGCTATCAAATTGTGCCTCTATTGCATGAAGACGCAGATATTCTTAGATGGCAATAAACGTGCTTCTGTCATTTTTGCAAACCATTATCTTATTTCGCATGGTGGTGGTTTCTTGGTAATTCCAGAAAAAGAAGTACCGGAATTTAAGCAGCTGCTTGTAAAATACTATGAGGGCGAAGATATCGCTGTGATTGCAGCATTTATGAAAGAGCGCTGCTGGAAAACGATAGAATCCTAAGGAAACGCTTTAATCAGCGTTTCCCTAAACAATTGAAACATCTATAAAATTCCTGTTCTTAGATGTACCGCTTTTCAATTTTCAGGTGAGAAACTATAGGGATTCTCTGCCTTTGGGGATTTCGGATTAGAAGTTACTTTGGAATAATCCATTCCCCCATCCTCCGCACAGCAGCGGACAACCACCCGATACCGACCTCCCACCGTACAGGTAAATAAGGTCAGATCCCAGTCTCCTGCTTCCATTTTCTGAATGTCCGTAGGTTCTAACTGCTCCACCTTCTGCACCTGATACGCATAGGCATTCCCTTCCACGTCAGTAAAGGTCACCTTCTCCCCGGCCTTCAGATTTTTCAGATTTCCAAAATGCCGCTCATAATTGTGTCCGGCGATAATCAGATTTCCCTCTGCGGCTGTTCCCTGATAACGGCAGGGCGCAATGCGGAGCTTTGGGTAACTCCACTGGCTCATCACCGGCAGCTGCAGCTCCAATTTGGGGATTTCCAAAACACCGATATAGGTATTTCCATCCACAGGAATAACCGCCATCCAGCTTCTCCCCTCTGTATCTCCATTTCCCGCAGCATTTCCAGAAAAATCCCCGGAAGAATTTCCGCCAGAAGCCCCATCCCCATTCGCATCTCCGGCAGAATCCACTGGCACAGCCTCTTTTTCTGTGCTGCCGGTCTCCATCTCTGCCAAAATCTGACGAGCCATCCAGCCTGCCCGCCAACTGTCCGCAATATTATACCCGGTCAGACAAAAGGCTGCCGCAATAAGCAGCAGCCCTCCAAGCACCAGGAAAAGACTCATCTTGTTTCGTCTATTCTTCATGCTTTATTTTTCCTTTCCGCTGATAAAATACACCTGCCAAAATCAGCATCACGCCTCCTGCCAAAAGTACCGGCACCGGCCACCAAAGCTGACCGGTCTGTGGAAGGCTGACTAACGGGACTTCCTCCGAAGGAATCTCCACCAGTTCCATTTCTTCCCCGCCATCTCCCGGCCCCAGAGGAATAATCTGCTCAATAATAGAAATCAAATTGTCTGGGCCAGGATCGCGGTCAGAACCGCCTGAGCTGCCTGGCCTCCCAGGATTACCTGGGTTGTCGGAAGAAGGATTCTCCGGCGATGGATTCGTAGGTTCCACCGGTGTCGGCTCTGTAGGATTCTCCGGCGTCGGCTCCGTAGGCCTCTCAGGCGTTGGCTCTGTAGGATTCTCAGGCGTTGGCTCCGTAGGTTCCTCCGGGGTGGGTTCTGTGGGTTCCTCCGGCGTCGGCTCCGTCGGTTCCTCGGGAACCGGCGAGTGCTTTACCTCCGCCTTCGTCTGGGCGCCTTCCATCAGATCGGCCACAAAGGGCACTGGCTGATACATGGTTCCATTGATCCGGGTCTGGTCTCCGGTAATCAGATACCAACCGCCGGTCAGATTTGAAAACTTTGCATTGCCGTCTTCGCCGGTTCGCTGCTCTACTGTGGGCGTCAGCTTGTCCTTTTTCACAATCTCCTCCAGCCGGGCAGCCAGCGCCTGCCATTGTGCATTATTCTCACAATCCAGCGAAAGATCATATCCGGCGAAACCGCCCGTCAGCTGTTTATTCTGATTTGCCACCCGGTAGGCACAGAAGCGCACACCCGAATAGCCGTAATTTACGATCAGCTCCGCACCGGAATCTGCCATTGCTGCCATGGGGCCAAAAAGCGCCATAAGCATACACAGGCAGATTATGATTGCGGGTATTTTCCTCCGAATCCTCATCATCCATTCCCTTCCTTCTTGTCCTTTCCATTCTCCATGCCGCAAGCCTGCGCTTTCCGCTTCCTTCTGCGTCCCGCGCAGACCGCCGCTCCCGCCGCGATGATCACAACCGCGCCTGCCGCTGCCGCCAGCATCCACGGTTTCCGGCTGGCCTCAGCCAAAATCGGCACCGTTTCCTCCGGCTGCTCTGGTGTGGGAATGCGGCTCCCCCGCACCAGAAGGCGATGGGTATTTACCCCATACGGATAACAGGTGTACAGTGTGCAGTAATCCTTCCCCTTCTCAATCAGCAGGGGCTCAATCTCATCCGGATCAGTAATCAGAACCTGATCCACCTGATACGTCAAAATCCGATCCAGCACGGTCAGGGAAAACGTGTCCCCCACCTCCAGCTGATCCAGATCCGTAAACATTTTTGCCTTCACCAGCCCCGTGTGCGCCGTCAGCACACAATGGGTGCTCTCTCCGCCGGTGGGAAGGGAAGTGCCGATCCACCAGCCAGCACCGGCCTGGAGCGCCGATTCCTCCGTCCCCTGATAAACAGGAAGATGGACAGAAATCCGATTAATATCGATATATCCCATCATGCCAATGCCCATGGGATTCAAGAGATTTTCAATTTCCTCCGTCTCCTCCTCCGATACGGCAAATTGATTTTCTCTCTCGGCCAGCCGCCGGTTATATTCCTCCGCCGCTGCCCACATCTCGCTGTAATCCGCTTCCTCGCCCTGGGACACCTCATTGTACATAGCTAGCTCCTTCTGAAGCTGCCAGCGTACATACCAGTCCGATGCAGTCGGATAAAACATTATGCCAAAGCCTACCAAAAACAGCAGGATAATGCAAATGGTAATCCATCTCGGTCTTCGATTCATTGTCTGCTCATCCAGTCCTTTCTCCAACGGTACGACCCGCCCCACAAGCGCACTTATGGAGCGGCTCCTGCAGTCGGAGGGCAGAGGCCGGGAGGGGAAGAAAGGTAAGTCCCTCCCGGGCCGCTGCCGTTAACTGTTGTGTTTGAAATCAATTCGTTATGTGGTTATGATTATGTATTTATCTTTCTGTAATTACTTGTCCTCTTTTTTTCTGCGTGAAACTACCAGGAGAGCGCCTGCGCCAAGCACGATGGCCGCTCCGGCGATGGTGTACATGCGGGTGCCGGTGCCGCCGGTGTGGGGGATGAGAGAGTTCGCAAATTTCACTTCAATAACCTTATCTGCATCACAGTCAACAGTGATTTCAATTACTAATGGTACGTCGCTCTTCACGTATCCATCTGGTGCTTTTGTCTCCGTTAATGTATATTTACCGATATCCAGACCATCAATACGAACATATCCATTTTCACCAGAAGTTACCGTTGTAATAACAGAATCACTTGCATCCTTTAACTCAAATACAGCTCCCGCCAATCCTTGGGTTTCTTTAGCCTGATCGTATTTATAAATATTAACAGCATATGTGTCAATATCTACACTATCTTCTTCACTATCTCCGGTTTCGTACTCTACATATGCTTTGTTATGATAAGTTCCTGCCAGTATGTCCTCATTCACAGTAGCAGAATATGTTACTATAATCTCTGCCTTTCCAAAATCACTTTCCTTAAAGAATCCGGCTTCGTAAAGAGTAACCAAATCCATGGATACTTCAAATGTACATCCATCCTTGCACGAAGTAGAAACTGTATAATACTCATCCCCATTGTCACTTGTCCGAGGAATGTTCGTCTCTCCTATCACCAATTGAATCGTCGATTCATTCAAACTAAACTGCGAATCCATGGTGTCATGGAAGGTCAGCTTATATGTTCCGCTGTTTTTAGCACTGCTGAATGCTCTCATTGCAATACTAGGTGAAGCTGGATCTTCTGGCTCAAGATAATTTGTTAAATCATCCGGAACATTTGATACCAGTTTAAAGTCGATAGGATCACCCTTAGCAACTGTAGTACTCTCTTCATCAGTACCATTCACAACAATATACTTATCTAAGCCAGGCATGCTTGCCTTAGTTACAAGATCTCTATTGTGTGCTGCCTTGAGTGCAAGAAGGCCACTAACTGCAGTGCCTGCATTATCATAGAGTTCAAAATATTCCTCGTTCGAATGTGCAGAACAATATTTTTTTTCATCACTTTCCTCGTTAGCAGTAACTTCCACATTCCACCTGGATTCTGCGGTATCCACATACCAACCATTAATCTTATGTTCACATTCATCCAAGGACCAATTCGAACCTACTCCACCAAAGGTAATTTTTGCGCCATTATTATTACTAAAAATATCATCTCCTGCTGTTTTTGCGTAATTATTGTAAATTTTTGCGTCAGATGGCAGAATTAATTCTGCGTTCACGCCAGAATTATAAATACCACCGCCATTAGAAGTGACATCTTTATCGTTATTATTATTCATTATTGTTAGGTTTGAGCCTTCCTGGAATTCCACTTTTCCATTATTGGATAAACCAGAACAATAATTGTCTGTTATAATGACTTTAGCTCCACTTTCGACTAAACCATCTGTTACTCCAGTAAATAGCTTTAAACCTGCAAAATCTCCTTTGCTAGAATTTTTAGTAACTGTTAAAACAGATTTTTTATCTACATTAAACAAGCCATTTACATATATTCCATACATCCCGTTATTATCAGCTTCCACAGAAGAACCTTCGATATTTAAATTAGTTGCAGAAATGCCATGGGAGCCATTATTCTTAAAATATACTTCAGAATTTTTAATATCATAGTTAGCTCCATTAGAACCATTACCGCGTTCTCCTATAATATTTACAATGCTATTAGTAATTAAAATGTCAGATGTTCCAGTAAAACCTGCATAACAATTTGATGAGCTAAAATTTGTATTTCTTATGGTAATAGAATATCCTCCCGATTCTCCTTTGCTTCCATCCCATCGAATAGCACTTCCTTGAGATGCATAATTCTTTATATTTACCACACAATCCTCAAATGTAATTCCTGAAGATTTGCCTTCTATAGAAATTGCACAACAATAATATCCGTATATTTCATTGAATACATACATCTCACCATCCATATTCAATGTAGCATCTTTAAATAATAAATCTGCAGTTTCATACAAATATATTTGTCCATTTGTATTAAATGTTACATTTTGAATTGTTAACGTTCCAGTAACACTAACGCCCTTTTTTTTATTATCTATAATTTTTATGCCTGCACTCGCATCTGCAGTAATTGTCACCTGCTTTCCTCTCGGTATTACAATTTTCGAATTAATTTCACAATCATCAAAAACTTCAATAACAGCAGTGTCCATTTCAATTGCCGCCGCAACCGCATCATCTAATGTAGCATACCCAACATCTCCAATCCGCGCTACATCTCCCTCTGCCGCCAACGCCGTCACCGGCAGCATAGCGCAAATCATCGCCACCGCCAAAATCCATGACAGTAATCTCTGTTTTACTTTTTTCATACTCCTTCTCTTCCTTTCCTTTATTTCTCTTTCGATGCATTCCTGCACCATTTTTATCGAAATCCCGCCGTCTCAGCTATCCTCCGTAGATTCCCCAGGCGAGTATTTCTCTTTTACACTAAGGGAATGCCGATTAACTCATCATTCCCCTCAGATTCAGCTCTGGACTTTCCGATTTTTCTCTCTTTCCCATATCCAAAGCGCTCCCAGCATCAGTGCCATGCCGCTCATGGTAAAGCCAGCAGTTCCCGTCCCGCCAGTGTTCACGCCCATAAAATCAGCTGTCCACACAATGCCGAATATGTCTTCTTCTAACTCCTCTACTCCGCTCACTGTGTAGGAATAAACTACCGATTCCACCTGGCCGTTGTCATCGTACACAACCTTGGGTGAGAAAAACTCCGTCTCTCCCCACCCACCGCTGACATCTCGAAGAACGTTCAGCTCACCATCCGTGCGGGTATCTAAAAGCTTCTTTTTAAACCGGACTTCCGTCTTGATCTCGCCTGCTACCAACTCTGTGTCTGTCTGCACCAGCCCTTCTGCGTCCGTATTGCCATTTATGTCCACAGCTGCGGCTTCACTGTTTCCGCTTCCCGATATAATGGATATCCTGAGGAACACCGCCGAAGCAACCTGATGTGACAATGCCTCCTGTGCGGCGCTCATCAGCCCACTATAGCCGTTATCGCCGCCGCTCTCTTCCCCGTCTCCGTCTGCCAAATCTGCTGCCGCGCGGGCTGTTGAGCTGCTGGCGATGAGCTTTACATTCAGCTTCGGCTCCGTTTCGGTTTCCGATTCCGCAGCTCCATCGCCCCAAAGTGCAGCCGCATATTCTTCCGGCAATGTCACCGTTACTTGCACATTATCATCTTCATACGTCAGCGTATTGTCCGCTTCCACCTGCACAACCGGCGTTTCTTCCAACAATACATCCGTAATCACATAAGCCGCAGGCAGCACATCTGTCTCCACCTGTATCCGCTTCTGATCCGTAATGCCGCATTCCAGCTCTTCCAACTGACCGTATTCCAGATTCACTGCCAGAAGGGCGATACTCGCCTGCTGGCCGTCTGCGATGATTTCTTCTTCCGGCTCTTCCTCGTATTCATCATCTGCCAGGTCATTCCCTGCGGCGTGGATAATCAGCGTGCCGTTATCGGCAATCCTTCTGGTGGCTGTGATCTCTTCCCCAGCCATGTACGCAGCCGCGACGCCCGGGCCCTGGCGCAGGATTCGTTCTGGAAGGAGGACAACGGCTTCTTCAGCGGTCCCCACGCCTTCCACCGTTTCCATGCCGTCCGCACCATCTGCTCCCAGAGGCGTATCAAGCCCCGAAGCCATTGGAACGCTTTCCTCGGGAATCTCTGCCGTATTTTCCTCCAACGCCTCGACAATGCCTTCTGCATTTTCCTCAATCTTCTTCCCCGACAGTCTCACCGTCACCGGGCCGGTCAGAGGTTTTTCCTCTCCGTCGGCCAGCAGCCGGAAATGCAGTACATTTACTGACTGCCCCTCATTCAGGATCATTCCATCTAAAATGCCTTGTTCCTCTTCGGTGATTTTTCCCGTCTCCAGCGTAAGCTTGTCCGCCTCCGGGAAGGAGGATGCTGGGCCGGAAATCTGGATCTGCATGCCGTCTATTCGGTCTTCCAGAGTAATGGTTCCTTCTCCCGTCACCTCGAACAGGAAGCCTTGCTCCGCTACAAACTTTTCATTCTGCCACCGGCCCAAAGCCTTTACCTTTCCGTAATAAATACCCGGCCGGGCATCCTGGGCCAGCTGATATACACAGTTAATCCAGCCAATGTCTTCCACTTCCTCTGCTTTCCGCGGGCGGAATTTGCGGAATTCTGTGCCGAAGATTTCCACCTCGTACCGCACCTTCGCTTCGGAGATATCCATGGCTTTTTCTTCATATTCTTTTATGGTTTCCCGGTCTTTTTTCTCCTGCTTCTCCTGCTCATCTGCGATATCCGAAGCCTCCTCCCGTGATGCCTCGGACGGGCTGGCTGTTTTGTCTGCCGCAGAAGGAGAAGCCTTCTTTCCATCAGAATTAGAAGCCAGCTCCCATTCTGTCTCATCCTTCTCATCCGTCACCCAGCTGCTCCAGGACGGCTCCGTCATCCAGATGTTCATCTCCTGAAGGATGCCGGTCTCCACCTGATCGCCGCCGGTCAGCTCCAGATTCACATTAGGAAGCCCGATACCGTAGTAGAATTTCTGCGTGGAACGGATCATCTCCTCCTCGCCTTCTCCTACAAAACGGAAGGTAACCGAAGCTCGCTGCGGGCCCAGATCATCCTCCGTGTAGAATTCGAAGTAAAGCTCGTGCCACTCTCCAGGCTCCAGGTCGATGCCGGTCAGGGTGCCGGGGGCTTCCTCCGTCTCCTCTGTATCTTCTTCATCCGCAGGATTGCCTGTTTCATACCCTGTATCCTGGACAGTCCCTATAATTCGAACATTTCCGCTATCTTGAATCGTGCCGACGGCATCTCGAACAGCGCCAACCTCTTGGACATTTCCGGCATCTTGGGCATTTATGGCATTCCAGACATCGCCTGCCTCATCCTGACTGGACTCCATGGCCTCTGCACCATCCCCAGCTGCCTCTGCGTCTTCCTGCTCCGCCTCCATCGCCTCCCACGCTTCCTCGTCCTCTTCCAGCTGGTAGTCCACAAAGGCGCCATTTTCCGGAAGAATATAGCGGCTGCTGAAGGTCAGCTTTCCATCGGTAATCGCCTGGTCGGTATTATTTTTCAGATAAATCGTCATGACCGAGGTGTTTCCCGGCGACACATCATTATCCTCGGAAATGACGTAAATATCCACGTCCTGCCTTTTTCCTTCCTTCACCCTGGCATTGCTGGCTGTGGCCCAGAGGCTTTCCACGTCTTTTCCGCTGGATGCGAAGACACTGGATGGCCCATGGAAAATCCGGCTCCAGGAAAACGGCATATCAAAAATCGCAGAAGCAAACATGATGATTGCCAGCAGCATGCCAAGACGCCGGTCTCTTATGCAGCGGAATCCACATCTGCGGGACTTTCTTCTGCTTCTGCCCCTTCTGCTGTCCATACTTTTCCCCCTCCTTCTCCTTCCCCGGCCAATTTCATCCTTTATGATTTTGTTCGGTAAGAAGGTGAATTTTTATACTTTCCATGTGAGTCTGGGCTGTCAACGAAAGTATACTTTAGTTGACACATGCACACGCCCCAGTTCCCGATTGCTGAAGGCCGTATGGTACACCGTCCATTCGGAAAAGCGTATACGTTAATACGTTTTTGCCATTATATCTCCGAAATCGTTAGGAAAAGCATTTCATAGCCCTAGAATTATGTGACTATTTTATCCAGTTTTACTTCCTCAAATTTCCAATCATTTTATTTTTTGATTCGCAATGCAAAATGCATAGACGAAATTGGCGGAAAATTGCAAAGAATTCTATCAAAATAACCAAAAGCAACTACAGCCAAGATAAGAACACTATTTTCTGTGAATTAATAGTCAAATACATAAAGCGTAATACAAACCTTAGAGTCGATTGTAAAAAAAAGTAAAAACATATTGAAAAACACATAATTTGTTGGTATGATATTCACAGATGACTATCCACAATCGACGAAAATAAGGTAATATTTTTTCAATGAAAAAGAAACTTACAATAGATGAACAGATAGCAGATCTTAAGAAAAAAGGCGTTATCTTTAATATAATGGATGAAGACGAAGCCAAAAAATTTCTTCGTTATAACAATTATTATTTTAAGTTAAAATCATACGCAAGTAATTATCCAATAAACCCTAAGAATAATAAATATGTAAATCTAGAATTTGCTTATCTCGTAGAGTTATCAAAAATTGACATGTATTTTAGAAAAATTATTCTAGGGATGTGTCTTGACTTGGAACATGTCTTAAAGACAAGGATGCTATATGATATTACTTGCAATGTAAAAGAAGATGGATATACGATAGTTAAAAAGTATTTTTTTGCGTATCCTAGTACGAAAATAGAAATAACGCAAAAGGCAAATTCATATAATTTCACGTCAAACTTGGCGGAAAAACATATAGATGACGAGGAATATTCGGTGTGGAATTTGGTTGAACTTCTGTCTTTTGGCAAATTCGTGGAGTTATATACTCTCTATTATCAAGAATATAAAACGCCAAACTATAGTGATTATCTTCAATCCATAAAGTTTTTAAGAAATGCAGCAGCGCATAGCAATTGCTTGCTAAGCTCTATTATGAAGCCTAAAGGAGCGAAGAAATTTAGAAAGACAAATCAATTAACAAATGCACTGGCAAAAGCCCAAAAGGAAATAAGCGAACATGCTCGTACTAAATATATGTCTTATCCAGCGTTTCATGATTTTGTTGCTCTTCTTTTTGTGTATAATGACATTTTAAAAGAGGAAGCAAATCGAAATATGCGAGATAGAACCATGGATGAATTATTTCATTTCTTTTGTGAAGAAGATGGGAGAGTTTTAGCACATAGAGATTATTTTACAAAAAATCAACTCATCACTGAAGCGTATAAGTTTATTTCGAATGTCATACAATACATAAGGAAGCAAAATAATAATCCTAAGCATACACGGTATTTAAAAATTTAATTCAAAATGTGTTGACATTAACAAGAAACTTGAGTATCATATATCTGTAGAACAAAAATCTTAGAGATTTTTATCAGAAATGGTGCTTGCACCAAGTCTGAGTTTGTTTAAAAGTCTATTACAATATACAGAAATATGTTGTATATTGTAATGGACTTTTTATTATTGATTTGAAATTATGTAATAAAATCCCCATCGAAAATGTATCCTTTCAACTCCCCGTCCCCTGATAACGGCTCAATCCCCTTTTCCAAAGCAGATAAACAAGGGCTGCCGCAGCCAGCAAGATCACTGCCATAGCAATTTCCGCATAATACAGCTTATCCATCCGCAGAAAAACTAATGGATAATAATTTACGAATGCTACAGGGAAAATGCAGGACAGGAAAAATATAATTATCTTGTTATAGATGCTGATTGGATATTGTACAAAATCCTGCACTGAGTAGATAAACGTCATGCACACATGATTTGTCCGGTAGAACCAGAATGCCAGCACGCCGATAAGTGAAAAAACACATCCCCAAAAGAGCACGCCAAACAGGATCACTTCGCCGATAAAAATCACTTTTCTCAAACTCCAGCAGATACCCATTTTGCTCAGGCACACAATCACAATCAATAAATTCGGCACGCCCATTCCCAATATACTGAACAGGTCAATTTCCTGGATCATAATCTGGAAAAACAGCGTTCTGGGCCGGACTAAAAATATATCCAGATTTCCGGAAATAATATCGTTTTCCAGATACCGCATATGCTTAAACAATCCATTGGCAAGTCCGGTAACCAAATTAAGCAAAGATCCCAAAAATACGATTTCAATATATGACCATCCGTCCATTGTATGAAAGGCAGAAAAGACACCATAAAGCACTGCAATCGAGGTGACCTGATACGGGATTGCAATCAATATTGAACAAAAGAAATTTTTTCGATATTGGCTTCTGGCTTTAAAATATGCCCGAACCATATGAAAATACACGTCCATGATTATCCTCCAAGACTTTCTACTCTTACGACAATCCATTTCCAAAACAGATACATGAAAATCAGAATCCCCAGCAGCCATATCCCCTGTACAGCCAGATAATATCCGGCTTCGGCTGCTGCAATGCGGCCGCATAATATGGCCAGAGGCACCTGAAAGGTATATTGAAAGGGGAGTACATTCAGTACCTTCTGCAGAAAATCAGGGAAAAACCATGTTGGTATGATTAAGCCGGAAAAAATGGTTGTTAAGACATCCCTTACCACAAAGAGCCCCGACATTTCTACCCACACAAAGCTAATCAAACATAAGCCCAAATCCATCAGGCATAACAGGACATTTCCCAATATTGCAGAAAGAGCAAAAAGCAAAATCCCTTCCAATGACAAATTAACTTCCGAAAAATTAGCTTGCGGCAAATTGATTTCTGACAATCCTAGTTCCGCCAATCCCAGCTCCAATACTCCAAATTCCGACTTCAGAAATAGCCAGACGAACGTAATAATGGGAACCCCTTTGATTAAGAAGATCCATAAATTATAGCCGATTGCCTTGCAGAATAGATAATGAATATAATTTACCGGATAAACCAGCTTAAGGGCCACATCTCCTTTTTTGATGTCTTCAAGAATTTCATTTTGCACATCTTCATGATTAAATAAGTTTAAAAACCAGCTCATGGAAGAGTAGAGCAGCATTTGGTTTAAGGATGTGTCATACACCACGGTTCGACTTCCATACAGTGCTTTCCAAAAGTACTGCATCATGATAATCCCAATTATGGAAGTAACAATGCCAAGCAGATTCTGGGATTTGTAATAGAACATTTTTTTAAATGATTTTGCAATCAGGACAGAATATTTGCTCATTTCTTTACCCCTGTATGATTCAGCAGATAGCCCTCCAGATTATTTTCATAAATTGAGATGTCTTCTATTGTATATCGCTGAAGGATTTCGTTGATAAACCGCTCTTTTTCCTCATTATTTCGTGCCTGATATTCGATCCAGCCTTCTGCATCGATAAGGTACTTATTTTCCCTATCTCCATACGGATTTTTTATCTTAACCCTTATCACATATTTTCCATAATCGTCACTGTAGATATCCTCTAACCGGCCATCATAAATAATTCTGCCTTTCTCCAAAATGATAATGCGGTCACACACTTCCTCAATATCCCGCATATTGTGCGTAGTTAAAAAGACCGTGACCTTCTGCCTGTTCAGTAATTGGATAAATTTAATGAAATTCCGCCTTGAATCAATATCTAATCCTAAAGTCGGCTCATCAAGAAATAGTACCTGGGGATTATGCAGCAATGCAGCCATAAGATTTCCGCGCATTCTCTGCCCAAGAGACAGCTGTCTGACCGGCACATTCATCATTTCCCGCAAAGACAGCACCTCTGATAATTCTTCAAATTTCGCATGATAATCGCTGTCCGAAATGGAATAAATCCCCTTGATTAAGGCAAATGAATCCATAAGAGGCAGATCCCACCACAATTGATTCCGCTGTCCAAATACAACACCCATCTTTTTTGCCAGTGTCTTCCGCTCCTTATACGGAGTACATCCGCACACAGAAAGCTGCCCTTCACTGGGCTTTAATATGCCTGTCAGCAATTTAATCGTTGTGGATTTTCCGGCTCCATTTAGCCCGATATATCCCACTTTTTCTCCATCCTGGATTTCAAAGGAAATGTCTTTAACGCCGTAAATTTCTGATCTGTTGGGACGAAAAATGGAACTCAGCACATTCTGTTTCTTCTCTGTATTCACCTTATAAATTTTGCTTAAATGGTCTGCTTTTATCATCTCTATACCACTATCCCAATACCTTTCTCGGTCAGATTTTGCTCAAACAGTCAGCCAGATTCTTTCTATCACACTCGCCTGACGCTCCTGCTGGCAGCCCTTAGGGAAACACGGATAAAACCACTGATTCACTAATTATAATCGTGAAGCGTGGGGTTTTCAACAGATTCTGGATGATATTTCTATTTAAATCCGTAAAAGAAAACAAGCAGCTTTCTGAATGTATCAAAAAAGCTGCTTGATGTCATGGAGGACGATATTCCTTACACCAGCAAAGCGCTCATGGAGGAGCTGGGGCTGAAATCCAAGACTT
This sequence comes from Lachnospiraceae bacterium, assembly GCA_017889125.1. Classification (GTDB taxonomy): domain Bacteria; phylum Bacillota; class Clostridia; order Lachnospirales; family Lachnospiraceae; genus Caccovicinus. The sequence continues at coordinate 26,833 of JAGHER010000135.1, forward strand.
CTTTGCAAATCTGAATCAGCTTTCCTCTTCGTCGTTTTCCTGCTTCAGCAGCTCCATAAACTGTCCCGGCGTGTAAACGGGAATCAGCGATTTGGTGTAGTCTTTCGTATTTCGCGTTACGATACAGTCCATGCGGGAGCGTATCGCGGTCTCGATCATGACAGCATCTTCAAAATCCGAAACCTCAGAAGAAATTGCATGAAACACATCATCAGCCGCACTGTCCAGCATCCCGACGATGCTCAGGAGCTGGTTCAGCTTAATGCGGCTCTCTTTGTCACTGTGAGTACATCGATGGGTCAGATAATAAATATCTGTCGCAGACTTTGCTGTGATGCACCCGGAGAACTGTTCCGTGGCCGCTGCACGAAAAACCTTGCAGGCTGTATCCGCAAAAGGCTCCCGTCGCTGCAAAAAGTCCATGACAACACAAGTATCGATCAAGACGTTCATATTTTACTGAGCCTCTCTTCCTGCGCTTCTTCTAATGTCATGGTTGCTGGGACGCTGCCAAACAGGGCGTTTACCGTATCCAGCTTCTTCTGGTTTAGAGAAGTCAGCTTCTCCCGCAGCTCCTGAAGGCTCATCCCCGTTTCCCGGCAAATGCGGGCCAGGTCTTCATACTCGGCCTTCTCCCGGTGAATGGGCGCTCCAGAGGTTGTCACACCTTCCGAAATCTTTTTCCGCACCGTCCCCCAGGGCGTGGATACCTCTTCTGCCCGACGCTCCAGCTTTCTCCTGCGGCAGTCAATGCGGCGCACACCCAAGGTGGTGGTGTGAAGCAGAATCAGATCCTCCATCCGTCCCGCATCCTCCGTGCGGCAGAGGCAGGTAAGCAGCAGGCCCGGACGGCTCTTTTTCATTCCC
>JAGHER010000136.1 GCA_017889125.1 Lachnospiraceae bacterium
CGAAAATGCTGGCAGATGATAGAGAAGAAGTTGAATTCATCCTTCAAAAACTCAGGGAAATCTTTGCGAATGACGCGAGCGGCCATGATTATTGGCATACGCTGCGCGTATATCGGAATGCGATGGAGCAAGAAAAATCATGGCAGAATTAAATTTGGACGCGCAAACCACGGAAGAAATCATATCCATCATAAGCCAGGTGTCATTTAAAGGTACAGATTCAGTTACTCCCAATACGATCGAAGGGAAAATCGTACAGGATGCTGACCGTTTGGATGCCCTGGGGGCTATCGGGATAGCAAGGGCTTTTGCCTATGGCGGGAGCAAAGGACGATATATGCATGATCCAGATAGAAAACCATTAGAAAATATTACAGAAGAAACTTACAAAAATAATGCCGGGACAACGATAAATCATTTTTACGAAAAACTATTTTTGCTGAAAGACCTCATGAATACAGACACTGGCAAACGCATGGCATGCGAGAGGGACAGCTATATGCATGGTTTTCTTGAGGAATTTATGTGCGAATGGGATGGAATGCGGTAGTGAATCGATTGTCTGGATAAAACGCTGATGGAAGATTAAAGGAGAAAACAAATGACCCTAAAACTCGTAAAACTAAACGAAACCTACAAATCCCAGCTATTCGATATGCTGGATGAATGGCACAGCACCGACGAAGTCATTATCCCCTACGCGATCCGGAAAACGGACTATCACAACTTCGAGCAATATGTCACTTCGTTAGAGGTAACGGACACCAGCGGCGGATTAGTCCCGGATTCGACTTATTTTTGCCTGGATACAGAGCGCAATCGCTTTGTGGGCGCAGTAAATATCCGTCATTATTTAAATGAACCGCTCCTGCTCAATGGCGGTCACATTGGAGATGGTGTCCGTCCATCTGAACGAAGGAAGGGGATTGCCACAGAAATGATTGCATTGGCATTAAAGGAATGCAGAAAGCTCGGAATTGACCGGGTATTATTGGTATGCAATAAGGACAATATCGGCTCAGCCAAAAGCATCATCCGCAATGGCGGCGTACTGGAAAATGAAATTAATGTCAACGGAAAAGTCCAGCAGCGATATTGGATACAGCTTTAGAGAACAGATACAGTGAAAATGGGTACAGCGAAAATGAATACAGTGAAAATGAATATAGCGAAACGGGCTGCGGCTTTCGAAAAAGAACGTTGAGAGGCAGGTAAACTATGATTAAACAAATCCGCTATTTTCAGGCGGTTGTCCGGTGCAAAAGCTTTACCGAAGCGGCAGAAGAGTGCTTCATTTCCCAATCGGCTATTTCTCAGCAGATCCAGGCCCTGGAACAGGCCCTTGGCGTTCAACTGATCCGCAGGGAAAAACGCCGGTTTTCTCTGACACCTGCAGGCGAATATTTTTATCAGAGAAGTCTTATTTTTATTGCGGACTTTGAAAAGCTGTGCATGGAAACCGCACGCATTGCCAACAAAACAGAAGCGGCCCTTTCCATCGGCTGTCTAAAGGGCTACAGCGGCCCGGAATTTCAGCTGGCTGTAGCAGAATTTTCAGAGAAATACCCCCATGTTTCCGTACAGATTCTTAACGGAAATCATGAAGAGCTCTATGAAGCATTAAGAACAGGAAGAGCAGATCTGGTGCTTAATGACCAGAGGCGTGCCTTTTCTGATGAATACATAAACTGCATCCTGGCCGCCAGGGAGTGTTTTATTGAGCTTTCTGCAAGAAACCCTCTGGCAGCGCTTACCGGTATTGAACCGGAGGATCTCAAAAGTTATTGCTGCATTCTGGTGGCATCACCGGGACAGCAGGAAAATGAAAAAAATTATTACCAGGAAATTGTGGGAATAAAAGGGGACATTCAATTTGCGGACAGCTTGGAGGAAGCCAGGCTTCTGGCTGCCGGAGGACAGGGCTTTGTGCCCGTTGAGGGAGCGGCAAATGCAACTGGCGCTGCGGCAGCCCTGCAACGGGTACGCCTTATCCGTAATGGAAAGCCCATGAAAAAGAATTACGGTGCCTTTTGGAAGGTCGATAATTCCAACGGTTATGTGGAAAGTTTTTCGGAGATTTTAAAAACCAAATTCACATAAGTTTTTCTTATGGATAGCTGCAGGAAAACGAATTGCACGGCCAGACATCTTGATTTAATATAGACATAAATAGATGTTGAGGTAAAAAGCAGAAAACAAAATCCAGAAAACAAAAATTGCGAAAGCTACAGGATTGACAATATCAGGAGGTGCAGGGTAATGCCATGTTTTGATCAGGTGAAAAAGAATTTTGGCTTTGGGTGTATGCGTTTGCCGATGAAGGGAGAGGAAGTGGATATTCCGCAGACAAAGGAGATGGTTGACGCATTTCTGGAAGCCGGTTTCAATTATTTTGACACAGCCCACGGGTATCTGCAGGGAAAAAGCGAGACGGCTTTGCGGGAAGCGCTGACCAGCCGGTATCCCCGCAGCCAGTACATTCTGACGGACAAGCTGACGAACTTCTTTTTCAAAAAAGAGGAAGATATCCGTCCTTTCTTTGCGTCCCAGCTTGAAGCCTGCGGAGTGGATTACTTTGATTTTTATTTGATGCACGCCCAGGGGGCGGAAAATTTTAAGTTTTTTAAGGCCTGCAGAGCCTATGAGACGGCCTTTGCTTTAAAGGAAGAGGGAAAGGTGCGCCATGTGGGCATTTCTTTCCATGACCGGGCAGAGGTATTGGAGCAGATTTTGACGGAATATCCGCAGATCGAGGTTGTCCAAATTCAATTTAATTATTTGGACTATGATGATCCGGCAGTTGAAAGCCGCAAATGTTATGAGGTCTGTCGGAAATATGGCAAGCCGGTGATCGTCATGGAGCCGGTAAAAGGCGGAAATCTGGTTAATCTGCCGGAAAACGCAAAGAAAATCTTAGATGAGCTTCATGGCGGGTCGCCTGCAAGCTATGCCATCCGTTTTGCTGCCGGGTTCGAAGGGATTATGATGGTGCTTTCCGGCATGAGCAGCATGGAGCAGATGGAAGACAACCTCAGCTATATGAAGGAGTTTCAGCCCTTAAATGACCAGGAGAAGCTGGCAGTCCAGAAGGTACGGGATATTTTCCACTCAATGAATCTGATTTCCTGCACATCCTGCCGGTATTGTGTAGCGGGATGTCCCAAACACATCTCCATTCCCGATTTATTTGCGGTGATGAACACCAAACAGATCCATCATGACTGGAATGCCGACTATTATTATAACGTTGTACATACTTCAGGGGAAAAAGGAAAGGCCTCTGACTGTATCCAGTGCGGCAAATGCGAGCAGGCATGCCCGCAGCACCTTCCCATCCGCGATTTGCTTGTGAAGGTGGCGGCAGAATTTGAAAAGGGAGAGACGAAATGAGGCAGAAAGAGGTAATGATTTTAACCGGCGCAGGGCAGATCGGCATGGCTATTGCCCGCAGGATGGGAGCGGGAAAAACGATTATTGTAGGCGATAAAAAACCGGAAAATGCCCAGGCAGTTGCAAAGATCCTGAATGAGGCCGGATACGATGCGCTGCCGATGGAAATGGATTTGTCCGACCGGAAATCCATCCTGTCCCTGCTTGAAAAGGCACAGGAGCGCGGCCCGATGACTATGCTGGTCAATGCCGCCGGTGTTTCTCCCAGCCAGGCCCCGATTGAAACGATCTTAAAAGTTGATCTTTACGGGACGGCTGTATTGCTGGAGGAAGTGGGGAAGATTATCGCCTCCGGCGGTGTGGGCGTGACGATTTCCAGCCAGTCTGGCCACCGGATGGCCCAGCTGACCCCAGAGCAGGACGAACTCCTCGCCTGCACGCCTCCCGAAGAGCTTTTAGCTCTGGAAATCCTTCAGCCGGAAAATATCCGCGATACCCTTCATGCTTACCAGCTGGCCAAGCGCTGCAACGAAAAGCGCGTGATGGCAGAAGCAGTGAAGTGGGGCGCGCGCGGGGCACGGATCAATTCCATCTCCCCAGGCATCATCGTCACGCCGCTGGCCATTGACGAATTTAATGGCCCCCGGGGCGATTTCTATAAAAATATGTTTGCCAACTGTCCCGCCGGACGCCCGGGAACAGCCGACGAGGTAGCCAATGTGGCCGAGCTGCTGATGGGAGAGAAAGGCGCCTTTATTACCGGCGCGGACTTCCTCATTGACGGCGGCGCCACGGCCTCTTACTTTTACGGACCGTTAAAGCCGGAAGTGTAAGAACACACATAATAAGATTAGCGCAGTGAGAAAATCCTGGCAGTACCCAGATGAAGCGGACTATGTGGTTTTACAGGATCCAGACGGAAATCCCTTTTGCGTTGTCCAGCGCTGATGACGGAAATTCACCTGACAGGTATCTGTATTTTTTGCTGTTTATTCCAGGCTCATTCATGCGTCTTTGCTTAGGAGAACGCCGATTAAAGCGTTTCCTTAGCAACCTGAGGTTGCGGTTGATAAAGAAAAGGCTCTTATAGGCTGGTTGAATCCTTCGCATTCTCTCTTTATAATAACAGCATCACAGCGAAAGAGAGGATTGTATATGGGGTTTGGGAAAAATTTGCAGTTTCTAAGAAGAATGCATAATGGAATGACACAGGAAGCTTTAGCAGAGAAAATGAATGTAAGCAGGCAGACTGTTTCGAAATGGGAGTTAGGATCCACATATCCCGAAATGGATAAAGTAATCGAATTATGCCGCTTTTTTTCTTGTTCCATGGATGAGCTGATCCAGGAGGATATGGATGTCTGTGACGAAGCCTATTCGAACATCCGCGTGGAAGAAGTTGCTCCCTTTTCCTACTTCCAATATGCAGTGATTAGCGCAGAACCTGAAGACGATGCCATCAATCATGTAAGACAATGGGCAAAAGACTATGGTATGGAACAGCCCGACATAATCGGTTGGGATTTTCCTGCCGTATCCCAAGAACAGATAAATGTCTTTCATATGCATGGATATGCGGCGGCGTGGATTATCCCGGATAACGTCAGCCCGGGGAGCATTACTCTTCCTGGCAAAGGCACGGAAATAATGAAACAGGAAAAGCAAAAATATGCCGTTATCACGATTAAAGAACCATCAAAAGCGCCGTTTTATCTGATTCCCAATGCATACAAAACCTTGCTGGCGTATATGAAGGTCAATGGGTTGACAGCAAAAGGGGAAAGTGAAATCATATCTTGTTTTGAGAGAGAGTATGTAAAAGAAGACAAAGATTATATGGATGTTTATATTGCGGTAAAATAAGGACAATGGGAACCGGACTCTACATTTGTGTGGAGGCTGGTTCTTTTTTATATTTTTGGTGAATTTTCTGCAAATAGCAAAAATAAAAGAGAAAAATGTAGTCAATTATTTGAAATATTGCCGATAATATAGTATACTATATCACAGTAAAGTATGAATTTAGCCATAATTGATAACGGAGGGGAGCAGATGCGATACCTTTCAGTCAAAGAAACAGCAAAAAAGCGTATTTGGATTATTTTCGAATTGCATATTAAATGGGAAATTGCGGAGGTGAAATATGGCGAAATATACGGATGATGAAATCAGAAACATGTCAAAGATTACGTTGAAAATTGCCGGTGATTATCTTGGAATATCTCCGACGGCTGTAAGCATTGGAATGAGAAATA
>JAGHER010000137.1 GCA_017889125.1 Lachnospiraceae bacterium
AAGGCCATCACGGCCCGCTGGGTGGCTGGTCCGAAGATGCCGTCGGGGTTGACTCTGGGAATATAGGAATAGACTGTGGCGATGGCATCTAACTGCTCCTGAACCTGCTGTACCTTCTGGCCGCTGGAGCCTATGGTAAGCTCATAGCCGGGCCAAGAGGCGGGGATTCCCTCGATCTGCTCGGCGGTATTGATGTAGATGGAGTCTCCGTAAAAATAGCGGAGGATCTGGATGGCGCTGTAGCCCTGCTCGCCTAAGGAACAGGAACCCCACTGTGTCATCCAGTTTGGACAGGTAACCCGCTTTCCATCACAGTACTGGGTAAGGATCGGCTGGCGCACCTCCGGCCGGGACAGATAGTTGTCAAAGATTTCATCCACCACCAGACTGATGCTCTGGAAGATATTGCGGCCGTAAATCCACTTGTGGTCGAAGGCGGTGGAGGAGGTGATGGTGAAATCGTATCCCTGGTTCCGGTAAAATTCCGTGTACACCCGGTTCATGGTGAAGGAGAGGATGGCCAGGACGTTTGCCACGATGGTAGACTCTGGCCAGGTGGAGTAAATCTCGCTGCAGGCCACATTTTTGATGTAATCCCGGTAGGGCACATAGTAATTGGGGGCCGACTGGTCGGTGGGCACCCCGTCATGGACCACGATGGTCTCCGGTACCACTACCCGGCTTAAAACAATCTCACCGCTTTCATTGACCGGCTGGATCTCCGGTTCGGCGATCTTGGGCGGATAGATGCCGTAGAGGGTATGGTCCGGGATGAAGATGGGATCCTCCGGCGGCATTCCGGAATCCAGAGGGGTCATGGCTGCCGGCTGGATGGCTATGGCGCCGGAGAGGATTTCGGTACCTTCAATATATAGAGGCATAAAGCCAGGGGCCTCAATCTCCAGATCGTACTCCGCATAGGGACGTTCCTCTGTGGCCTCCTCGGGATTTAAGCTTATGCCCTCCGGCGGAGCAGGGAGAGAGATTTCCTGGGTCTGGCCGGAGCTGTTGGTGGAAAGGCGTTCTAAGACCCGGCCCCGTTCTCCGCGGGGAGATACAGATACAATAGCATCCCGGATGGGAAAATTGTTTTGAATGGAAACCACCTGAACCTGAAGAAGCCCCCGGTCATTCTGCGGGGAAGCAGGCTGCGTGGAGGGCTGTGGGGAGGCTGCCGGGGTTTCCATGGCATGTAAACGAGAATTCATCGATTTCTCCTGTTTTGGCAATTACTATAATATAAGCAGAAGACGGGAAAAAATGAGCATGACAGGAAATGCAAAAAAAGTTTGATCATCTAAAAAATATTTATGCAAGAAAAATGTTGAAAAATGAGGAAAAATAATATATAATCTTTTCAATTTGGGCTCATATAAGGCAGAATCTGTTCCGCCGTTATCTCATGCTGCCGTCAGGAGCGCTGCTTTAGCATTGTTTCTGGCGGCAGAATTACGGAGTGAGGAAGAACAGCAAGTGTCTGAGCTCAGGAACCCCACCCCCAGCGCCTGGTCAAAGGGCCAGCCAGGGGAAGACAAGAAAAAGTGAGAGAAAGGATAGGTACCCCATATGAAAGCATACCTTATACTGGAAGATGGAACCGTATTTACGGGGGTAAGCATCGGATCAGCCAGAGAAGTGATCAGTGAGATCGTATTCAACACCTCGATGACCGGCTACCTGGAAGTCCTTACGGATCCCTCTTATGCCGGACAGGCAGTTGTGATGACCTACCCGCTGATTGGAAATTACGGCATCTGCCGGGAAGATATGGAATCGTTAAAGCCATGGCCGGACGGCTATATCGTCCGCGAATTGTCCAGGCTCCCCAGCAATTTCCGGAGCGAGGACACCATTCAGCATTTTCTTGAGGAGAATGACATCCCTGGCATCAGCGGCATTGACACCCGCGCCCTGACCAAGATTCTCCGGGAAAAGGGTACCATGAACGGCATGATTACCACAAAGGAGTATGCTGATCTCTCTGAACCTATTGCCCGGATGAAGGCCTACCAGGTAAAAGGCGTGGTGAAGGCCACCACCACCAAGGAGAGCTACGTCCTTCCCGGAGAAGGAAAGAAGGTGGCCCTTCTGGACCTGGGTGCCAAGAAGAATATCGCCCGTTCCTTAAATGAGCGGGGCTGCCAGGTTACCGTGTACCCGGCGGACACTGCGGCCGAGGAAATCCTGGCGGCAAATCCCGACGGCATCATGTTAAGCAACGGGCCTGGAGACCCGGCGGAGAATGTGGAGATCATCCAGGAGATCCGTAAGCTTTATGAGTCTAATGTGCCCATCTTTGCCATTTGCCTGGGCCACCAGCTGATGGCGCTGGCTACGGGGGCATCTACCTATAAATTAAAGTACGGCCACCGGGGCGGCAACCATCCGGTGAAGGATCTGGAGACCGGAAGAGTGTACATTTCCTCACAGAACCACGGCTATGCAGTGGATGCCAGGACCCTGGATCCCCAGGTGGCAGAGCCTGCCTTTGTCAATGTAAATGACGGCACCAACGAGGGTTTAAAATATGTGGGCAAGAATATTTTCACCGTACAGTACCATCCTGAGGCCTGCCCAGGCCCTCAGGATTCCAGCTACCTGTTTGACCGTTTTCTGAAAATGATGGAGGTAAATGACTGATGCCAAAGAATCCGGATATTAAGAAAGTACTTGTAATTGGCTCCGGCCCGATCATCATCGGCCAGGCGGCGGAATTTGACTATGCGGGAACTCAGGCCTGCCGTTCCTTAAAGGAGGAGGGCATCGAGGTAGTGCTCTTAAACTCCAACCCGGCTACCATCATGACCGATAAGGATATTGCGGACCGGGTATACATCGAGCCCCTGACCACAGAGGTGGTGGAGCAGCTGATCTTAAAGGAAAAGCCGGACAGCGTCCTTCCTACCCTGGGCGGACAGGCGGGTCTTAATCTGGCTATGGAATTAGAGGAGGCAGGCTTTTTAAAGGCCAACAACGTGCGCCTCATCGGTACCACCGCCCAGACCATCAAGAAGGCGGAGGACCGTCTGGAGTTTAAGGAGACCATGGAAAAGATCGGCGAGCCGGTGGCTCCCTCCAAGGTGGTGGAGAATATCCAGGACGGTATCGCCTTTACCAATACCATCGGCTATCCGGTGGTGCTGCGTCCTGCCTACACCCTGGGCGGAAGCGGCGGCGGCATCGCGCATAATGAAGAAGAGTTAATCGAGATCCTGGGCAACGGCCTGCGCTTATCCCGTGTGGGACAGGTGCTTGTGGAGCGCTGCATTGCCGGCTGGAAGGAGATCGAGTACGAGGTAATGCGGGACAGCGCAGGAAACGTGATCACTGTCTGCAACATGGAAAATATCGACCCGGTAGGCGTTCACACCGGCGACTCCATCGTAGTGGCTCCCTCCCAGACGCTGGGAGACAAGGAGTACCAGATGCTGCGTACCTCCGCACTGAACATTATCACGGAGTTGGGAATCACCGGCGGCTGCAATGTGCAGTATGCCCTTCATCCCACCAGCTTTGAGTACTGCGTTATCGAGGTAAATCCCCGGGTAAGCCGTTCTTCGGCCCTGGCTTCCAAGGCTACTGGCTACCCCATCGCCAAGGTGGCGGCCAAGATTGCCCTGGGCTACACCCTGGATGAGATTAAGAATGCGGTGACGAAAAAGACCTACGCCAGCTTCGAGCCCATGCTGGACTACTGCGTAGTCAAGATGCCCCGCCTTCCCTTTGATAAGTTTATCAGCGCCAAGCGTACCCTGGGTACTCAGATGAAGGCCACCGGCGAGGTGATGAGCATCTGCACCAACTTCGAGGGCGCCCTGATGAAGGCCATCCGCTCCTTAGAGCAGCATGTAGACTGCCTGATGAGCTACGATTTCAGCCATCTCACTGATTACCAGCTGGATGAGATGCTGCACAAGGTGGATGACCGCCGGATCTGGGTGATCGCCGAGGCCCTTCGCCGGGGTATGGATTACCAGAAGATTCATGATATTACCCAGATTGATATCTGGTTTATCGATAAGCTTGCCATCCTTGTGGAGATGGAGAATGCCTTAAAGGCTGCCGGTGAGGCAGTGAAGGCAGGTGTTCCTGCGGCAGAGGCCCTCTCTGAGGAGCTGTTAAAGGAAGCCAAGCGCATCGAGTTCCCGGACAATGTGATTGCCCGCATCACCGGCATTGCTCAGGAAGAGGTAAAGGCTCTGCGCCATCAGCGGGGAATCCGGGCGGCCTACAAGATGGTAGACACCTGTGCGGCAGAATTTGCGGCGGAAACACCGTATTATTACTCCATCTTTGACGGGGAGAACGAGGCCGTATCTACCCATGACCGGAAGAAGGTGCTGGTTCTCGGTTCCGGCCCCATCCGCATCGGACAGGGAATCGAGTTCGACTTCTGCTCCGTGCACAGCACCTGGGCATTCGGCCGGGAAGGCTATGAGACCATTATTGTCAACAACAATCCGGAAACTGTAAGTACGGACTTTGACATTGCAGATAAGCTGTATTTTGAGCCATTGACTCCCGAGGATGTGGAGAGCATTGTGGATGTGGAGAAGCCTGACGGGGCAGTGGTGCAGTTCGGCGGCCAGACGGCCATCAAGCTTACCGAGGCCCTGATGAAGATGGGCGTGCCCATCCTGGGAACGGCAGCTGAGGACGTAGATGCAGCCGAGGACAGAGAGCGGTTTGATGAGATCCTGGAGCAGTGCCAGATCCCCAGACCTGCCGGAGAGACGGTATTTACTGCCGAGGAGGCAAAGGCGGCGGCACACCGTCTGGGCTATCCTGTTCTGGTGCGTCCTTCCTACGTGCTGGGCGGCCAGGGCATGCAGATCGCCATCAATGACCAGGATATTGACGAGTTTATCGGCATCATCAACCAGATTGCCCAGGAGCACCCCATCCTGGTGGATAAGTACATCATGGGCAAGGAGCTGGAGGTAGACGCCATCTGCGACGGCCAGGACATCCTGATTCCGGGAATCATGGAACATATCGAGCGTACCGGCGTACACTCCGGCGACTCCATTTCCGTGTACCCGGCCTATAATATCACCGAGGGAAATGTAAAGACCATCGTCTCCTACACCGAGAAGCTGGCCCGTGCCCTTCATGTAAAGGGTATGATCAATATCCAGTTTATCGTGGACGGCGAGAACGTATATATCATCGAGGTAAATCCCCGTTCCTCCCGTACGGTGCCCTACATCAGCAAGGTGACGGGAATCCCCATCGTGCCCCTGGCTACCCAGATTATCTGCGGCCACACCATCCGGGAGCTGGGATACACCCCGGGCCTGCAGCCAAAGGCAGACTACTACGCCATCAAGATGCCGGTATTCTCCTTTGAGAAGATCCGCGGCGCGGACATTAACTTAGGACCGGAGATGAAGTCCACCGGCGAGTGCTTAGGCATCGCCAAGTCCTTTAACGAGGCCCTTTACAAGGCCTTCCAGGGCGCGGGAATCAAGCTTCCCAAGTACAAGAACATGATTATTACCGTGCGGGATCAGGATAAGGAAGAAGTGATCCCCATCGCCAGACGGTTTGCTGCCATCGGCTATAAGATTTTCGCCACCAAGGGAACCGCCCGGGCATTAAATGATGCCGGAGTGAAGGCCATCACCGTGCGCAAGCTTGAGCAGGAGTCGCCCAACATCCTGGATCTGGTTCTGGGTCATGAGATTGATTTGATTATCGATATTCCCCACCAGGGAGCAGAGAGAAGCCGCGACGGCTTTATCATCCGCAGAAATGCCATCGAGACCGGCGTAAACGTGCTGACCTCTCTGGATACGGCTGCGGCGCTGGCTACCAGTATGGAGAATAAGGCGAGAGAGCTGACGTTGATTGATATTGCGACCATTTAAGAGAACGCGGGTTAAATCTTCGTTTTCCTAGAAAAAGATAAAAAGGAGATTTTTCTGTAAAGGATAGGTTTTGATCAAGCCTGAAATCTTTGCAGAAAGGTCTCCTTTTTATTTTCCGGGAACCATTCATACTTCCCATTATCTTTGTCTATACTCCATTTTAAGAGAATAGCCACAGAAAACCATACAGCAGCAAAAATATGTTATCAATAGCATAAAATTAATTATTTTAAAAGTTTGTGCTATTGATAGCATAAACTTGATTTTTTTTTGAGCTTATGCTACGCTAAGAGCAACAGGAGGAATGCCTTATGATTGAATCACGCAAACTCAAAAAACGGAACCAATACCTCAAGAAACTGATTGGATTTCAGGACACGGAGCTTGTCAAAGTCATTACCGGTATCCGCCGCTGCGGGAAATCCAGTTTGCTTAAGCTGATGATTCAGCATCTGAAGGAAAGCGGTATCCAGCCGGAACAGATTGTGGAAATGAACTTTGAATCCCACGATTTCCGAAATATGACCTCTGATGAGGTGTATCACTATGTAAAGGAACGGGTCATTCCAGACAAGCGGATGTACCTTTTCTTTGACGAACTGCAGAGAATCAGCGCATGGGAAAACGCAGTCAACGCATTCCGGGTAGATTTCAACTGTGATATCTATGTGACTGGCTCCAATGCTTACCTGCTTTCCTCTGAATATTCCACCTACTTATCGGGCCGATGTGTGGAAATCAAAATGCTGCCCCTCTCTTTTCAGGAATTCCTTTATTTCCATGACTTCGAAGTCCGGGAAACAAGCAGCGTTTTGGGCGGAATCCGCAGACAGGTGTTTGACAAAAATGGAGAGCGCTATGACTTGCGGGAGATGTTTGACATCTATATGCGTTTTGGCGGAATGCCTGGAATTGCCGATATTGGTCTGGACCAGGAAAAGGCGCTGCTGCTTCTGGACGGCATCTACTCTACAGTGGTGGTGCGGGACATTCTGGAACGGGAGAAACGGCGGGGACAGAGACAAATTACAGATTCCCTGCTGCTGCGAAAAATTGTTTTATTTCTCGCCGACAATATCGGGAACAGCGTTTCCATCTCATCTATTGGCAATACGCTGACCAACGAAGGTCTTCTGGAGGACGGGAAACGCAAAGGTGCACCAAGCACGCACACCGTTCAGACATATATCGGTGCGCTGCTGGAAAGCTACTTTTTTTATGAAATTAAACGTTTTGACATCAAGGGAAAGGGATATCTGCGCACTCTGGGCAAGTACTATATTGTTGACATAGGGCTGCGCAATTATCTGCTGGGCTTCCGCAATCGTGATAGCGGCCATGCAATTGAAAATGTGGTTTATTTCGAGCTTCTGCGAAGAGGCTATGATGTGGCAATCGGGAAGGTTGGCACATCCGAGGTGGATTTTATTGCCGCAGCTGCAGATGACAAAAAATATATCCAGGTGACAGAGTCCATGCAAAGCGAGGATGTCCGCAAAAGGGAACTGGCCCCCCTGCAGAATATTCGGGATAATTATGAAAAGATCGTGCTGTCCCTCGAACCGGGGCTTGATTCCTCCTATGACGGGATCAAGTCACTGAATCTGATTGACTGGCTGCTGGCAGAGTTTTGAATTGGTCAGACTAGTATACCAAAAAGGAGACATTCCTGCAGCGTTCCGGCCGTTTACAGGCCTGGGATTCATGCAGAAATGTCTCTTTCTTTTCGTTAAATCATGACCAAATCAATTGCCATCAGTTAAACCCATAAAACTTCCGGGTAATCTTATAGCACACGCTGAAAATCTTCCGTCCGCCCTTCCCGGGAAGGTGCACGCCCTGGCCTAAAAAGCCCCAGCGCAGGCGCATAAACAGCGGGAAATTGGATTTTCGCAGGTAATGCCACAGCTCTTTCTTTTTCTTTAAATTCTCCGGCATCTCCGACTGGATGGCCAGCATGGAAGAGATGGTCATCATGATCTCCAGATAAGAAATCATATAGCGGCGAAGCTTCCGGGGCTGAATCTTTAATACATCGTAGTAATTGAGCATCAGCCGGGTCACCAGAAGCTGCTGGTCGATGCGTCCGATCATCACCTGTTCATTTACCGACTGATCCTCCCGGCCGATAAAGTACCGGTAGAAGTTCACATCCAGATAGTACATCTTCCGCACGTGGGGAAGGGGCTGGTAGACGAAGATATTATCCACGTAAAAGGTGTGCTTCGGCAGCTCCAGGCCGCATTCCTTAAGAAGGCTGGTGCGGTAGATAACCGAGTGCATCAGGATGTACTGACCCTTCATGAAAAACCGCACCTGCTCCCAGTCAAAAAGCTGATCCTTGGGGAAGGCTGTCCGGTAATTCATGACCTTTTTGCGCCGGGCGCCCTGCTTTTCGTAGACAAAATTGCTTACCAGCATATCCAGGGCATTTTCCTCGGATTCCGGCTCCTGGTAGCGGCGAAGGACGGAAAGGATCTGCTGAAAGGCCTCCTCATTTACCCAGTCGTCGCTGTCCACTACCTTAAAAAAGGTGCCGGTGGCATTGCGCAGGCCGGCGTTTACCGCCTCACCGTGGCCGCCGTTTTCCTGATGGATGGCCCGGCAGATATCCGGGTAGCGGGCGGCATATTCATCGGCGATCTGGGCGGTATTGTCCTTTGTGGAACCATCGTTCACAATGAGAATCTCCACCTCCGGGCCGCCGGTGAGAAGGGTCTGGATGCAGTGGCGCATATAGTTTTCGGAATTGTAGCAGGGAATTGCTACCGATAGCAGTTTCACAGAATTGATCCCCCTTTTTTTATCTCTTAAAACTCTGCTCCTATCATATCATGGAGTCCCTGTTTTTGCTATAGGCATTTTTGGGAAAACTAAGGCGGAGGAGGCGATAAATGTTGCAATTTCTGCCGGGCGCTGATACAATATTTTCATGCGGACTGCGCCGCTTTGGCCGCAGAATGATTGGAAAGTGAGAGGATGCAATATGGCAAAAAAACGTATCGTAATGGCCCTTGGACATAACGCATTGGGAACGAATTTACCGGAGCAGAAGGCAGCCGTGGCAAAGACCGCCAGAGTGATTGCCGACTTTATCCAGGAGGGATGGCAGGTGGCCCTGGTGCACAGCAATGCGCCCCAGGTGGGCATGATTCACACCGCCATGAATGAATTTGGAAAGCAGCATGACGGTTACAGCAAGGCTCCCATGTCGGTCTGCTCTGCCATGAGCCAGGGCTATATCGGCTATGACCTGCAGAATGGACTCCGGTCTGAGCTGGTGCGCAGAGGCATCTACAAGCCGGTGTGTACCGTCCTGACCCAGGTGATGGTGGATACCTATGATGAGGCATTTTACACGCCGGTAAAGCCTATTGGCCGCTATATGACGGCTGAGGAGGCTGCCGAGGAGGAGTCTAAGGGCAATTACGTGGTGGAGGAGCCGGGGAAGGGCTTCCGCCGGATTGTGGCTGCTCCCAGACCGGTGGCTATTGTGGAGATTGATTCCATCAAGGCCCTGATGGATGCAGACCAGCTGGTGATTGCCTGCGGCGGCGGTGGAATACCGGTGATGGAACAGGGATATAATTTAAAGGGAGCCAGCGCCATCATTGAGAAGGATCTGGCCAGCGGCCTTCTGGCCAAGGAGATTGATGCCGATGTGCTGATGATCCTCACCAGTGTGGACAATGTTACCCTCAACTACGGTACGCCCGAGCAGCAGCCCATCTCCCATATGACCGTGGAGGAGGCCCGGGAGTTTACGGAGAAGGGACATTTTGAGTTTGCCTCCATGCTGCCCAAGATCACCGCGTCGGTGGATTTTGTGGAGAATGGAAAGGGCAGAAAGGCCATTATTACCTCTCTGGAGAAGGCCAGAGAGAGCATTGCCGGAAAAGCAGGTACCACGATCGAATAAGAAGAATTACCGAAAGATTATGTTTTCTTAACATTTTCTAAAGTGGCTTGCCCGCCGTTTCTTCGTGTGCTATAATCCGAGAATGTTATGATGCTGAGGATGTAAATAGTTCAGAACAGAAGCGTTTGGCTTCCCTTCTTTCAGGGAGGGAAAGGTGGAGTGATGATGAAACGGTTTTTGCAGAAATATGGGCATGCCTGGATTTTGCTTTATGGTTTGGTTTATCTTATCTGGTTTGGCTATCTGGAACGGACGGTAAGGAGCCAGTACCACGTTATGCATGTGGCGCTGGATGACTTTATTCCGTTCTGTGAGTATTTTGTCATTCCGTATTTTTTGTGGTTTGTTTATGTGGCCGTGACGGTGGGGTATTTATTCTTCACCAGCAGGGAGGAGTACTATCAGCTGTGCATTTACCTGTTTACGGGGATGACCATCAGCCTGATTATCTGTACCTTTTTCCGCAACGGAACGGATTTCCGGCCGCTGGTGGACCCGGAGAAGAATATATTTACCGCTCTGGTGCACCGGCTGTATCAGGTGGATACCTGCACAAATGTGTTTCCCAGTATCCATGTGTATAATTCGATCTGCACCCATGTGGCTGTCCGCAGGAGTCTGCGGCTGCGAAACTGCAGATGGATTCAGTGGGGGTCCTTCCTGCTGATGGTCTCCATCTGCCTGGCTACGGTATTCTTAAAGCAGCACTCGGTTGTTGACGGTGTAGGCGCAGCGATTATGGCTTACGCCCTCTATTATGTGGTTTACGGCTACAGCGAGCTGCGGGCGGAGAAGAAGGCTGCACAGAAGGCCATGGGATAAGACTAAGAGAATACACGCACAAAGAGAGCAAATCGAAAAAGAGAACAACTCGCAAAGAGAATAGCGCCCCGCAGGCCTCATGAAAAGAGAAGGAGGAAGCCTGCGGGGCGCTTTTGCCGGGAAGGACGCTTCCTGCAAAATAAAAAAGCTGCCGGAAAACCGACAGCCTATACGTAGCGGAAATTGGACTTGAACCAACGACACCACGGGTATGAACCGTGTGCTCTAGCCAGCTGAGCTATTCCGCCAGATATATGGGGCCTACAGGGCTCGAACCTGTGACCCTCTGCTTGTAAGGCAGATGCTCTCCCAGCTGAGCTAAGACCCCATAATGTACATCGCTTATCATCTGATTCAGATGCTTTATCGCGACTGCCTAGATAGTATAACTCCTATTGTTCTAATTGTCAACACTTTTTTGACAATTATTTTTTCTTTTTCTTCCTGTACTTTTTATGGTTTCTTTACGGTTTTTTTGGAAAGATGGGAAAAATATAAAGGGAAAAATTGTCGCTTTTTCTCGTATTTATGGTATACTTTAAATCAGGCAGAGTGAAAGAATTTGACAAATATCTTCGCCTGAAAGGGCTTAGTGGAACGCAGGAGGCTTTTGATGTACTTTTTTATCGTTAATCCTCATTGTCAGTCAGGGCGGGGAAAGAGAATATGGGGAATACTGGAGCGCGTGCTGAAGCGCGAGTCGGTGGAGTATGAAAGCTATCTTACGGAGCATCCGGGGGATGCCAGGCGGTATGCCAGGAAGCTTACCCGGTGCTGTAAAGAACCCAGGGTGATTGTGACCGTGGGAGGCGATGGGACCATGAATGAGGTGCTGGATGGTCTCCTTCTGGGGCCCATGATTACCCTGGGCTACATTCCGGCGGGCTCGGGAAATGACCTGGCCCGGAGCCTGAGGATTCCGGGACGCCAGGTACGGTGCCTGCGGCGGATTTTATTTTCGCCTACCGTCCGTTTCATGGACTACGGCGTGCTTACCATAGGAAGCCAGGGAGAACACCGGCGGTTTATGGTCAGCTCCGGTATCGGCATGGATGCGGAGGCCTGTCTGGCCGTGCGGGAGAGGGGCAGTAAGTCCATCCTTGGCAGGCTGGGGCTGGGACGGCTCAGCTACGCGGCGGCAGGACTGCGCCTTTTTAAGGAAACCCGGCCGGTAAAGGGCTATGTGATTCTGGATGGAGTGAAGAAGATCGAGTTTAATCACATCTATTTTATTTCCGCGCATATACATCCATTTGAAGGCGGCGGCTTTTGCCTGGCGCCGGGAGCGGATGGCAGCGACGGAAGGCTGCGGGTGTGCGTGGTCAGCCACGAGCGGAAGCGGAAGCTTTTCCATACCCTGCTGTGGGCCTTTCTGAAGCGGAAGAAGAAGCGGGGAAGAGGGATCCGGGTGTATGAGTGCAGGGAGGCCCTTTTCCATCTGGACAGACCGGCTGCGGTGCATGCAGACGGGGAGGCCTGCGGACAGTGGGAGGAATTCCAGGTGGAGTGCATTGCAAAGCAGATTCGGATGATCGTATAACAGACAGGAAGGAGACTTAACGTCGATGAGAATAGGACAGGGATATGACGTACACAGGCTTAAGGAAGGACGGAAGCTGATTCTGGGAGGGGTGGAGATTCCCTATGAGAAGGGGCTGGACGGGCATTCCGATGCGGATGTGCTGGTTCACGCGGTGATGGACGCCCTCTTGGGGGCGGCTGCCCTGGGGGACATCGGCCAGCACTTCCCGGACACGGAC
Organism: Lachnospiraceae bacterium; assembly: GCA_017889125.1. Taxonomy (GTDB): domain Bacteria; phylum Bacillota; class Clostridia; order Lachnospirales; family Lachnospiraceae; genus Caccovicinus. Next base: position 12,372 of record JAGHER010000137.1, read on the forward strand.
CCGGCCTATAAAGGGATTTCCAGTATCGCTCTCTTAAAGCATGTGGGGGCGCTTCTGGATGAGCATCATTATGTGATTGAAAATATTGATGCCACCATCATTGCTCAGCGGCCGAAGCTTCTTCCTTACCGGCCGCAGATGGCAGAAAATATTGCGGCGGCCCTGGGGATTAGGACCGGTCAGGTCAGTGTAAAGGCCACCACCGAGGAGGGGCTGGGCTTTACGGGAACGGGAGAAGGAATATCTTCCCAGGCTGTCGTCTTATTGACAGAGGTGGCAAATTATTGTTATTATGGTGCAGAGGACGGCGCTGGAAGCGTTCTTGCCGGGCCGGAGGGGATGGAAAGCCCTGATCCGGAGGCGCAGGAGGGCTGCGGCGGCTGTACCGGATGCTGCCGGCAGGGATGATTTCTGGAGCAGAAATGCCTGTCGGAGCAAAGGTGACTGCCGGAGCAGGGATACCTGCCGGAGCGGTGACGACTGCCAGGGCAGAGATAATTGCCGGAGCAAAGATACCTGCCAGGGCAGGGAAAGGAATAAGCGGGGAGACCCGCGGCTGGAGGAAATCATGAAAATTTTTAATACGCTGACCAGAAGAAAAGAAGAATTTGTACCCCTTGAACCGGGGAAGGTGAAGATGTACGTGTGCGGCCCCACCGTCTACAATCTGATCCATATCGGCAATGCCAGACCGATGATCGTGTTCGACACGGTGCGCCGGTATTTTGAATACAAGGGCTACGAGGTGGACTATGTGTCTAATTTCACCGATGTGGACGATAAGATTATTAAGAAGGCCATCGAGGAGGGTGTGGACGCCGACACCATTTCCAAGCGCTACATTGCGGAGTGCAAGAAGGATATGGAAGGGATGAATGTGCGCCCGGCTACCCGCCATCCTCTTGCCACAGAGGAGATCTGCGGCATGCTGGAGATGATCGGCACGCTGATTGAGAAGGGCCACGCCTATGCGGCGGCGGACGGCACCGTGTATTTCCGGGTAAAATCCTTTAAGGAATACGGAAAGCTGTCCCACAAGAATCTGGACGATCTGCAGTCTGGTTTCCGGGAGATCAAGGTCACCGGCGAGGAGGGCAAGGAGGATCCCAACGATTTCGTCCTCTGGAAGCCTAAGAAGGAAGGGGAGCCTTACTGGGAGTCTCCCTGGTGCCAGGGCCGCCCCGGCTGGCATATTGAGTGCTCAGTGATGGCAAAGAAATATCTGGGCGACCAGATCGACATTCATGCAGGCGGAGAGGATCTGATCTTCCCCCACCATGAGAATGAGATTGCCCAGAGTGAGTCGGCTAATGACAAGCCCTTTGCCACCTACTGGATGCACAATGCATTCTTAAATATTGACAATCGGAAGATGTCCAAGTCCCTGGGGAATTTCTTTACGGTGCGGGAGATCAGCGAGAAGTATGACCTGCAGGTGCTTCGCTTCTTTATGCTGAGCGCCCATTACCGCAGCCCGTTGAATTTCAGCGCTGACCTGATGGAGGCCTCCAAGAATGGTCTTGAGCGGATCCTCACAGCGGCAGAGCGCCTGCGGGAGCTTAAGGGTAAGACAGCAGGAGATACCCTTACCGCCGGTGAGGAGGAGAATGCCAAGGTGCTGTCCTCCCTGACGGAGAAATACGAGGCTGCCATGGATGATGATTTCAATACAGCAGACGCCATCTCTGCTCTCTTTGAGATGGTGAAGTTAGCGAATTCCACAGCGTCCGAGGAAAGCAGCCAGGCCTATGTCTCTCTCCTTTTCGCGCGGATCGACAGCCTGTGCCAGGTGATGGGCATCCTTACGGAGCGGAAGGCAGAGACCCTGGATGCAGAGGTGGAGGAGCTGATTGCACAGCGCCAGGCAGCACGGAAGGCGCGGAATTTTGCTCTGGCTGATGAGATCCGGGGAAAGCTTCTGGACATGGGAATCGTCCTGGAGGACACCAGAGAAGGAGTAAAATGGAAACGAGTATGACCAGTGATCTGCTGAGAGCATATAAGGAAGCCATGGAGCTTGACCAGGTGGATCCATGCAGCTATTCGCCTCTGGTGCTGGCCTATATTGGGGACAGTGTTTATGAGGTGATGATCCGGATGCGGGTGATAAACGGAGGCAATACCCAGGTGAATAAGCTTCACCGCCGTGCTTCCCGGCTGGTCTGCGCCGGGGCCCAGTCGGCGATGATGGGATTTTTGGAGGGGGAGCTTACTCCTGAGGAGCTTTCTGTATTTAAGCGGGGGCGCAATTCCCACTCCGCCTCCTCTGCCAAGAATGCGTCCATCACCGATTACCGCCGGGCCACCGGCTTTGAGGCCCTGGTGGGCTGGCTCTTTCTGACGGAGCAGTTCGGACGCCTGGTGGAGCTGGTGAGCCTGGGGCTTAGAGGTCTTGGAGAGCTTTCCGGCAATAAAACTGGCGCCGGGGAATGCTTAGAGGAAGGCGGCAGTGAAGCCGGCGGCGGAAAGTGCTTAGAAGAAAGCGGCGCCGGGAAGGCGATGGAAGAGGGCAGCAGGCCCGGCGAAGAGAATATCATACAGGAGAATGATCCATGCGATACGAAGAACTGACTATAGAAGGGCGGAATGCGGTGCTGGAGGCATTCCGCTCCGGAAAGACCATAGACAAACTGTTTTTGCTGGACGGCTGTCATGACGGCCCCATCCAGTCCATTGCCAGAGAGGCAAGAAAACAGGATACTATTATTAATTACGTAACCAGAGAGCGGCTGGACCAGATGTCCCGCACCGGAAAACATCAGGGGGTCATCGCCTATGGGGCGGCCTATACTTATGCAGAGGTGGAGGATATGCTGGCGGCAGCCAGGGAGAAGGGAGAACCGCCCTTTCTCTTTTTGCTGGACGGCATTGAGGATCCCCACAATCTGGGGGCAATTATCCGGACGGCCAATCTTGTGGGCGCTCACGGGGTGATTATTCCGAAGCGTCGGGCTGCAGGCCTTACCTCTACAGTAGCCAAGGCCTCGGCGGGGGCCATCCACTACACGCCGGTGGCCAAGGTGAACAACCTTTCTGCAGTGATGGAGACCCTGAAAAAAGAGGGGATGTGGTTTGTCTGTGCCGATATGGACGGGGAGTCCATGTACCGGGTGAACCTGACCGGCGCCTTAGGCCTGGTGATTGGAAATGAAGGAAGCGGAGTCAGCCGTCTGGTGAAGGAACATTGTGATCTGATTGCCTCCATTCCCATGCAGGGGGATATTGATTCCCTGAACGCATCGGTGGCGGCAGGGGTACTGGCCTATGAGGCTGTGCGCCAGCGGCTGAATGCCCGGTAGACGGCGGGCAGGCTGCCGGCGGCTGCACTGCCTTTGTCGGGAAGATGATGGCAGGGGGCCAGGATAAGAAGAAAAGACAGGAAGGATGAAGATGAAGAAACGATTAAAGAAAGCGGCTGCCAGCCTGGCGCTGATGGCCCTTTGTTTCTGGTGCATGCCGCTTCCGGCCATTGCCATGGTCCGCACGCCCATCGCATCAGGGACGGCTTCCTATGGAAATACCAAGGTAACTCTGGATGCGTCCAACACATCCCAGGGCTACGTAATGGTGAAGTATACGGGAAGCAACAGCAAGATTAAGGTGCAGATTACCAAGGGAGTTACCTATACATACAATCTTAATGCCCGGGATTCCTACGAGGTGTTCCCCCTGACGGAGGGGGATGGAAGCTATTCCATCAAGGTTTTTGAGAACATCAGCGGAAATCAGTATTCCCAGGCTTTCAGCCAGACGGTGAATGTGACTCTGGAAAATGAATTTGCGCCCTTTTTGTATCCGAACCAGTATGTGAATTTTAACCAGAGCAGTGCAGCAGTGGCCTTCAGTGACCAGCTGTCGGCAGGAGCTGCTGACCCTATGGGTGTGGTGACCAATATTTACAACTACGTTGTGGATAATCTGACCTATGATTACCAGAAGGCGGCTACGGTGCAGAGCGGTTATCTGCCTAATGTAGACCTGACCCTGTCCACCAGGACGGGAATCTGCTTTGACTATGCCGCGTTAATGACGGCTATGCTGCGGGCGCAGGATATTCCCACAAAGCTGGTGATCGGCTATACGGGGGAGCTTTACCATGCCTGGATCAGCGTATATCTGCCGGAGCAGGGCTGGATTGACAACATCATTTACTTTGACGGGCAGAACTGGAGTCTGATGGACCCGACCTTTGCCTCCAGCGGCGGAAGAGCCCATGGCGGCGGTGACGGTTCTTATCAGGCGAAATATTCCTATTAGGCAAAAAATTCTGATTAGGCAAAATATTCCTGACAGACGGCCTGGGACAATTTTCCTTGAGCCGGTGCAGGAGATTCCAAATGAAAGAGAGCCAGGGGAAAGAATATGGAGAAGAACGAAGAGCAAATGAACGGGACACAGAACCAGTCAAAAGAGAATGGGCCGAAAAAGGATGCGTCAAAAAAAGATGCATCAAATAAGGGCAGGAAGGCATCAGAGAAATACAACCTTCAGGAGCTTTCTGCCTTTTGTCTGCAGGTAGCTCTCCTTTTGGAGGCGGCCGTGCCTCTGGATGAAGGACTTTCCATCATGGCGGAGGATGCGGGAAGCCAGTGGGAGAAGGATATGCTGCTTTTCATGGCAGAGGGTGTGGAATTGGGCGATCCCTTCTTCCAGGTGCTGGAGCAGACCGGGGCCTTTCCGGCCTATGTGGTGCGGATGGCCCGCCTTGGACAGAGCACAGGCACCCTGGATCAGATGATGCTGTCTCTCTCGGAGTATTATGAGAAGGAGCATTTCCTGGTGCGGAGCATTAAAAATGCGCTGACGTACCCGATTATCATGGTCTTCATGCTGCTGGCGGTGCTGTTTGTGCTGTTCGTGCAGGTGATGCCGATTTTTGAGGATGTGTATGAACAGCTGGGCGCTCAGCTTTCGCCGGTGGCCTCCGGGGCGATCCGCTTCGGCGGCATATTCAGCGGTGCGGCGCTGGCTGTGGGAGCTGTGCTGCTTTTCATCTGCGGCGTGGTGTGGGCCCTTACCCGGATGGGGAAGCGGTTTTCCTTTTTGGAGCAGCTGACGGCCTGGGTTAAGCGCCGCAGCCGCATCGCCCTGGCCGTGGCAAACCGGAGATTTACCTCTGTGCTGGCGCTGACTTTGCGCAGCGGCCTTGAGCTGGAAAAGGGGCTTGAGCTGGCATCGGAGCTGGCGGAGAATCCGGCGGCGGAGGAAAAGATTCAGCTTTGCCGGGAGCTTTTAGAGGAAGGGCAGAGCTATTACGATGCGCTGAAGGCCACCGGGCTTTTCTCTGGATTCCACATCCAGATGATTAAGACGGGAAACCGCAGCGGCCATCTTGACCGGATTATGGAGGACATTTCCCGGGACTATGAGCAGCAGGCAGACGAGGCCATTGATAATGTGATTGCCCGGTTTGAGCCTACTATGGTGGCTGTGCTGGCGGTGGCGGTAGGTCTGGTGCTTCTGTCGGTGATGCTGCCTCTGGCCGGTGTGCTTTCCACCATCGGATAAGGAGAGGGCCATGAGAGGAAGAAAAGAGAAAAAGCGGGATCTGACCGCTGCCGGGCTTCTGGCATCGGCGGCGGTATTCCTTTTGATTATCGGTGTTTTTGTCAATGGCTCTCTCTCCTTTTTTGGAAAGGCTAGATCCGAGGGAGATGAGACCCTGCGAAGCGCCATTGCCCGGGCTGTGGTGCAGTGCTATGCCATCGAGGGGCGGTATCCGCCCAGCGTGGAATACCTGGAGGAAAATTACGGAATCCAGATTGACCGGGAGCGGTATCATGTGTTTTATGAAGGCTTTGCCTCAAATGTGATGCCGGATATCACGGTGATCCCGGCGGAATCGCCGTGATGATCGGTGGAATCGCTGGGATATCCCCAGAGGAACAGGAGGCCGGATATGGCGGAAGGATTGGGAAAACAGGCAGGAAGAGGAGCGGGCAATGAGAAGGCACGGGGACAGGCGGTGAACCTTCTCTTTACCATGCTCCTCTTTCTGGCCTTTGTGCTTTGCGCCCTTTTCACGGTGCTGATCGGCGGAAAGGTTTATGAGAATATCAACCGCCGGTCTCAGGAGAATTTTACTGGAAGCGTGGCCCTGCAGTACGTGGCCAATAAGGTGCGCCAGGGAGATAGGGAAGGGGCCGTCCAGGTACGGACGGTGGAGGATGTGCCGGTGCTGGAGCTTAAGAGCGATATTGAAGGCGGAAATTATGTGACCTGGATTTACTGGTATGAAGGAAGCATCCGGGAGCTGTTTTTTGACCCGGCCGACGGCCTGGGACTGGCAGACGGGCTTACCATCCTGGAGTGTGACGGATTCCAGGCCAGCCAGAGCCCTGACGGCAGTCTGATTACCCTTTCTACGGAAGGCGAGGGGGGCGGAGAGCTGACGCTGTCTGTGCGCAGCGGGAGAGGAGGCGCGGAGAATGAGTAGCAGGAAGCGTTCCGGATCCGGAATCTTTCTTATGGAAATGATTATGGTCTGCGGCTTTTTTCTTTTATGTGCCTCCGTCTGCGTCCAGGTGTTTATTAAGGCGGACTCCATGAGCCGCCTGGCACGGGAGAAGAATCAGGCGGTGCTGGCTGCCCAGAGTCTGGGGGAACGGTGGAAGGCCGGGGAGCTTAAGCTGGATGGAGATGCAGAGCAATCAGGAATGTCAATGGTGTCTGGGGAATCCGAGGTTTTCTTTGATGAGGACTGGAAACCGGTGGAAACTGGAGAGGGCAGCTGGTATAGAGCCAGCCTTTCTGTGGAGAGCCAGCCCTCGGCATCGGGAGCCGGTCAGCTGTCAGTTCTGACGGTCTCCATCGGCAGAGGCGAAGGCCATCCGAGGATCCGGGAGAAGGGAGCAGATGGTGAGCCGCTGGTGCTGACAAGCCTGCAGATCAGCAGCTACCGGGGAGGGGAGGCGCAGGGCCATGGCTGATGGAAGAAGCAGTGAGAAAAAGGCTGTCCGTCGGGGAGCCAATGTGGGAAGCGCTTCTCTGATTCTGATTTTTATTGTGCTGTGTCTGGGAACCTTTGGCCTGCTGGCCCTATCAAGCGCCAGAAATGACCTGGATCTGGCAGAGCGCAATGAGGCGGCGGTGGCTGAGTACTACCGGGCTGACGGCGAGGGCGAGGCATTCCGCATGAAGGTAGAGGATGCTTTGCAGGAAGCCCGTTCGGCGGCGGAAGCATCTGATGATTCAGGAATGTCCGGCGAATCAGGAGCATCTGATGAGGCGGATATTCTTTCCGAACGATTAGGCGATGCCTACAGTCCGGAAGATGGAACTGCCTGGACAGAGATTCCCATGGAAAATGGGCAGGCGCTGTCGGTGGTTTTGGGGCTTCCCCGGGAGGGAGAGGCCGGAAGCACAAAGGTGCTTCAATGGAAAGTGGTCAATGTGGTGGATTATGAAATCGACCAGGATATGCCGGTCTGGGATGGACGGTAGAAGCTGGTCTTTTGGGAGGTAAGATAAGGATATGGATGTACTGGAGCTTTTTCAAGAAGCGGTGGAGCGGGAGGCTTCCGATATTTTCCTGGTGCCTGGCATGCCTTTTTCCTACAAGATTGGCGGCCGCATCACGTATCAGGGGGAGGAAAAGATTTATCCGGATGAGATGGACCGGATTATCACCCAGATTTATGCCATTGCCGGGAACAGGGATATGACAAGAGTGTTAAGCCAGGGAGACGATGATTTTTCCTTTGCGGTCAGCGGCCTGTCCCGTTTCCGGGCCAGCGTTATGCGCCAGAGGGGTTCCCTGGCGGCGATTATCCGGATTGTCCGGTTTGAACTGCCGGATTTTCGAAGCTTAAATATTCCCCAGAAGGTTATCGACATTGCCAATATGACCAAGGGGCTGGTATTGGTCACCGGGCCTGCGGGAAGCGGAAAGAGCACCACTCTGGCCTGTATTATCAATGAAATCAACCAGACCAGGAATGCCCATGTAATCACCCTGGAGGACCCAATCGAGTTTCTTCACCGGCATAACCGCAGCGTGGTAACTCAGCGGGAGGTGGGAACCGATACGGAAAGCTACATGAGCGGCCTGCGGGCGGCTCTGCGGCAGGCGCCGGACGTGATTCTTCTGGGAGAGATGCGGGATTTTGAGACCATCCGCACGGCCATGACGGCGGCGGAGACCGGTCATCTGGTGATTTCCACCCTGCATACCATCGGGGCGGCCAATACCATCGACCGGGTGATCGACAGCTTTCCGCCCAATCAGCAGGAGCAGATCCGTGTGCAGCTGTCTATGGTGCTGCAGGCGGTGGTTTCCCAGCAGCTGATTCCGGAAAAGAATGGTACCGGTGTGGTGCCTGCGCTGGAAATTATGTTTTTAAATAACGCCATCCGCAATATGATCCGGGAATCCAAGATTCACCAGATTGACGGCGTGATCTCCACCTCTGCGGAGGAAGGGATGGTTACCATGGACAACAGCCTTCTTTCTCTGTACCGTCAGGGAAGGATTTCCAGAGAGCATGCGGTGATGTACAGCAGCAACAGCGAATTGATGGAAAAGAAGATTAACCGGTTGTAGCTGACTGTGGAACAACTGGTTGAAGAACAGCTGGAGAGTAATTGGAAAGCAGCTGAGAATAACGGGAAATGATTGAAAAATAGCCGGGAAATAGTTAGAAAGCAGGGAAGCACGGGCATGAAAAGGTGTCCGGGCTTCCTTTTTGCGTTTCTTGCGGCTTTTTATGTTCGTTGGTCTTCGGTCAAAGTATGTATAAGATTTCCGGAAACATTCATACTAAGCAGAGACAGCAGCGGGAAAAGTATGCAGGTGCCGTGCTGGAAATTATTGCACGGGTATGCCATTTATTGTCCTGCAAAGCTGCGCGGAAGGGAGAATGCCATGAGGATTGATAAGCGGAAGGTGGCCCTGGTGGGCTGCGGCATGGTGGGCATGAGCTATGCCTACTGCCTGCTGAACCAGACAGTCTGTGATGAGCTGGTTTTAATCGATATAAATCAGAAAAGGGCCATGGGGGAGGCTATGGATTTAAACCACGGTCTGGCCTTTGCCCCTGCAAATATGGAAATTTATGCAGGCAGCTACAAGGACTGCCGGGATGCGGATATGGTGGTGATTTGTGCGGGGGTGGCCCAAAAGCCAGGGGAATCCAGGCTGGCCCTCCTTAAGCGGAATGCTCAGGTTTTCCGCTCCATTATCGAGCCGGTGACCCAGAGCGGTTTTAATGGGATTTTCTTGGTGGCTACCAATCCGGTGGACATTATGACGCGGATTACCTGTGAACTTTCCGGCTTTAATCCGGGGCGTGTGCTGGGAAGCGGCACGGCTTTGGATACGGCCAGGCTCCGCTATCTTTTGGGCGAATACCTTCAGGTGGATCCCAAGAATGTCCATGCCTATGTGATGGGGGAGCATGGAGACAGTGAGTTTGTCCCCTGGAGCCAGGCTATGGTGGCGACGATTCCTATTTTGAAGCTGTGCGGGGATGTAAAAAGGAATTTTGCTGAGAATCGGACTGGAGAGCCTGTGGAGAGTCAGGCCGGAATTTCTGTGGAAAATCGGATTGGAAATTCTGCGGCGATTCAGGACGGGAAGGGCATGACGCAGCAGAGTGCGGGAATCAGCCGTCCGAAGCTTCTGGAGATTGCCGAACAGGTGAAGGGTGCGGCCTATGAGATTATCGATGCCAAGCAGGCAACCTACTATGGCATCGGCATGGCCATGACGCGGATTACCAGGGCGGTGCTGGGGGATGAGAACAGCGTGCTTACGGTGTCGGCCATGCTGAAAGGCGAGTATGGCCAGCGGGACGTATTTGCCGGTGTTCCCTGCGTGATTAATGGAAACGGCATCCGCAGGGTGCTGGAGCTGTCATTGACGGAGGAGGAGCTGGAGCAATTTGCAGCCTCCTGCAGGACGCTGCGGGAAAGCTTTGAAGGGGTATTGTAAAGCATATAGGTAAATATCGAATTGGAAAAACCCAGCGCTGCGGCACTGGGTTTTTGCTGTATTAGGCAGAGGCTGAAAAAACGGGGATAGCGCTTGTTTTGGGAAA
>JAGHER010000138.1 GCA_017889125.1 Lachnospiraceae bacterium
GCTGCGCCGGAAAAATACGGGCAGATCTCCCGCCTGCTGGGCGGAAAGGATCACCGAGATTGTGCTGAGGCAATCCGGAGGCTGCTGGAGGAAATCGATTTGCAGGTAGGATTAAGGGAATTGGGAATTACTGAGGAAGATATTCCCTGGATGACCGAAAACTGCTTCCGGGTTTCCGCCGCCAGCATTGTTAACCACCCAAGGGCATTTGGGGAGGAGGAGATTGCGGGGGTTTATCGGAGGGCGCTGTAGACTGCCTATTTCGTTTCTGTTTGCCCCGGAAGCTGTTTGATCTGCTCTGCCTCAGTAAGTACCCTCAACTGATACTGTGCGATCTGTTGCAGCAGTTCAAAGCGTTCCTTCTTATTATGTCCTTGTTTGATCAGTTCTGCATTATGTGTCTCCAAATTGGAGAGAACGGTCAGCTCCAGAATAGAAGCATAGTCGCGGATATTGCTGTTTTTGGCCAACTCTGGGTTCGCTTCACGCCATGCTTTTGCCGTACAGACAAAGAGAACCACATTTAAAAGGTCTGCTTCATCAGCATAGGCTAGCCATTCCATATCCTTCTTGTAGTTGCGTTTTGGCAGCACATAGTTTTTTACGGCATCTGTATGAATGATATAGTTGCTTTTGGAAAGGAAGCGTTTGGCATTCCATTCCAGTTTTAAACGGTCATTTTCCTCGTCCTTTAATCGCTGATACTCTTTTAATAAGTATAGCTTAAATACCGGACTGATTGCGGAACCAAATTCAAAGGCAATATCCTTGTGCGCATAGGTGCAGCCGAATCGTCCGGTTTGAACGTAAATGCCAATTGCATTGGTACGTTCAAGCCATTCTTTTGCACTAAGTGTAAAGGTATGTAAGCCAGCTTCACTTTTAAAGTGGTTGAATTCGACCACTTTAAAAGCAGGATTGTACATCATCTCCCTGGTTCCGAGAAATTCCAGAGTCGAGCGTGCCCGAAGCCAGTTCTTAATTACATCATCGGCTCTCGCTGCGTCTGTGCGTGCTTTTGCCATATCAGTCAAACTGATATAATCATTTTGTTCAGTATGCATGACGGTAACAGGGATATTGCTGCTTCTCTCCAGTAACCTTTCCCCCAAAAGGACATACTATATACCAGGCCCATGCCTGTACATCGCAAACCGCAGTGCGCAGCACGGGCCAAATGTCAAGGGGAGGGTTACAATTATGGGTATTACCAATTCAAACAAGCTGTTGGATCGGCGGGAGATTGCCTGCGATGGTCTTTTCCGCCTCATCCTATCGCTGGCGGCCGCGCCGGATATTACCAGCAATCCGGTGGATATTGTGCTGGTGCTGGATCGGTCGGGAAGCATGGCAGGGACAGCCATCGAGAACCTGAAGCTGGGGGCCGATACGTTTATCGACATTATCGATGAGTCTACTGACGGAAGCCAGGATGGAAATCTGGGAGGCGGCACCCGGATGGCGGTGGTAAGCTTTGCCAATGAGGCGAGGGTTGACACGCAGCTGATTACCTCTGTGGCAGACCTTAAAGCTGCAGTAAATGGACTTGCAGCCGGAGGAAGCACCAATCATGGCGATGCCTTTGAGAAGGCTGCGGCGCTTCTTTCCGGGCCGTCCACAAATGCCAAGGTGATGGTGATGTTCACCGATGGGAAGACCACCATCGGGCCGAATCCATCACCTATTGCAGCAGCAGCCAGAGCTGCGGGAATCGTCATTTACTGCATCGGCCTGATTGGGTCAGACGGCATTGATGTAGCCACGTTAAATGACTGGGCCACTGATCCGGACAGCTCCCATGTGGCGGTAACGCCGGATGCGGCTGATTTGGAAACCTTGTTTGCTGATCTGGCCAAAAATATTTCAAAGCCGGGAGCGACCGATATCGTCATCACCGACCGGGTTAATCCGGATTTTGAGATTGTCAGCGCCGGAATTCCCACTAAAGGAACCGTCAGCCTGATGCAGAACCGTCAGGCGCGCTGGGAGATTGACAGCCTGGGCACCACCTCCAATGAGGGGGCGACGCTGGAGCTGACTGTGCGGCATGTGGGTACCAGCGGCGGTGAAAAGATGGTTAATGAATTCATCACTTATACTGATGCGGAAAATAATGCCGTTACTTTCCCGTCGCCTTCGATTCTGGTGAACTGCCCGGTGCCGGAGGTTCACGAACCCTGTCCGCAGCTGGTGGAGGTAGCCGTCGAGGGCTGCCAGGATACTACAGAATTTGATCTGGGGGATGTTTACCTGGAATCTCAGGGAAAAATCCTGGAGCTGGATTTGAACCTTAAGAATATCTGCCCGGGCAAGCGGACGGCCCTGGCCGTGATTCTTACGGAAACGGATGCTTCCGGAGCAGAATATCCCAGAGGCATGAAGATTCTCACGATTCCGGCCCACTACAGCCCAAGCTGTCGGGACATTCCGGTAAAATGCATCAAATTCGTACTTCCCGATGATCTGAATGTGAGCTGCGGCGGCTCCGTCTGCTGCCAGAGAAGCTTCAGGGCGCGGGTGATCAGTCATTATATTGACAGTGAATTTGACTGCTGCGGGAATGTACAGGTTACCATGTAAAATAGACGAAAATGTTACGGAAAATACAAAATATTGAAGAAACAATAAATAAAGCGGGAAAAACTTAACGGAAAGCAGGAAAATCCTATGCGAATGAAATCTGGTTCGCATAGGGTTTTCTTTTTCGCAAAAAAATATTTGCCAAACCCTCTTGAAAAGCATCAAAATTCGCAGTATAATAGTCAATAAATTGACATTCTGCTGATTGACGGCGGATAACTAAATCATAAGGACGGTGAGCCATGACTAAGGAAGATCGAAAAAACGCATATCTGTACTGCAAATTCCGGGATGAGCAGTTTGCTTTATATGACGAGTACGCCAAACGCCACGGCATGCTGATGAAAACCCTGCTGGTGGTGAATGTCCTTTTTTACGCTCCAGAAGGGATGACCCAGACGGAAATATGCCGGAGGACATTCCAGTCTAAGCAGACGGTGAATCTGATTATTAAAAATCTTCTGGCGGACAGCTATGTTACCCTTGCGGAGGTGCCGGAAAATAAGCGGAACAAGATTGTGCAGATGACCGACGCCGGCCGGGTATACTGCGAAAAGGTGGTCCGTCATATCACCTGGGCAGAAGACACTGCCATGTCCATGTTCACCCCCGAGGAGCAGAAGCAGCTGATCGATTTGTCGCGGACCTTTACCAAAAATTTGACTATGCTGGTAAATCAGGAAAAAGAGGATTAAGGAAACGTTGATTAGAACGGTAAAAAATGGTAGAAATCAGAATAAATGGTACTTGCAACTCTGGTTTTGGTGTGATATATTGATAACAGAAAGGGAAAGCCAGAGAAGCGGCCTACCCTCAGTCAACAGTTACAACCTTTATTCAAGGTCAGCCGTCACTACTGGTGATAGTGGCGGCTATTTTCGTCTATCCTTGGTAATCTCGTAAACAAGACTGACAAGGGCAACAATGAATATTAGAAGCTGAATCAAGTCAGCATATGTAACATACATTGGCAACGCCCTCCTTTCATCTTCCGTCGGGAGGGTAAGCCCCTCCACAAAAAGGGAGGGTAAGCCGCCTTTGGCTCTCTGGTTTTCCACAAAGAAAGTATATCATATCGTCCGTTTTTCAGCAATTACTATTTGTGTGTTTTCTATAGAATTCAAAGAAAAGCCGAAAAAACCTCAGGAAAACCCCAAGAAAATCCGCCCAAATCCGCAAGAAAATCATTGACGAACGCCCCAAGATGTGATATAGTAGACGGGCGAATGGAAGACAGGTCTTTTTTTTATGCCCAAAATAAAGAAGAGGCCAGGCTAAAACGAAATTAATTAAGTGGAGGTGGAAGTCGTGCGCACAAAGATCACACTGGCATGCACAGAATGCAAGCAGCGCAATTACAACATGACCAAGGATAAGAAGACTCATCCGGACAGAATGGAAACCAAGAAGTACTGCAGATTCTGCAAGAGACATACGATGCATAAGGAAACCAAGTAATATCCGGCAGGATATTGCCCCGTAGTAAAGGATGTGTGACTATGGCAGAAAACGTTGCAGCAAAGACCGCGGACAAGGCCGAGAAGAAGCCTGAAAAGAAGCAGCATAAAGTAAGCTACTGGAAGGGCCTGAAGGCTGAGTTCAAAAAAGTAGTCTGGCCGGACAGAGAGACGGTAACGAAGCAGACCATTGTCGTTTTGGCAGTGTCTCTGATTCTGGGCGTTCTCATCGGCGTGATGGACATGATTTTCAAATTTGGTATTAATCTGATCATTTAATAAGGGCAAAGGTGAAGATATGTCAGAAGCAAACTGGTATGTAGTTCATACCTATTCAGGCTATGAAAACAAAGTTAAGGTTGACCTTGAGAAGACCATCGAAAACCGGAACCTGCAGGATCAGATCCTGGAAGTGTCCGTGCCCATGCTGGCCGTGACCGAGTTAAAGAACGGTCTGGAGAAGCAGGCGGACAAGAAGATGTTCCCGGGCTATGTGCTGGTGAAAATGGTGATGAACCAGGACACCTGGTACGTAGTACGAAATACCAGAGGTGTGACCGGGTTCGTGGGACCGGGTTCGGAGCCGACGCCTTTAAGCGAGGAAGAGATGCTGAGCCTTGGTTTCCAGGAGCAGAGCGAGCCGGATCTGGTGGTTGACTTTGAGGTAGGCGATATGATTACCGTTATCGCCGGTGCATGGAAGGATACCGTCGGAGCCATCCGCTCCATCAATGAGGCGAAGAAATCCATCACGATTAATGTTGAGATGTTTGGCCGGGAAACTCCTGTTGAGCTGAATTTCAACGAAGTAAAGAAGATGTAGCAGGAAATCGGCTTTCCCTGCACAAGCAGATGCCCGCAGAGAGAGCTGGTGGGAGGGACAATCCCCGACAATACCACATGATTTAGGAGGTGCCTAAAATGGCAAAGAAAGTAACTGGTTATATCAAATTACAGATTCCTGCTGGTAAGGCAACACCAGCACCGCCAGTAGGTCCTGCTCTGGGAC
>JAGHER010000139.1 GCA_017889125.1 Lachnospiraceae bacterium
ACATCTGCCGCCGTGGAATATCCGGTCTTGGTCTTCTTTCCGCCCTTCAGCTGCATCTTCTCAAATAAAATCTCCCCCAGCTGCTTTGGAGAATTAATATTGAAGGTCTGGCCGCAGTCCTGGTAAATCTCCGTTTCCAGCTGCTGGATCCGCACCTTCAGCTTCTCGCCGTAATCGTGGAGGGCCTGGCGTCTTACCTTGATGCCCGCCGCCTCCATGTGATGAAGGCTGTAAATCAGGGGCATCTCCACCTCCAGGAAAAGCTTCCACATACCGGTGGATTTCAGCTGCTCCTCTAAGATTCTCCCGCACTGGCCGGAGGTCCAGGCCATGTAGCAGGCGCAGACAGCGCTCTTCTCCTCCTCCCAGAAGGCTTCCCCTACCTTTTTCTTTCCAAGGAGATCCTTCTCTGAGGGCAGGGTCATGCCCAGATAATCCCGGGCCAGATCATCGTACTGATAGGAGTCCTTCAGCGGATTAAGAAGGTATGCCGCCACTCCTGCATCCAGGATACAGATCTCTTCGCCCTCCCGGACCCAGGGCAGGAGCTTTTTCAGATCCGGCGTCCACAGCCGGGGAAGGACGGCCGACTCCATCACCCGCCCGGCAGCCTGACAAAGCCAGTCTGTCTTTATCTCTTCAGAAGCCTGGATGCAGACGGTCTTTCCGTCTTCCAGAGAAAGGACCAGGCCGATCACGCCTTCTGCTGCTCCCGTCTCTGCAGTCTCTGCCGCTCCCGTCAAAGCTGCTTCCCCATTCTCATCAAAGGAAAGGGCCATCTGGGCAGGCGCTTCTTCTCTCTCCGGGGAACCGGCTTTTCCGATTACCAGCCAAAGGCCCACCCGGCCATCGGCCTCTCCAGCTGCCGAAACGGCCAGAACGGCCTTTTTCACCCAGTCCTCTGCTGCCTTTATCTCTCCGGTAACGGCAAACTGATCCTCTGCTCTGGTGCTTCCCACTACCTCCGCATCAAAACGGGAGAGGATGGATTTAAACTCCAGACGCTTCATCATCTGGTAAACCTCCGGCGTGTAAAGATTGCCTACAGCCGCGTCCTCGTAGGAAAAGGCAATGGGACAGTCAATGCAGATGGTGGCCAGCTCCTTGCTCATCTGCGCCATATCGTAATGCTCCTCCAGAGCCTTCTTCGCCCTGGGCGGCTTAATCTCCTCCAGATGGGCGTAGGCATTCTCAATGGAGCCGTAGGATGTGATGATGGCGGTAGCGGTCTTTTCCCCAATAGAGGGAACACCTGGAATATTGTCAGAGGAATCGCCCATCAGCGCCTTCACATCGATAAATTCCAGCGGCGTCACCTGGTACTCCCGCTTCACATCCTCCGGATAATAGTCATGAATCTCCGTCACACCCCGGCTGGTCTTGGGGATGCGGATCTTAATCCGCTCATCGGCCAGCTGCAGAAGATCCCGGTCGCCGGAAATCACCGACACCTGGATACCGGCAGCCTGGCTCCGCTTGGCCACCGTGCCCAGGATATCGTCTGCCTCATAGCCAGGAAGAGTCAGAATGGGAATCCCCATGGCACTCAGCACTTCCTTCATCAAAGGAACCTGCTCATGAAGCTCCTGGGGCATCGGTTTCCTGGTGCCCTTGTACTCCTCATACATCTTATGGCGGAAGGTAGGCTCCTTTAAGTCAAAGGCCACAGCAAGATGATCGGCCTTCTCCTCATCCAGAATCTTAAACATGATATTTAAAAAGCCATAAACCGCGTTGGTATGAAGGCCTTCGGAATTAGTCAGATCCGGCACTCCATAGAAAGCGCGGTTTAGTATGCTGTGTCCGTCAATTAATAGCAGTTTTTCCATATTGCTTCCTTTCTGTTATCCAATCATCCAGATGCGCAGCTGGAGAAGAAATGTAGTAAGAAGGCCAAGGCCCCAAAGGGTATTTACTGCGTAGCAGCTGATCTTTAACAGGCGGCGCAGGCGCACCTGTCTCCTGGATTCCTCCAGGGAAGCTTCCATCTCGCCCTTAATATTATAGCTGCCGGATCCCTCGTCCAGCTGCCGCAGTCCCAGGGCCACCGTAAAATAAATCTCCAGCTCCTCCTGGCAGTCCGGGCACTTCTCCACGTGCTCCAGGAAGGCCTCCAGCTCCTCCGGAGTCAGCTCATCCTGAATGTAAGGCATCACCAGCCTCTGGGTCTCCTGACAATCCATGGCCATCTTCCTTTCTATCATCTGCTGCCGGAGGCAAAAGGCATTTCCTCCAACATCCTTATCTTTCCCTATCATACAACAAATAAATGCGGGACACAATCCTTTTTCCCGTTTTTTCAGAGGTTTTTCGAACATTTGTTCTTTAAAAGACAAAGAAAAAAACCGCCGTATCCGGAATAACTCCGAAATACTGACGGTCTTACCCCTGCCAAGGAGTGCCGGCTGCGGGACTTGAACCCGCACGATGTCGCCATCAATGGATTTTGAGTCCACCTCGTCTGCCATTCCGACAAGCCGGCCAAACGTGCTGCAAAAGCCTTTGCTCTCACAGAACGAATCTATGATACCACACTCTCCTGATTTTGGCAAGCAGTTTTTATCCCTTCACCTGGAAGGATCTCTCCTCATCCGCAAGGGGCTGCCCCGCAGACTGGATCTGGTCGATGGAAATGTAGCGGTCTTCCTTAAGCCGGGAAAGGAGCAGGGCAATTCTTTCCGGAGGTCCCTGTACCTCCATCTCCACCCGCCCGTCCCAGAGATTTGCCACCCATCCGGTCAGGTCAAGGCCTCTTGCCAGGTACATGGCCTTGTAGCGAAAGCCTACGCCCTGTACTCTTCCGCTGAAATAAAAATGCTTTCTGATCTTCTTCATCCTCCTGCGCCGCCTCCTTTGGCCTGTCTTACTATGTATTATAGCCTTTTTGAGGCGGTCTGCCAAGGAGTTTTCAGCGGCTGTGCGGTGCGCTCTGTCTGCCTCTTCACCTCTTTTCTCTTCAGCCAGCCTCCGCACCCTCAAACACGCAGGGTTCCTGCTCCAGGCGGCACTGATAGCACCGGCTCACCACCCCGATCTCCTCCAGGGTAGCCAGCATCCGGTAAACCGTAGCCAGGCCGATGGTGGGATCTACCTTGATGGCATCATAGTAAATCTCCTTCCCGCAGCTGTAGCGCCCATCCAGAATAATATCCAAAAGAAGCAGCCTCTGCTTTGTCATCCGTTTTCCCCGGCGCTTCAATTCCCGGATCACCTGTTCCTTCTGCCACATTGGCAATGCCTCCCTTCGCATCAGTTAGTCTCTTATAACTTTCTGTGTCATATCATAGCATAGCCCAGAGTTAGTGTCAACTAATTTTTCTTTGACACCTTAAGAACGATGAACCATGACACCTTAAGAAATGGTAAGGAAATGTTAATTTAACCAGCCTTTCCTTAGAATTGCTTTTTCAGGAAAATATGCTATACTTTAAGGGAATGACAGGAAATGACAATTTACGCCATACGAAAGAAAGGGATCATCTATGAACAACCGCAACATTATTGCCGGCGCAGCTTTGGCCGGCGTCGTGCTGGCGGGAGCGATTGTGGCGGTGGCCTGCTCCAGCCGGGAAACACCGGACAAGATTGATCTGTCCACCATCCATACAACCGGCGCGGAAACCATGGCTCCGGAAACCAGCCAGGCACCAGAAGAGACTGCAGCAGAGACCACAAAAAGCCCCTCTCAGGAGATACAGAATATTTCCTTTGAACTCTCCACCTACAAGGAAGGGGATTCCATCTCCATCCAGTATCCGGTAATTTCCGGCATGGCAGATTCTGCTGCTCAGGATAAGGCAAACCAGCTGTTAAAGGACAATGCCCTTTCCATCCTTAAGGCATGGGACATCGAATCCGGCGGCTGCACCATTGACATCCAGTGCCAGGTTCCGGCCCTCAGCCAGAAGCGGATTACCGTCCTTTATACCGGCTACGCCAATCAGGAGGGCGCGGCTCATCCGGTGAACCAGTTTTACACCAATACCGTGGATTTAAGCGCCTGCAAGGACATGGGACTGGGAGATTTTGCTGACCCCTACACCATGGCCGGTTACGTATTAAGCAATGATGTGCAGTTTGACGGCGCCAGCGGAGAGAAGCTTACCGCACTTTTGGAGGAGCGCAGTACCATGGATATCGAATACTACACGGATATTTTTGAGAATGCCGACTTCCCCTTTGATGCAGAGAGCACCTGGCCATCCACCTTCAGCTATGAGAAGCAGGGGGAGATTTACTTCTCTATCCCCGTATCCCATGTCATGGGGGATTATGCCATCGTAAAGTTTACGCCGGAGACAAAATAAGCCGGTGATAAAGAACAAACCAAAGATAAAGTAAGCCGGAAATAAAATCAAGAAAGGACATACCATGGAACAGGTAATTATTTTCGATCATCCGCTGATTCAGCACAAAATCTCTATCCTGCGGGATAAGCATACAGGAACCAATGAATTCCGGGCGCTGGTGGAGGAAATCGCCATGCTCATGGGCTATGAGGCCCTCCGTGATCTGCCCCTTCAGGATGAGGAGGTGACCACCCCCATCGAGACCTGCATGACGCCAAAGATTGCCGGGCGCAAGCTGGCGGTGGTTCCCATCCTGCGGGCGGGACTGGGCATGGTAAACGGCATCCTGGCCCTTGTTCCCAGCGCCAAGGTGGGGCACATCGGCCTTTACCGGGATGAGGTAACCCATGAACCCCATGAGTATTTCTGCAAGCTTCCGGCCCCCATCGAGGAGCGGACCATCGTGGTCACCGACCCTATGCTGGCTACCGGCGGCTCCGCTGTGGCTGCCGTAAACTTCATCAAGGAGCATGGCGGAAAGAAGATTAAATTTATGTCCATCATCGCTGCCCCGGAAGGACTGATGCGGCTTACCGAGGCTCATCCGGATATTCAGGTGTATGTGGGCCATCTTGACCGGTGCCTGAACAAGGACGCTTACATCTGCCCCGGTCTGGGCGATGCAGGGGATCGGATTTTCGGAACCAAATAACAAAGCAGCGCAGAAAGCAAAAAATCAAGAAGAAAAAACAAAGCACGCGCAGAAAAAAGCTTCCGCAGCAGTGAGTTCATTTACCTCACAGCCGCGGAAGCTTTTTCTTTTACACTGCCCAGCATTTTGCTTATGCACCGCCTGGCAGATTCCTTGTATGCCTACTTTACTGCTGCTCCTCTTCCTCTCTGACTTCCTTCTCCGCTACTTCGCCGGCCTTCTTGTAGATGGAATTTGCAGCCACACAGCCTCTTACGCAGGAAAGGGGGTAGATATTGGTATTTCTTCCTACTACAGTTCCGGGGTTCAGCACGGTCTGGCAGCCAACCTCAACGCCATCGCCTAAGAATGCGCCTACCTTCTTTAAGCCGGTCTCGATGTCGCCGTCGGCAGCATGGATCTTTACCAGGGTCTTGTCGGACTTTACATTGGAGGTGATAGCGCCTGCACCCATGTGCGCCTTGTAGCCTAAGATGGAATCGCCTACGTAATTGAAGTGGGGAACCTGCACGCCGTTAAAGAGAATGACGTTCTTTAACTCGCAGGAATTGCCTACCACAGCATTCTCACCGATGATGGTATTGCCCCGCAGGAATGCGCCGTGGCGCACCTCGGCTCCTGCACAGATAATGGCCGGGCCGGTCATCATTACGGAACGGGCGATTCTGGCAGTCTTGTGAATCCAGATATTCTTGCCCAGCTTCTGATACTCCTCCTCAGGCAGATGCTTTCCCACGGAAGTAATGCACTTTCCAATGTGGGAAACGGCCTCCCAGGGATAAGTATACATGCCGAAAAGGCGTGCCGCAATGGTCTGGGTCAGATCAAAAAGTTCTGTGTTCTTCATTTCTTCCTGCTTCATCATATCTTTTCTTTCTCCTTGCTTCTGTCTTTTTTATTCCTATAATATACTGCTGCCGAGTCAAAATTCGACCGCAGATGATAGCTGTTGTTCAGCTGCTTCACGCCTATGGTACGGCCCGCCACAAAGCGGTTCAGCTTTTCCATATACTCATCAGAGGTAATGCTGCCTTCCGCCACATAGGTAAGCCCCTTCTCCCAGCTGGCTGTCAGCTCAGGATTCAGCAGCTGATGGATGGAAGCATTGACCACCTCGAAAATCAGCTCCCCTAAAAGGGTGGGGGTGATAACCTGGGTCTTTTTGTTTAAGGCCAGATACTCAATGTGTACCAGCTTTTTTAAGATTTCCGCTCTGGTGGCGCTGGTGCCGATGCCGCTTCCCTTGATCTGTGCCCGCAGCTCCTCGTCCTCAATCAGCTGGCCTGCATTCTCCATAGCCAGAATCATGGAACCGGAGGTGTAGCGCTTGGGCGGTGAGGTCTCCCCCTCCTTGATGGAAAAGCCGGAAATGTCCAGCACATCTCCCTTTTTTAATGCCTTTAGCAGGGCCTGAAAGGCGGGATTCTCCGCATCCTTCCGGTTTTCCTGCTCTGTCCCCTCCTGGTTCTGGGCGGATGAGGCCTGGGCATCGGACTTCTCTTCTTCTTTGGCTGAAGCCGGCTGACTGCCGGATCCATCCTTCTTTTCATAGTTTATGTCGGATGCCTTTAAATATCCCGGTTCCAGCAAAACTTTGAAATTGGCAAAAAAATGCTCCTTTTTCCGCTCCAGCTCCAGAGTATATTTCTGGTACACTGCTGGTGGATAAAAGATGCTTAAAAAGCGCCGGCAGATCAGCTGATAAATCTTTTCCGAAAGAGGCTTAAGGCTCCTTACCGCCCCAAGGCCCTGGCCGGTAGGGACAATGGCGTAGTGGTCAGTAATCTGCTTGTCATTGACGTACCGGGTCTTTGCGATGGTTTTCCAGCTGTTCATAGAAAGGACTTCTTCCGCCAGAGCAACCACCGGCGGATATCCCTTAAGACCGCCCAGATTCCGGCCGATCTCCCTGGCTACTGCTGTGGAAAGAACCCGGGCGTCGGTTCTGGGATAAGTCACCAGCTTCTTCTCATACAGCTCCTGCACCACCTGAAGGGTCTCGTCAGGGCTGATCTTAAACATCCTGGAACAGTCATTCTGCAGCTCCGCAAGATTGTATAAAAGAGGCGGATTCTTCGTCTCCCTCTTAGCTTCCTTTCGCACCAGCACAGCCGAAACCGGCGGGTCTTCGTTTAGGAAGTCAATCAGCTCCTGTGCCGTCTTCTTTTCCCGGAAGCCATTCTCCTTATAAAGGGCAGGGGTCTGGAAATACCGGGAGCCCTCCACTGCCCGCCACTCGCCGCTGAAGGTAAATTCCCCCAGGCCGAAGGAAGCAATCACCCGGTAAAAAGGCGTCTTCACAAACTGGCGGATCTCCCGCTCCCGGCGGACAACCATCCCCAGGACACAGGTCATGACCCGGCCTACCGACACCACGGTAGACCGGGTCCGCAGATAGCTGGAAAGCACAGGGCCGTATTTTAAGGTCAGAACCCGGGAAAAATTAATGCCCATCAGGTAATCTTCCTTGGCCCGCAGGTAAGCGGATGCCCCCAGATTATCGTAATCAGACAGATCCTTTGCCTCACGGATGCCCCGCAGGATCTCCTCCTCCGTCTGGGAGTCGATCCAGACCCGCTTCTGGTTCTTCCCCTTCACCCCTGCCATCTGGGCCACCAGGCGGTAAATATACTCTCCCTCCCGCCCGGAGTCGGTACACACGTAGATGGTGCCCACATCGGGACGGTTCAGCAGGCCGGATACAATCTTGTACTGACGGGCCACGCTGTCGATAACCTGGTACTTAAATTCCTTGGGAAGGAAGGGAAGGGTGTCCAGACTCCAGCGCTTTAAGGCCGGGTCATAGGCATCGGGATAGCTCATGGTGACCAGATGGCCTACGCACCAGGTGATTACCGCATCCTCGGATTCAATAAAACCGTCGCCCCTCCGGCCCTTTACCTTCAGGGCATCGGCAAACTGCTGGGCCACGCTTGGCTTTTCTGCTATATATAATGATTTTGTCATGTTTATTCACAGAGGAATTTGTAGACCGTAACGGTGGAATATTCCTCTCCTGCCTTTAAAATCGGCGACGGAAACTGCGGCTTATTTACCGCATCCGGGTAATACTGGGTCTCAAAGCAGTAGGCATGCCGGGGGCCGTATACGGCTCCGCCCTTGCCCACAGGCTCACCCTTGATAAAGTTCGCGGTATAAAACTGCATGCCCGGCAGATCGGTATAAACCTCCATACTCCTTCCGGATACGGGGTCATAGGCCCTGGCGCACAGCCCCACTTCACCGGGCTTATGATTCAGCACCCAGTTGTGGTCATAACCGCCAGCCATCTTAAGCTGATCGTAATCGGCATCAATATCCCTGCCCACCGGCTTCATCACCGTAAAATCCATGGGCGTGCCCTTCACCGGGACGATCTCCCCAGTAGGGATGGACACTGCATCTGCCGGTGTGAAGGTATCGGCATCAATCCAAACCTGATGATCCAGAATGGAGCCGCTTTCCTGTCCGCGCAGATTGAAGTATGCATGGTTGGTAAAATTGGCAATGGTATCGGCGTCAGAAACCATATGGTACTTTAACTCAACGCCATTGTCCGGCGTCAGGGTGTAGCTGACGGTAATGCTGGCATTGCCCGGATATCCCTGGTCACCGTCGGGGCTTGTGAGAGAAAAGGAAACCCGGCTTCCCAGGCTGCTCTCGTCTAACTCTACCTCCCAGATCCGGTTATGATACAGATCGGGGCCGCTGTGAAGATTATTGGGGCCGCTGTTGGCCTCCAGGGTGTAACAGACACCATTCAGCGTAAAGGCTGCACCGCCGATGCGGTTGGCATTCCTGCCGATTACGCAGCCGCAGTGGGGCGGATTCTTTATTAAATTTTCCAGTGTGTCATAGCCTAAAAGTACATCGGCCATCTGGCCGTCCCTGTCCGGAACCAGCATGGACACCCATGTACCGCCCAGATTCGTAAAAGAGGCACTGACGCCATTTTCATTAGTCAGGGTGTACAGATCCACCTGCTTCCCCTCCGGAGTCTCCCCCAGTCGTTCTACTTTGATTGCCATCGGCAAATCCTCCTGCTTGTCCTTTCATCGAAAGAATGTGTTGTTTTCTTCTCCCAAAGATTATATCGCAAATGGGAGAGACTGGCAACGAGTTTTTGAAAATGGAAAATGAACCGAAAAAACGGGGAAATCCGAAGATTTCCCCTGACCAGCCAGGCTCTGCCCGGCATTTTCTTTTGCAGAAATTATTTTGCGGAAATGTAGCCCTGGGCGGTGAGAAGCTCCGCGCAGAGGATGGCGCCGCCTGCAGCACCGCGGACGGTGTTGTGGGAGAGGCCGATAAATTTCCAGTCATAGATGGAATCCTCGCGGAGACGTCCCACGGAGATTCCCATCCCCTTCTCAAAGTCTACATCCATGGTTACCTGAGGACGGTTATCCTCCTCCAGATACTGGATGAACTGCTCCGGTGCGCTGGGAAGCTTTAATTCCTGGGGAAGTCCCTTGAAGCTGCGAAGCTTCTCAATCAGCTGCTCCTTGGTGGGCGATTTGCGGAACTTCACGAATACCGCTGCAGTATGTCCGTTGAGCACGGGCACGCGGACGCACTGGCAGGTGATCTTCGGCTCCTGGGCCTTGACAATCACGCCGTCCTCGATCTTTCCCCAAATCCGTAAGGGCTCCTGCTCGCTCTTCTCTTCCTCTCCGCCGATGTAGGGAATGATGTTCCCCTCCATCTCCGGCCAGTCCTGGAAGGTCTTTCCGGCTCCGGAAATGGCCTGATAGGTGGTGGCCACTACCTCATAGGGCTCAAATTCCTTCCAGGCAGTAAGTACCGGCGCATAGCTCTGGATGGAGCAGTTAGGCTTTACGGCCACAAAGCCTCTGGTGGTTCCCAGACGCTTCTTCTGGAACCTGATGACCTGAAAATGCTCCGGATTGATCTCCGGCACCACCATGGGAACGTCTGGTGTCCAGCGGTGGGCGCTGTTGTTGGAAACCACAGGGGTCTCTGTTTTCGCGTATGCATCCTCGATGGCCTTGATCTCCTCTTTCGTCATATCTACGGCGCTGAACACAAAATCCACGCCGGAGGCAACCTTTTCTACCTCATTTACATTCATCACAACCAGCTTCTTTACGCTCTCAGGCATGGGAGTGGTCATCTTCCAGCGGCCGCCCACAGCCTCCTCATAGGTCTTTCCCGCAGAACGGGGGCTGGCTGCCACAGCCGTCACCTCATACCAGGGGTGATTTTCCAGAAGGGCAATAAAACGCTGTCCTA
>JAGHER010000140.1 GCA_017889125.1 Lachnospiraceae bacterium
CCAAAGCGGGGATCGCGGGAAATGTATTCTTTCCCAATATTAAATCCCCCCACATAGCCCAGCCGCCCGTCAATCACCACAATCTTCCTGTGGTTCCGGTAGTTCACCCGCAGCTGCAGCCGTCTAAGAACCGGAGGGAAGAAGACAGCCACTTTGACCCCCGCCGCCTTAAGCTCCCGCCACCGGCGCTCCGGCATAAACCGGCCGCCCATGCCGTCGGCCAGCACCCGAACCTCCACGCCCTCCTTCACCTTTTCCGTCAGGATGGGGATAATGGAATCAAAAACCTGGTCGTTTTTTATGATATAATACTGAAGATGGATGTGATGGCGGGCACTGCGAAGCTCCCGGCGCAGGTCGGCAAATTTCTTTTCACCATCGGTAAAGATTTCCAGCTCATTATTCATGGTGAGAACGGCGCCGGAATTTTCCAGATTGTAGAGAACGAGACTGCTGAAATCCTGCAGCGTCGAATCCTGTGCCTTCATCTGCCGGTATTCCTGGATGGCCTGCTCCTGACCCCGGATGGGATAGCGCAGCCGGTCCTCTACCTCCTTCACCCGAAACATCCGGCTTTTCCGGAAATCCTGACCAAAGAGCAGATAAAAAAGAACCCCGAATACCGGGATAAAATTCAGTGCAAAAAGCCATGTCCATACGCTTTTCGGATCCCTCCGCTGAAAAAAGACAATAGCAATGCTGAAAAAGAGATTGATGTACCACACATTCTCCAGCACCCAGTCCCAGCAGGATGCCGCCTGCTGGCCAAAAGTCTCCAGAAACGCCATGAATTTCCCCCTTTTCCTCCCGCGTCTCCTCCTGTGCAAAAATGCTGTGTAAAAATGCCGCGGGTTCACTGCAATTTATTGTAGTGAATCATATCACAAATCAAATTGACTGTCAAAAAACAGAATTATCCAGTTTTGTGCAGTGCAGTATCCTCCCAACGTAAAACAGCCGACTGAATTTTTCCAACCGACTGTATAGTATAAACCTTTTATCCTTTTACAATGGTATATTTTGTGCTCCTTGCGTTTCCGCTCTGCGTTAACAGATTGCTTTTTACCAGCTTTTTCAGAACCCTTGTAGCAGTGGATGCGCTCACTCCAAGTAATCCGGCGATATCATTTCTTGTAACACTACCATGCATCCGAACATATTTCAGCACTTTTTCTTCTCTGTCGCTCAGCGGCATCCCCACAGAAGCATTCGCCAGCGGTTCTGTCTGAAACACAGCATCATTTCTTATTTCATATTTTGCATTAACATTCGGCAGTATGATTTTAAAAGCATTTTTTGTCGTTTCAATCACAGGCTTTTCTTCCATGCCTTCGTATGCTTTCATAATCTTTCCCATTCCAGTACCATAAGCCTCAATTAAATGCAGTCGATAGAACACATTTGCA
Organism: Lachnospiraceae bacterium; assembly: GCA_017889125.1. Taxonomy (GTDB): domain Bacteria; phylum Bacillota; class Clostridia; order Lachnospirales; family Lachnospiraceae; genus Caccovicinus. Next base: position 1,407 of record JAGHER010000140.1, read on the forward strand.
AGATCCTGATTTCGGCATACGGAAATACCTATCATAATATCTTCCAGATCGATTCCCGGCATCAATCCTCCAATGGACACAAATTCAATTCGGTCAGCATAAATACTAATAAGCGCACTGGCACTAAAAGAATAATCTCGATGAACCAATAAATTCAACAGCGCCTCCCTGACGGCGATTTCAGGATAGTCCCTGGTATCAATCCTCAGCAGCTTTTCAATGGTCGCGCGAGTTTGATTGCGGAAGTCAATGAAATCATACACTTCGTTCATCTGCTGCAGCAGCGAGCCAGTAAATTCCCGGCGATCCTTAAATACTGTCTGGTCCGTACCCTGAAAAATAGCAACCTTAATCGTATGGACACATTGATCAGATAGGAGCAACCCCAGATTACTGTAAAGGTTATCCTGATCGATCAGTTTCAACGTACGCATTTGCTGACGGCCAAATTCTATGCTCCGAAGTGCAAACTCTTTTCTTGCAGCTTCAAATGTAAGTTCCTGATTCAGGCAGCGCATCGCTTCAAAGCGATCCCCATCTGTTTCCTTAATCATACGGCGGATTGCCGTATCAGTAGCCGGAACCGAGGAATACCCCTGCCTGACATATACCCCCTCTGGGCGCATCCCCTTTTTGGCAAGATAATAAGGGCGGTCTGTTCCGCGCTGAATATCCACAGCGACGATTGCTTTTCCATCTTCTTCAATGGTTTTATAATGCAGAAACATTGTTACATCCGGCTTAATCGCGTCCCTTACCATATTGCTGATTTGCAGAGATACTCGGTCAGGATCGTCCACCCCGACTACCATACCGTCATCTTGAACACCAATATATAGTTTTCCACCGTCACAGTTAGCAAAAGCAATGATTTCCTTTTTGATTTCGTCCACAACAACTTCTTTCAGTTCTATGGTCTCACTTTCACGAAAAATCACACTTCCATCTCCTTTATTCCCATTGATGATCCGATTATAACAAATCAGCTCAATCACGTCAATGCGCATGACTCGATTTTGATGCAATTTTGACTCGATTTTGACTCGATTTTAACTCAGCTATAACCCCATACCTTTACGACATTCACAAACAATACTCCGTAATTATACATAAAAATGGAAAACATTAAGCCCACCCAGACCTATATGCGGATCATAATCCGGCATTTTTTGAGAAACGGTAATTTAATCAGCGTTTCCTCATCAACAGCCTTGCGAAACCATCCTTTCTGTGCTACCCTTTTCATGAAAACCAGAGAAACTCTCCAAGTAGCGTTTCTCCAACATAACATCCCTCTTACGGAAAGGAACCAAGATTTATAGATGAAGAAAAACACACGAAAAAACATCCTGCTGATTGCCACCGGCGGAACCATCGCCTGCTGCCGCAGCGACGCCGGTCTTACGCCCCTGTTATCCTGCCAGGAGCTGATTGACTACGTTCCCGCCTCCCGGGAGTTCTGTCAGGTCTCCGGCATCCAGGCCTTCAATATCGACAGCACCAACATGGAGCCGGAGCACTGGCTTGCCATCGCCAGTCTCATTGAACAGCATTATGAGGAGTATGACGGCTTCGTGATCTGCCACGGCACCGACACCATGGCCTACACGGCGGCGGCCCTCTCCTATCTGATTCAGCATTCGCCAAAGCCCATCGTGATCACCGGCGCCCAAAAGCCCATCGACATGGAGATCACCGATGCCAAGACAAACCTCTTAGACAGCCTGCGCTTTGCCTCCTGCCCAAAGGCCCACGGGGTGGTGATCGTCTTTGACGGAAAGGTGATCGCGGGCACCCGCGGCAAGAAGGAGCGGACCAAAAGCTACAATGCCTTTTCCAGCATCAACTTCCCCTACATTGCCGTGATCCAGGAGGAGCACATCCTCTTTTACCTGGATGACAAGGCGCAGTGCCCGGGAAAGGTTTCCTTCTCCAGCCGCCTGAATCCAAAGGTGGGGCTTTTAAAGCTGATTCCCTCCTCTAGCGCTGACCTCCTAGACTACATGGCCAGCAGGTATGACGGGGTGATCATCGAATCCTTCGGCGTAGGCGGCCTTCCCTCCTACCGCTCCGGCGACTTCCGCCAGTCCATCTCCCGCTTCATCCAGCAGGGGAAAACGGTGGTCATGACCACTCAGGTAACCAATGAGGGCAGCAATATGTCCGTCTACGAGGTAGGGAAAAATATTAAAAAAGAATTCGGTCTTCTGGAGGCTTATGACATGACTCTGGAAGCCTCTGTCACCAAGCTGATGTGGATCCTTGGACAGACAAAGGCGCCGGAGGAAATCCGGCGCCTGTTTTATCAGACAGTCAATCACGATATTTTGTGGCACAGCTGACCCGTCCCAGGAAACGCCCATAAGGCCTTTCCCCTGCTGCAGCCTCCGGGGAAGCGGTGTGTTAATCGCCGCTTTCTTTCGGAAACGCCGGCAAGGCATTTCCCTGGCCGGATTTGTGCCGGTCAGCCTTCCGATAACCGGCAGGGGATATCCCCTGCCGCTTTTTAAATGCCTTGGAAAAAACCAGCGGATCCTCATAGCCGCAGGAGGCAGCGATGGCCTCGATGGTCAGATCCGTAATGGTGAGAAGCTCCGCCGCCCGGGTAAGCCGGTAATTCATCAGATACTCCTGAGGCGGCGTGCCGAAGGTTTTCATAAAAATAGTATACAGGTAGCTTCTGGTAATACCCACGTACCGTGCCACATCGGAAACCTTGATATGGTCCGGATAATTGTTCCGGATAAACTCCACCGCCCGGCGCACATATTGATTTTCCAGCTCCCGGTAACGGGTGCGCACGATCCCGGCGTCCCTGGCAATCACCCCAAAGAAGCCGTAGAGAAGGGATTGGAGCACGTAATCTGACTCCGGGCTGGTGCAGTTCTGCGCCAGCATCTTCAGCACGATGCCCTTTAGCTCCTCCCCATAGGCAGAGGAAAATACCACCCGCCCGGCGCCCAGCCCCAGGTCTCCCAGATACTGGGCCGCATTCCTTCCCGCAAATCCCACCCACAGATAGGACCAGGGCTCCTGTTCATCCGCCCGGTAATAGGTCAGCACATCCGGCTCAATAAGAAAACCCTGACCGGCCTTAAGGGGGTAAGTGCTTCCGCCAATCTGGTAGCTGCCCTTTCCCCGGAGGATAAAATGAATAATATAATTGGGCCTCACCGCCGGCCCGAAGCTATGCCCCGGCTGGCAGTCGGCATATCCGCAGAAGGTGAGGGAGAGATCCGAAAACTTCGGCTCCGGCACCTGAAGTACATACTCATCTGCCATTTTCTTTACTCTGCCTCCAGCACAATCACTCTGGACCAGAAATCTGTACAATGGTTCTGAGAGTTCTGCTCTCCGGCGGAAGCATCAGAAGTAACCATACCCACGTTCATCAGCTCGCTTCCGAAAAAGAGCGTGGAGCAGGCAGCATCCGCCTCGCCGCCGACCTCCGTCAGCCGGTAGCAGAAGCTCTCGTCCAGGCCCTGCAGCTTAAGCCTGCGGAAGGGGCCATTGACTTCATTTAAAATCTTATAATATCCCACAATGGCCTGCTTCTTATCCGCAGACACCACCATCCAGGCAACGATATTTCCCTCAAAGGGGCTCTTAAGCCGCCAGAAGGTTCCCTTGTGGAGAAGACCCCGGTATTTCTTGACGAAGGCAATCTGCCTGCGCACAATGCCCCGCTCCTCTAAGGTCAGCCTGGTCAGATCCAGCTCATAGCCGAAGGCGCCGAAATAAGCCACATTTCCCCGGATCTCCATGGAGGTCTTGCGGAAAAGCTGGTGGTTCGGCGAAGCCGACACATGGGCGCCCATGGAGCTGATGGGATAAGCAAAGCTGGTGCCGTACTGGATCTTTAACCGCTCCGCCGCGTCCGTATCATCACTTGTCCAGGCCTGGGGCGCATAGTAAAGCATTCCCGGGTCGAACCGGCCGCCGCCGCTGGCACAGGATTCAAATAAAATGTGGGGGAACCTTGTGATCAGCCGCTCATACAGGTCATACAGTCCCAGAATGTAGCGATGGAAAATCTCTCCCTGCCGCTCTGCAGGCCAGCCTGCGGAGTAACACTCGGTAATAAACCGGTTCATGTCCCACTTAATATAGGAAACAGCCGCATCCGCAAGAAGAGCTTCAATCATGCCGTAAATATAGTCTACCACCTCCCGGCGGGAGAAATCCAGCACATACTGCTTCCGTCCGTGGGATTCGCGCCTTCCCGGCGTAGAAAGGATCCAGTCCGGATGGGCACGGTAGAGATCGCTGTCCTTATTCACCATCTCTAACTCCACCCACAGGCCGAACTTCATGCCCAGCTCCTCAATCCGCGCCGCCAGTCCCTTTATGCCATTAGGCAGACGGTCCAGATTCGGCGTCCAATCGCCCAGGCCGCTGGTTTCCGAGCAGCGGCTGCCAAACCAGCCGTCATCCAGCACGAACAGCTCCACGCCGTCCTGCTTGGCCGCCCGGGCAATCTCCACCAGCTTCTCCTCATTGAAATCAAAATAGGTGGCCTCCCAGTTGTTAATCAGGATGGGACGCTCCTTATCCCGCCACTCTCCTCTGGCCAGTCTGGTGCGGAAGAGACGGTGGAAGGTCTGGCTCATGCCGTTCAAGCCATGGTTAGAATACACCACCACTGCCTCCGGGGTCTGAAAATGCTCTCCGGGATTTAAGCACCAGGTAAAATCAAGGGGATGGATGCCCATCATCATCCGGGTCACGCCGTAGGTATCCACCTCCGCCTGTGCCAGGAAGTTGCCGCTGTAAACCAGAGAAAAGCCCAGGGCCTCCCCCTGAAATTCATCCGCATTGGGCCGTCTTAATGCCACAAAGGGATTCTGATAGTGGCCGGAACCGCCTCTGGTGCTTCCCACCGACTGGATTCCCGGCACAAGGGGGCGCTCCATCACGCTCCGCTCCCGTCCCCAGGCGCCGGAAAGCTGCGTCCACACATAGTCGGAGTCCGGCAGATCCAGGGAAAGGCTCATAGCCTCCGTAAGCCGCAGAGCCTGCCGGCCCTTATTTTCAAACCGGGCGCTTCTGGCGATAGCATCCATATCCCGGAAAATGGTATAAAGCAGCGTAAGCTCTGCCCCCAGAAGCTCATCCCGCAGAAGGATCTCCAGGGTATCTGCCTCCTCATCCTTCTCCGTGTAGGTGGCCGGAAGGCCCTCAAGCTTCGGCTTTCCCCCGTAAATCCGATGAGAGACATAAGTAAAATTCGTGATCCGGCTGCCGTCCTCCTGCAGAATCTCCAGGGCAGGCATACGGAAATCGGTAGTTCCGTAGGAGGGATACTCCTGCTTCAGATGGTCCAGGGAAAAGGAATACTCCCCTTCATACACGTAAGCCGCCGTGGGGCGGTAGCTGTTCTCCACAAGGTAGTCATACTGCTCCTTCTGGGGGATGGCCGGGCCAAAATACAGCTGTCCCATCTGCCCGTTCCGAAGGATCTTCATCAAGTAGCTGATCCGGCCGTTAAAAAGATGAAATTCTCCTGTCTTTTCGTTAAACACAATTCCCATACAAATTCCTCCTGGCGGGTCATCCCCGTTTTCTTCCTGAGACTGCAGGCCGCCGTCTGCGGCACGCCCTTTTCTGTAATATCCGCTTTTTATTATAGCGGTATCCGTCATTTTCCGTCAGCCGCTTTTGTTTAATAAACCAGTCAAAATGTTCGATTCCGCAAAGAGAAAATCCCCGGCCGCCGCAGCAGCCAGGGCAAAAAAGCAGCAAAAGAAAACAGCCAGCTTTCCTGCCCCATATTGCAGAATCCCTCTTTTGCAATATGAGGCAGGAAAACCAGCTGCAGCGCCTCATCCTGTGTCCCAGGGCTGTTTATTTCCCGCCGGACTTGTATTCAATTCCGCTTACCAGGCCCTTCTTCGTGTAGAAGGCCAGGATGCCGTCCTCGGAAACGTACTGATACTTTCCGTTCGCCTCCGTATAATCGTCGCCGTAGGCGGCTGTCATCTCATCAATGGTGGAGCCAATGTGAATCCCCTCCGGGGTAACCGTCTCCTCATTGAGGAACCAGATGGACTTTACATAATCTGCCGATCCTGAAGGATAGGTAGATAATTCAAAGCCCTTGTAGGTGTACACCTTTTCCTTTCCCTGATAGCTGCTGCTCTGGGCCTCGTAGTAGCTCTCCGCCTTTCCCAGCTGGGATAATACCTCCGACGCATCCTGATCCATGGAAATCTCCACGCCCTCTGTCTCAAAGGTGTAAGCCCATCCGGTAATCACTGCGGCCTGGCAGAAGCAAAGCATCAGCGAGCAGAGAATACATAATCTGCCGATTCGCCTTTTCATTCTGATCTCTCCTATCTTATCCTCTGCGGCATCGCCGCAAAGTACGGAACTTTTCCTTTTCCATTTTTACTATAACACGGTAAAATAGGCTTTTCAAGGGACAAAGATATTACAAATCTTACGATTCCCTGACATTTTATCCGCGGAGAGATCAGCGGTTTTCAATATCCATAATCATATCTACCCGGCGCTTATGACGGCCGCCCTCAAACTCTGCTGCCAGCCATTCATCCACAATCATCTTTGCCAGCTCAGAGCCCACCACTCTGGCGCCGAAGGCCAGGATGTTGGTGTCATTGTGCTGCCGGGAGAGTCTGGCACTGTAAGGCTCGCTGCAGACGCAGGCCCGCACGCCCTTTACCTTATTGGCTGCCAGGGAGATGCCTACGCCGGTGCCGCAGATTAAAATTCCCAGATCCGCCTCGCCGGACACCACCATCCGTCCTGCCCTCTCGCCAAAGGCGGGATAATCGCAGCTTTCCGTGGTATTGGCGCCGATGTCCAGCACCGTGATGCCCTTCTCCTCCAGGTGCGCCCGGATCTCCTTCTTTAAATCCACCGCGCTGTGGTCATTCGCCAAAACAATCTTCATGATACCGTTCCTTTCCCAAAATCTCTTATCTACCCGGCGTCAATATCGCCTGCAGCCGGTCCAGCCTGGACACGGCAGAGCGCAGCAGAAGGTCTGCCGCCGTCAGTGCCGCCATGGTCTCCACCACCACCACCGCTCTGGGGACAATGATGGGATCGTGGCGTCCCTTGATCTCCAGCTCCCGCTCCTCACCCTGGCGGGTGACGCTCCTTTGGGGTCTGGAGATGGAGGGCGTAGCCTTGATGGCCGCCCGGAATACCACCGGCGAGCCGTCGCTGATGCCGCCAAGCACGCCTCCGGCATGGTTGGAGGTCTTCTGTATCCGCCCATCTGCATCCAGGGAGAAGCCGTCATTATCCTGGTTTCCCGTAAGAAGGGCGGCCCCAAAGCCCTCGCCGATCTCAAAGCCCTTCACCGCTCCGATGGACAGCATGGCCTTGGCCAGGCAGGCGTCCAGCTTGTCAAATACCGGATCCCCCACACCGGCGGGCAGGCCGGTGATCACGCACTCTACCACCCCTCCGGCGGAATCCTTCTGGGCCATCACCTGGTTTAAGTAGTCCTCCGCCTCGGCAGCCGCCTGCTTATCCGGCATGTACAGGGGATTCTGCCACATCTCCTCTAAGTCAAAGCGCTCCGGCGCCACCTGGATATTCCCCACTGAGCGGGTATAGGCCTGCACCTTCACGCCAAAGGCTTCCAGGAGCAGGGCTGCCACCGCGCCGCCGGCTACCCGGCCTGCGGTCTCGCGGCCGGAGGACCGGCCGCCGCCCCGGTAATCCCGGAAGCCGAATTTCTGATCGAAGGTATAGTCTGCGTGTCCCGGCCGGTACACATCCATAATGTCGCCGTAATCCCGGGAACGCTGGTCTTTATTGCGGATCTCCATGGCAATGGGAGTCCCTGTGGTCCTCCCTTCAAAAACACCGGAAAGAATCTCCACCTGATCGCCCTCCTGGCGCTTGGTGGCAAATCTTCCCTGTCCCGGCCTGCGCCGGTCCAGATACCGCTGCACTTGGGCCTCTGTCAGAGGAAGCCCCGCCGGGCAGCCGTCCACCGTGACGCCGATGCCCTTTCCATGGCTCTCCCCCCAGGTCATAATCTGAAATAATGTTCCGTATACTGAACCGGCCATATCCGTCTCCTTCCGTCATCCTGTCACTTCTCTAATCCTGTCAGCCCGCCGCTTCCTGCTGTTTCGCCGCTTTCTGTCAATTTACCGCTCCCGGTCAGTCGGATACCTTCACAATGGCGCAGCAGTTTGGCTCATTAACCTTGATCTCTCTGCCGCACATTACCAGAAGGCCCTTCTCGTAGTCTACGGCAAAGAAGGTGATGGTGCCGCTCTCGTGATTTAAGCAGGCCACATGCTTCTCATCGGGGAAGATGGCTACATCCTTGGGATAATCGCCGCTTACCGGAAGGCTGCAGATCAGCTCCAAAAGTCCCGTCTCCTTGTCCCGGCGGAAAATGCTCAAGGCATTGTCTCCGGCGTTGGTGCAGTAGACGTACTGATTGTCCGGATCAGGAGAAAGCCGCATGGAGCAGGCCGCAGTCAGCTCAGAATACCGCTTGTCGCCTGTGGTGGAGATGGTCTGGATCTTCTCAATCTTCGGCGCACGCTCGCCGGTCTCATAGGTATAAACGTCGATGACATTCTTCAGCTCATACATCAGGTACATAAAACGCCCGTCATTGCTGAAGCGGAAATGGCGGGGTGCGGACTCACGCTCACAGCGGATGGCATCCACCTGCACTAGCTTCTCCTCATCAAACCGGTAGATGCTTACCTGATCGATGCCCAGATCTGCGCAGGCCACAAAGCGCTTGTCCGGGGTCAGACGAGTGCAGCTGACATGGGGGCGGAAATTCCGCTCGGCCACAGAGCCGTAGCCCTTATGGAAAACGCCGTCCACAATCCGTCCCACGGAGCCGTCTTTATTAAGCCGCAGGATGGTGGCCTTTCCGTCATGGTAGCCGGATACGAACACATAGCGGTCATCCACATCCGTAGAAAGATGGCAGCCGCGCATGCCCTTGATCTTTGCACTGTTTAAGCGGGATAAGCTTCCGTTCTCCAGAATCCGGAAGGAAACCACGCCCTCGTCCGCTATGGAATAAAGATTCTTTCCATTGTGGGATACGGTAACATAGGAGGAATTGTCCACCTCCATCTCGCACCGCTCTTTAAAAAGACCCTTCTCTACATCTACATCATATACCGTAATGCCCTTTGCTTTCCCCGTGTAGGAATAGGATCCTACGTATGCCATATACTTGCCTTTCATACCAATTAAAATCCTCCTCAATGGCCGTATTCTCAAAAGTTAAGCTTATCATATCACAGTTTTGTCTTTTTGTTAACAAAAAATTACGCCATTGCATGTGCTTTAACGTGTCCGGCAAAAAGACCTCTGCCAGTCTGGAAAAAGAGTCCGGAAAAAGAACTGGGAAATACCGCCAGAGTATTGACACTCCGTCTCATTCGGGTATAATAAGATAGGTTTGTTCAGTATAAGTAAACTTTGTGTAAAGTAAGAAAGGAGAAGATTCCCATGGAAATCGGTGCAAGGATCCGGGAGCTGCGCATCTTAAAGGGCCTCACCCAGGAGGAGCTTGCCGGGCGTGCGGAGCTTTCCAAAAGCTTTATCTCCCAGGTGGAGCGGGACCTCACCTCGCCCTCCATCGCCACCCTGGTGGACATCCTCCAGTGCCTGGGCACCACCATCGGCGAATTTTTCAGCGAGGAGCGTGAGGAACAGATCGTCTTCGGCAAGCAGGATTTCTTTGAAAAGGCCGATCCCGACTGCAAAAACCGCATCCAGTGGATCATCCCCAACGCCCAGAAAAATGAGATGGAGCCCATCCTCCTGACTCTGGAGGCCGGCGGCTCCACCTATCCGGACAATCCCCACGAGGGGGAGGAATTTGGCTATGTCTTATCCGGCTCCCTTTCCATCCATCTGGGAAGCCGGGTTTACCGGGCAAAAAAGGGCGAATCCTTTTACTATATTCCCGACAAGCAGCATTATCTCACCAGCAAAAGCGGCGCCGTCCTTCTCTGGGTCAGCGCTCCGCCAAGCTTCTGATGCCGGGACAGCTTCCGGTTCAAAGCCGGATTTGCGCTTTCCGGCAAAAATTTACCTATCAGGAGGAACGGCAATGAATCAGCCACTTATTGATCTGCAGCATATTTCCAAAAGCTTTGACGGCACCATGGTGCTGGACGATCTGTGCCTTACGGTAAAGGAAAACAGCTTCGTCACTCTCCTTGGCCCCAGCGGCTGCGGCAAGACTACCACCCTGCGCATTATCGGCGGCTTCGAGTCCCCGGATCAGGGAAAGGTAATCTTTGACGGCCAGGACATCACCCGCCTTCCGGCCAACAAGCGGCCCTTAAACACCGTATTTCAGAAATACGCCCTTTTCACCCACATGACCATCGCGGAAAACATTGCCTTCGGCTTGAAGATCCGCAATAAGCCAAAGGCCTACATTCAGGATAAGATCAAGTATGCCCTGAAGTTAGTGAATCTGGATGGCTACGAGAACCGCTCTGTGGACTCCCTCTCCGGCGGCCAGCAGCAGCGGATCGCCATCGCCCGGGCCATCGTCAATGAGCCCCGGCTCCTTCTGCTGGATGAGCCTTTGGGCGCGCTGGATCTGAAGCTGCGCCAGGACATGCAGTACGAGCTGATCCGGCTGAAAAATGAGCTGGGCATCACCTTCATCTACGTGACCCATGACCAGGAGGAGGCATTGACCATGTCCGACACCATCGTGGTCATGAACCAGGGCTATATCCAGCAGATGGGAAGCCCGGAGAGCATCTACAATGAGCCGGAAAATGCCTTCGTGGCAGACTTTATCGGTGACAGCAACATCGTCCCCGGCACCATGATCCGGGACGAGCTGGTGGAAATCTTCGGCGCACGCTTTGCCTGCGTGGACAAGGGCTTCGGCACCAACCGGCCGGTGGACGTGGTGATCCGCCCCGAGGATATCGACTTAGTGGAGCCGGGCCAGGGCACCCTCTCCGGCGTGGTGACCCATCTGATCTTTAAAGGCGTCCATTATGAAATGGAGGTAACCACACCCGACGGCTTCGAGTGGCTGGTTCACTCCACAGACCTGTTCCCTGTGGGGAAGAAGGTGGACCTGCGGGTGGATCCCTTTGACATTCAGATCATGAATAAGCCGGCATCGGAGGACGAGGAGGCCATGGGAGTCAATGAGTAAGAAATTATTAGCGGGGCCCTATCTCATCTGGATGATCGGCTTTACCATCATCCCTCTGGCGCTGATCGTTTATTACGGCCTCACCGACCGAAGCGGCGCCTTTACCCTGGAAAATGTACTGGCCATCGCCACCGCCGAGCATGCCAAGGCCCTGTGGCTGTCCCTGGGCCTGTCCCTGGCCGCCACCTTGATCTGCCTGCTCCTTGCCTACCCTCTGGCTATGGTGCTCCGCTCGCGGGGGAAAGGGGCCAGCGGCTTTATGGTGTTTATCTTCATCCTTCCCATGTGGATGAATTTCCTGCTGCGGACCCTGGCCTGGCAGACCCTTCTGGAGAAAAACGGCGTGATTAACGGAATCCTTTCCGCCCTCCATCTGCCCACCCAGAGCCTGATTAACACCTGGGGAGCCATCATCCTGGGCATGGTTTACAATTTCCTGCCCTTTATGGTTCTTCCGATTTATAATGTACTGTCGAAAATCGACGACAACACCATAAACGCGGCCAGAGATCTGGGGGCCGACTCCTTCCAGACCTTCCTCTACGTACTGCTTCCCTTAAGCGTGCCCGGCGTCATCAGCGGCATCACCATGGTGTTCGTGCCGGCCCTGACCACCTTCGTCATCAGCAGCCTTCTTGGGGGAAGCAAGATCCTGCTGATCGGCAATGTGATCGAGCAGGAATTTACCCGGGGAAGCAACTGGAATCTGGGCTCCGGCCTTTCTCTGGTGATGATGGTGTTCATCTTAATCAGCATGGCCCTGCTGGCAAAATACGATAAAAACGGGGAAGGGAGTACGTTCTGATGAAAGGAAAATTCACATCCATACGGAGGATCCTTTCGGACTTTTACCTGGTTCTGATCCTGATCTTCCTCTATGCCCCCATACTGACCATGATGGTCCTGTCCTTCAATACCTCCAAGTCCAGGACCCAGTGGGGCGGATTTACGTTAAACTGGTATCAGCTGATGCTTTCTGACCCGGACATCCTGGCGGCTCTGTCCAACACGCTGCTGATTGCCTTTATCTCGGCCCTGGCGGCCTGTATCCTGGGCACGGCGGCGGCCATTGCCATTAACAGCATGAAGCCGGTAAGCCGCACTATTGTCATGGGCATTACCAATATCCCCATGCTGAATGCCGACATCGTCACCGGCATCTCCCTGATGCTGGCCTTTATCGCCTTCGGCATTTCCCTGGGCTTTAAGACTATCCTTATCGCCCACATTACCTTTAATATTCCCTACGTGATCCTAAGCGTCATGCCGAAGCTTAAGCAGACGGACAAAAGCACCTATGAGGCGGCGCTGGATCTGGGGGCGTCCCCGCTGTACGCCTTTTTCAAGGTGGTGTTCCCGGACATCCTTCCCGGGGTGCTCTCCGGGTTCCTGCTGGCCTTTACCATGTCCCTGGATGATTTTATTATCACCCATTTTACCAGGGGCGCAGGAATCAATACCCTGTCCACCCTGATTTACAGCCAGGTGCGCCGGGGTATTCAGCCGTCAATGTACGCTTTGTCTACGGTGATTTTTGTGACGGTGCTGGTATTGCTGCTGATTACCAATTATAAGCCGAAGGAGACGAAGGGCAGGGAAAGCCTCTCCGGCAGCTCCTCCCACCTTGGGCAAACAATTCAGAAATGGGCCATGGGCGGCGCGGCGGTCTTTATCCTGGCCTCTGTCACTCTGGTTACCTGGAAGAATTATTCCGCAAGCCACACCAATGAGCTTTATGTATACAACTGGGGCGATTACATTGATGATGAAGTGGTGGAAATGTTTGAGGAGGAGACGGGCATTAAGGTCACCTATGACATGTTTGAGACCAACGAAGAAATGTACCCGGTCATCGAAGCAGGCGCCGTCACCTATGATGTGGTCTGTCCTTCTGACTACATGATCCAGAAGATGATTGAAAATGACATGCTGGCGGAGGTTGATTTTGCCAATGTGCCCAACATCAGCCAGATCAATCCGGAATATATGGAAATGTCCCAGGCCTTTGACCCGGAAAACCGCTACTCTGTCCCCTACTGCTGGGGCACCGTGGGCATCCTCTACAACACAAAGCGCCTTGAGGAGCTGAGCGTGGAGCCGCCGGAAAGCTGGATGGATCTGTGGGATCCAGCCCTCCAGGGAGAAATCCTTATGCAGGACAGCGTCCGGGACGCCTTTATGGTGGCGCTAAAGGGCCTGGGGTATTCCATGAACACCACCGATGAGGGTGAGCTTCAGGAGGCCAAGGAGCTGCTGATTGCCCAAAAGCCTCTGGTGCAGGCCTACGTCATCGACCAGGTGCGGGACAAGATGATCGGCGGCGAGGCGGCCGTGGGCGTCATCTACTCCGGCGAGATGCTTTATATTCAGGAAGAGGTGGAGAATCTGGGACTGGATTATTCCCTGGAATATGTGGTTCCCAAAGAGGGCACCAACCTGTGGATCGACTCCTGGGTGATTCCGAAAAATGCCAAGAATAAAGAGAATGCGGAGAAATGGATGGACTTCCTCTGCCGCCCGGACATCGCCCTGCGAAACTTTGAATATATCACCTACTCCACGCCAAACCAGGGGGCCTTTGACCTGCTGGAGCCGGAAATCCAGGAGAACAAGGCTGTCTTCCCCGATGTGGATAAGCTGGAGAACAGCGAGGTCTACCGGTATCTGGGCGATGAAGAGGAAGGCGTTTACAATGCCTTATGGAAGGAAGTAAAGTCCCGGTAAATCACTGCGGCGGCCACCACGGCCGCCAGAAGACCGCTTAAGATATTGCTCACCGCCATGACGATGCCGGCGCTCTCGCTGCCAAGGGCAGTGAAGTGCTGCAGGGCCCACAAGACCGGCACACGGAAAACAAATACCCGGCAGAAATTCATAAAGAGGGTGATCTTCGTCCTGCCAAGGCCGTAGAGAAGGCCAAGGACTGCGGCATTGACTCCAAGAGGGATGGCGCCCATGGCCTCATAGCGGTAGATGCTTCGGATCATCGCCGCAAATTCCCCATTTTCCCCGGCGAAAAACCAGGACAGCTGATGGAGGAAAAGCAGGGAAAGGCTCATAAGCACCAGCCCGATAAGGCAGTTGATCAACAGGGTCCAGCGGAAGGCAGACAGCACCCGCTCCCGCCTTCCGCCGCCCAGATTCTGGCTGATGACGGCAGAGCCGCCCTCCTGAAAGCCATTCTGGGGCATGGTGGTGATGCCGCCGATGCTGTTGGAAATTCCCAGGGCGCCCACCGTCCAGGAGCCGTAGACAGCGCTCATGGAATTGACCACCACCTTCCCCAGAGAAAAGGCAATCTTTTCCACGATAACCGGGAAGGAGAGGTAAAGCATGGGCTTTACCACCTCACTTTGGAAGGAAATGGCCTTTAAGGAAAAGCCGAAGGCATTGCCCTGCAGGTTCATATTCCGGACGGCGGCCGCCAAAAGAAGCCCCTGAGAAAGGATGGTGGCCAGGGAGATCATGTTGATGCCGCCGCCAAGGCCGTAGACAAACCAGGCAGTAAGGCTAAGCTTTATAGCAATGACCCCCATATTCAGCCACAAAATCCGCCGGGAATTTCCCCTGGCCCGCTCGATGGCAATGTAGACATTATTAAAAAAGGTGATCACCAGGCCGAAGAGCTCCAGCACAAAGTAGGTGCTGCCCTCAGCGATAAATTCCTCCGGCGTATTCATCAGCCGCAGAAACCACGGGGTCACCGGCGCCAGAAGGAGGAAGAGACCGCCGCCCAAAAGGGCGCAGAGGGCAAACATGGTGCTTACCCGGCGCTTTACCAGGGCAAAATCACCGGCCCCGTAGGCCTCGCTGACCTTGATGCTGGCGCCCACCGCCAGGCCGCCTCCAAGGGCCGACAGCATAATGCTGATCTGGGAAAGATAGGCCACGGCAGAAACCGCCGACGCCCCAATGTGGGAGGCCATCATGGTATCCATCAGCTTGAACAGCTGGTTTAAGCTCTGGTAAAGGGCCAGAGGGAAGCAGACGGAAAACACCACCTTCCCCATGGGGGCATTGAGGGAAAATTCCCGGAACCGCTCATCCTTCTTTGATAATACCGCCTTCATTCGCTTTCTTCCTTTCGTATGTATCTGCGTATATCTCTTTGTATGTATCTTCGTATGTATCTCAGCTTCTCGTTCGTCTTGAAGTCATAATCAATTCCGCTAATTATGGTACTGCAAAAAAGTATAGGATGCCACCGATTTTCCGCATATATTCTGCCCAATTACAGATTTTTTGTTCTGGTGGCTGCGGCCAGATTCCAGCTTCTATAAGCTTGTGCTCCTCGGCTGCGATTCTTTCAATCGCGCGAATTATCGTGTATTTATGGACACTTCTCCGATAATTGTGCATCATTTTATGAAATTTTTCTTATTTTTCTGTTTTATTTCTTGACTTTTCCTGGTGAAATCCCCATAATCAAAACAGAATCTTTGTGACGCTTCTTTTTCCGAAAGGGAAGGTGAATCCATGGATAAACAGATCCAGATGGAGGAATTTGAAAAGTATCTGCGGTTCCAGAATATGTCGGAGAATACCATCCGCTCTTATCTGTATGCCATCCGCCAGTACAACCAGCTGTTTCCGGAGCTGACCTACTCCAACCTGCAGCTTTATAAGCTTTATCTCCTGGAGCATTACAAGCCCCAGACCGTGAACCTGCGCATCCACGCCCTGAACAGCTTCTTAAACTACACGGAATGGCCGGACGAGAAGATCCTCCAGGTCCGTATCCAGCAGAAGGGCTACTTAGACCGGATCATCAGCGAGGGAGATTACGAATATCTGAAATCCCGCCTGTTAAGCGACGGGCAGTATCTGTATTACTTTCTCATCCGCTTTATGGCCGCCACCGGCGCCCGGGTCAGCGAGGTAGTGCAGTTTACTGTAGACGATGTGCGCAATGGCTACAAGGATATTTACTCCAAGGACAATAAGATCCGCCGCATTTACGTGCCTGCCCTGCTGCAGCGGGACACCATGCGGTGGCTGAAGCAGACGGAGCGGCTTTCCGGCGACCTGTTTCTGAATCACTCCGGCGTACGCATTTCCGCCGGAGGCATCCGAAGGCAGCTAAAGACTCTGGCTGCCCGGTATCACCTGGATGAGGCAGTGGTTTATCCCCACTCCTTCCGCCACCGGTTCGCCAAGAATTTCATCGAACGCTGCAGCGATATTACACTTTTGTCCAATCTGCTTGGACATGAAAGCATTGAGACCACCAGAATCTACCTGCGCCGGAGCAGCAGCGAGCAGAAGGCGATTATTAATAAAGTCGTGGACTGGTAAGGAGTAATACAAATGATTATACAGTTTCGCTTTAATAATTTCTGTTCTTTCCGGCAGCCTGCCTCGATTCGCCTTCGAGCTGCTGGTTCCAAAAGTCATCCCCTTCATGCAGCAGACCTTCCCTGCGGTCCAATTTTAAAAACCATGGCCATCTACGGCCCAAACGCCAGCGGCAAAAGCCAGCTGATCAACGCGCTTCGGTGCTGCTGCGCCATCATCCGCCGCCAGCTGCCCGCCTTTCCCCTGGATAAAAAGGAAGGCGTCCTCCTCTCTCCGCCTCCTGCTCCCCATTTGCTGACGGAAACTCTCGCCCAAAGCTCCGGCGAACCTGTCTCCTTCAATATACAGTTTTTCAGTCAGGGACATTTCTTTGAGTATGGATTTTCCCTGAAGGACGGGCTTCCCCAGGAGGAGCTTCTGCTGGCAGACGGAAAGCTGATGTACCAGAAAAACGGAGAGCAGCTGTTAATCGGGAAAATTTTTCATTCCAGGGTAAAGCAGGCTTCTTCCCTGGTATCCAATGGATTTTTTCTGGGCACCTTCACCTCACACTGCCCTGCAGAATATGCAGAAATCTCCAGCGCCTTTCAGGCCTTTTTTCACCAAGGCTGTCTGTTCTTTGATAACAGCAGCCTCTTTCCCGCTGGGCCTTCCCCTTCCATGAGTTCGCTTCAGATCCGCGAAATCCTGAATCAGCCAAAGGCCCATGCCTTTATCCAGGAGCAGCTTCACCATGTGGGGCTGCTCCTGCCGGAGAAATACGATTCTCCCTCCACCGGCTTATCTAAGCTGATCCTCCTTCTGTACCCGATTTACTGCCTTTCCCAGACAGGCGGCGTGCTGATTGTGGACGATCTGACGGCATTTCTTCATCACAATGCCAGCCAATATCTGCTTCGGCTTTTTCAGGATCAGCAGACGCCTCCCATGCAGCTGATTTTCACCACCCATGACGTTTCCTTTCTCAATCGGAAGCACTTTCGGCGGGACGAAATCGCCATGGTCTGCCTGGATGATTCCGGCTTTTCCCGTCTCCGCACGCTGGCTGACCTGCGGGTGCGGTCTGACGCCAACTTTTCCCGGGAATATCTGGAGGGAAAGTACGGATTTATTCCCGCATGGGAGGATGAATAATGGATGGTCAGGAAAAGCATAAGCCCCACATGGAGATTCTCTCTTAGCCAAAAAGGAGTTATACAGCAGTAATGGATTTAGAAAAGAACGAATTAGAACAGTTTCAGACGTATCTTAAGAAAAAAGGCGTCGCCGAAAATACAATCATCGCCTATCAGACCGCCGTCCGCCAGTTTTACCGGCAGGCCGCCGGATTTTCCGCGGAGGATTTTCAGGCCTACAAGCAGTATCTCATCCGCACCTACCGCCCCAGCACGGTAAATACACGGATTTACGGGATTAATCAGTATATTCATTTTCTGCGGCGGCGGAGTGAAAAAAAGAAACAGTGCACACAAGATGCAGAAAATCAGCGGGATAAGCACAGCGATGCGAACCGCCCGCAGTTAATCACTCTGGAGGGCTACCAGGTGCCCGCCGTCCGCCGCCAGCAAAAGCCCTTCCTGGACAACATCATTTCCAATGAGGACTATCTTCGCCTGCGTGACGGGCTGCGGCGGGATGAAAACTGGTACTGGTACTTTGTGGTGCGGTTTCTGGCCTCCACCGGGGCCAGGGTCAGCGAGCTGGTGCAGATCAAGGCCGAGCATCTGCAGCTGGGGTATATGGATCTTTATTCCAAGGGCGGGAAAATCCGCCGGATTTATTTCCCGGACAGCCTCTGTGCGGAGGGACTTTGGTGGCTGGAGAAAAAGGGGGTGACCTCCGGATTTATCTTCTTAAACCGGCAGGGCGGCCAGATCACACCCCGGGGCATCAACAGCCAGTTAAAGCGGCTGGCAAAGCGCTACCATATTGATCCAGATACGGTATACCCCCATTCCTTCCGCCATCTGTATGCCAAGAATTTCCTGGCCCGGTTCAATGATATTTCCCTGCTGGCCGACCTTCTGGGGCATGAAAGCATTGAGACAACGAAAATCTACCTTACCCAGACAAGCCGGGAGCAGAAGGAGCTTTTGGATCAGCTGGTGACCTGGTAGGAAGGATGAGGCACCTGGTCACCTGCCCTTAAACCAGCCGGATATTGGCCGTTTCGTGCGGATTTACCACCAGCTTCTTTGTGTTGATACCATCCATTTTGATCGGCTCCGTATGGAAACCGTAGAGGGGCTTTGGAAAACCTTACGCCCGCAGATGTCTGCCGTCACATTTCCACCATCACCGCCTCATAAGGCCGCAGCACAAGCTTCTCCTTCTCCCAGCGCGCTTCCCCGTAATTTCCGCACAGGCAGCGCCCTTTTTCCGCCTGAAC
>JAGHER010000141.1 GCA_017889125.1 Lachnospiraceae bacterium
AAGGCTCTCGTTATCTTTAACAATTACGTTTGACATAGCTCACACCTAACCTCCCTCCAGTTGTGGTATTTGTGCTTATAACTTCAAATACAACTGTTTGGGTATTTTTTGCACTGGAGTAATTATATCATAAAATTGCGGTACGTCAAGAAAAATTTAACCGAAATTTTATTTTTTTCAAATTACTTCAGCTGTCCGCTCAATACCTCTTCTGCCTGGGCCAGGGCAGCGTCCACTCCGGCAGGATTCTTTCCTCCGGCCTGGGCCATATTGGGACGGCCGCCGCCTCCTCCGCCCACTAATGCGGCAATGCCCTTAATCAGATTGCCTGCATGGGCGCCCTTTGCCATAGCGCCGTCGGTAGCTGTGGCCATCAGGTTTACCTTTCCGTCTGCTGCGGAAGCCAGGACGATAACGCCCTCTCCAAGCTTCTCCTTCAGCTGATCCCCCAGGGTGCGCAGACCGTTCATATCTGTGCCGTCTGCCCGGGCTGCCAGAAGCTTCACGCCCTTTACATCCTTTACCTGATCCAGGACATTGCCCATGGATTCCTTGGCCATCTTATTCTTCAGCTTTTCATTCTCGCTGTGAAGGCTGCGGATCTCCTCCATCATGGCCTCGATCTTTGCGGTAAGGCCTGCGGGAGTGGTCTTTGCGGCCTTGGCAGCCTCGTGAAGCTCCTCCTCCTCGTGACGGTAGAAGTCTAACAGTCCCTGAGAGGTCAGGGCCTCGATACGGCGCACGCCTGCGGCAATGCCGGCCTCAGACAGGATCCGGAAGCAGGAAATGGTGTTGGTGTTCGCCACATGGGTACCGCCGCAAAGCTCTGTAGAGAAATCGCCCATGGACACTACCCGCACTTCCTCGCCGTACTTCTCGCCGAAAAGGGCCATAGCACCGGTCTTCTTTGCCTCCTCCAGGCTCATGATCTTCGTCTCTACGGGAAGGGCAGCCTGAATCTCTGCATTTACCATGTCCTCCACCTTCTTGATCTCCTCTGCCGTCATGGCGGAGAAATGGGTGAAGTCAAAACGCAGCCTGTCCGGGGTAACCAGAGAACCAGCCTGCTCTACATGGCTTCCTAACACCGTCCGCAGTGCCTTGTGAAGGAGGTGGGTGGCGCTGTGGTTTCTGGCGGTAGCCATACGTGTCTGCGGGCAAACCTTAGTGGTCACCGTCTCGCCGGTCTGGATCATGCCCTTGGTCATCACGCCCACATGGCCGATCTTTCCGCCCTGAAGCTTGATGGTATCCTCTACCTTAAAGCAGCCGTCGCCGCCGCAGATCTCGCCTACGTCGCCCTGCTGGCCGCCCATGGTAGCGTAGAAGGTGGTCTTGTCGGTGATGATGGTGCCCTTCTGTCCGTCGGTAAGTGCCTCCACGATCTCATCCTCCGTGGTCAGCACCAGAACCTTCCCCTCGCCCTCCAGCTTGTCATAGCCGGTAAATTCAGAGGTGATGGCCGCGTCGATGGACTGGTATACGGTCACATCCGCGCCCATGTAGTTGGTGGTCTTTCTGGCCTTTCTGGCCTTCTCCTTCTGCTCCTTCATAGCGGCATTAAAGCCTTCCTCATCGGCGGAAAGCCCCTTCTCCTCCAGGATTTCCCTGGTCAGATCCAGAGGGAAGCCGTAGGTGTCGTAAAGCTTGAAGGCATTGGCGCCGGAAAGGCATGTGCTGCCTGCATCCGCCATCTCCTTCTCCATCTGGGCAAGGATCTCCAGGCCCTGGTCGATGGTCTTATTGAACTTATCCTCTTCCTCGGAAAGAACCTTGAAAATCATGGCCTTCTTCTCATCCAGCTCCGGGTAGCCGCCCTTGGACAGCTGGATTACGGTATCGCTTAACTCTGCCAGGAACTTGCCTTCGATTCCCAGCTTTCTGCCGTGACGGGCTGCCCGGCGCAGAAGGCGGCGGAGAACGTAACCCCGTCCCTCGTTAGAAGGCATGATGCCATCGGAAATCATAAAGGTGCAGGACTTGATGTGGTCAGTGACAATCCGCAGAGACACATCCGTCTCATGATTCTCCTTGTAGGTCTTTCCTGCCAGATCACATACCCGCTTTAAGAGCGCCAGGTTGGTATCTACCGTAAACAGGGAGTCCACATCCTGAACCACTACGGCCAGACGCTCCAGACCCATTCCCGTATCGATATTCTTCTTCTCTAACTCGGTGTAATTGCCCTTGCCGTCATTGTCAAACTGGGTAAATACGTTGTTCCATACCTCGATATACCGGTCGCACTCACAGCCTACGGTACAGCCAGGCTTGCCGCAGCCATACTTCTCGCCCCGGTCATAATAAATCTCAGAACAGGGGCCGCAGGGACCGGAGCCGTGCTCCCAGAAGTTGTCCTCCTTGCCAAAACGGAAAATCCGCTCAGCCGGAATCCCCACCTGCTCGTTCCAGATGGCGAAGGCCTCATCGTCGTCCAGGTAAATGGACGGATAAAGACGCTCCGGATCCAGTCTCACGATTCCTGTAAGGAATTCCCAGGACCAGTGAATGGCCTCGGTCTTAAAGTAATCGCCGAAGGAAAAATTGCCCAGCATCTCAAAGAAGGTGCCGTGACGGTCCGTCTTTCCGATATTGTCAATATCGCCGGTACGGATACATTTCTGACAGGTGGTCACCCTGGTCCTGGGCGGAATCTCCTGTCCGGTAAAATAAGGCTTTAACGGCGCCATGCCGGAATTAATCAGCAAAAGGCTCTTATCATTATGGGGAACCAGAGAAAAGCTCTTAAGACGCAGATGGCCCTTGCTCTCAAAGAAGGAGAGAAAAGCCTCTCTCAGCTCGTTAACCCCAAAAGGGCGTTCTTTCTCCTGGCCTGCGGCCTTCCACGCCTGGTACCGCGCCACCGCCTCGCCATATTTAAGAAAATCCTTATAATCTTCCACTGCTGCCTACCTCCACTACTTATCTGCTTTTTGTAAATCTTTTTTATCCCGGAATTTCTTTCCAAGCACAATCCCGGCATAAGCCAGAGCCGCAAAAATCGCGGCCTTTACGGCGTAATAAATCAAATTGGCCAATACTGCCATCGATATCCCTCCCTGCTTAGGTGATTGAGAAATGAAAAGTACACATTGGACCTCATCCTATGGTATCATAGGCGTTTTCAATTTTCAAGCAAAAATCCGCTTTTTCGGCAGCACCACCGAAAAAGCGGATGAAAAACAAAGGTTTATTCCTTATTTATTTGCTATTCATATGCATCCAGCAGGGCATAGACCCGCTCTCTGGCGGCTTCTGCCATGGCTGCGGCATACTCCACACTCTCCATAGAGCCTCCGCCGTTTTTGCTGGACTCCGCCCTGGCGCCCTTTGTGGCTTCCGCCAGCCAGGACTGCTGATCCTTCTTAAGCTCCTCTGCCTCATTCTCCGGCAGAGCTTCCATCAGCAGGTCATACACTGCATCCAGCTCCCTCTCCCAGATCTTCTGCTCCGACTGGGCAAGACTTTTTACGTTATACATGTTATTGTCTGTATCAGAACTGCGGAGACGTTCAATCTGTGCCTCCACCTGAGGAAGACGCTCCCGGATATCAGAAAGCTGCTCATGGTAATCCTTTGTCTCTGCAGCCGCCGCTGCCAGTCTGGGCACTGCGGCCGCCGCTTCCTCAGAAGGTGCGGCCGTCTCCTCCAAAGGTACAGGCATCCCATCAGCGGACACTGACTCGTTCTCTGGAACAGCTGCAATATCTGCAGTGATCTCTGCCGTCCCGGCTAAAGGCCCGGTTTCCAAAGCTGTGCCGGTCTCCGAGGCCGCGCCCGCCTCCATGGCCGCACCTGCCTCCATGGCCGCGCCTGCCTCCGAAGCTTCCGCTGTGTCCGGAAGACTTCTCGAACGAGGCATGGTTTCCGCCAAAGCTGCTGCAGGAGCCGCTTCATCCGCCAGGGCACTTTCCGCCTCTCCTCCGGCGGCGCTCTCTTCCCCGCCAGCATCCGCGCTCACGGCCATCTTCCCCTCGCCAGCCTCCATCTCACTTCCCGTGCTGCTGGTATCTCCGAGAGGAACAGCCTCCTCTTCCGCCAGGATTTCTGTGGCCGCCTCCCCTTCCCCGGAATCGGCCGCTGGAACACCAGATGCCGGAGCCCCAGCTAAGGACGTACCGGATAAATCGGAGGCGTACTGGGCCGTCTGGCGGGACACATATCCTCTGGTAAATTGTGTAATCAGTATACCCGCAGCTACAATTGCGAAAATCGCAGCCCAGATCTTCAGATTCGTCTTCACAGGCATCCTTCCTTCATTGATTTCTTACAGAAACGCTGATTAAAGCGTTTTCAACTAACTATAAAAAAGATAGCATAACTTTTCCGGAAAGAAAATACCAAATTGGAAGACGTAATATTTTGTAAGCTTTCCTTAAACAATTCACCAAAAAACTCTACATCCCCGGGTCATCCATCAGGTCACTGCCGTCCGCAGCGGAGGTGGCCAGCTTATCACAGCGCTCATTTTCCGGATGACCGGCATGTCCCTTCACCCAGATAAAAGTCACCTGGTGGGGCTCCTTCGCCTTTAACAGCCGCTCCCAGAGATCAATATTTTTCACTGGCCCGCTTTTTCCCCGCTTCCAGTTGTTGGCCACCCAGTTTTCAATCCAGTGCTGGTTAAAGGCGTCCACCAGATATTTGGAATCGGAATACAGCTCTACCTGGCAGGGCCGGTTTAAGGCCTCCAGACCCTTGATGGCCGCCAGAAGCTCCATCCGGTTGTTGGTGGTCCGCTTGAAGCCGCCGGACATGGTCTTTTCATGAAGCACGCCCTTCTGATCCACAAAGTGGAGTATGGTGCCGTAGCCTCCCGGCCCGTCCGGATTCCCCCTGGCGGCCCCGTCTGTATAAATCTGTACTTTTCCCATGATCCTGCTTCCTTTCTGTTTCGTTTCTGTCCTGTTTTTTGTCTCGTTTTCTCGTTTGCCGTGCTTTATCTTCCGGCCTACCGATCCCATTTGTCACAGAGAGCCATGATCTGATCGGTAAACTTCGCCAGATCTTTATTTGCGCCGCCCTCATTGTGGCGGATCACCTGCAGCAGCCGCTGGCCCGCCGCCAGCAGGCGCTCATAGACGGCGCTGGCCTTCTTTTTGGCCGTTACTGCCTTCTCCACAGGGATGCCTGCCGCCTGGCGGATCCACTCGCCCGCAGCCAGGTCATAGACCGAGCCGGAGAAGGGCGCCGTAGCATCCAGCCCCATCATTCGCCGAAGGTCTGCCGCAAAAGAGTCACAGACCTGATCTTCACCGTGTACCATAAACACATGCTCCGGCTTTTGTTCAAAGGCGCCAATCCACTCCATCAGTCCGTTCCTGTCTGCATGGCCGCTGATGCCGTCGATCATCTCTATGTGAGCCCGCACGTCAATGCTCTCCCCAAAGAGCTTCACCTCAGAAGCGCCCTCCAGGAGGCTGCGCCCCAGGGTGCCGCTTGCCTGATAACCGGCGAAAACCACGGAACACTCCTTCCGCCAGAGATTATGCTTCAGATGGTGGCGGATCCGTCCCGCATCGCACATACCGGCGGCGGAGATGATGACCTTCGGCGTCTGGTCAAAGTTAATGTTGCGGGATTCGTCGCTGGTGATGGACAGCCGAAGCCCCGGGAAGTCAATGGGATTGATCCCCTGCTCCACCAGCTTTTTCGTCTCCTCATCATAGCAGTCCAGCATATTTTCCTTGAACACGTGGGTGGCCTCCACCGCCAGAGGGCTGTCCACATACACCAGGAAATTGTCATGTCCGGTCACCGCCCCGTCCGCCTTGATCTGGCGGATAAAATAAAGAAGCTCCTGGGTACGTCCTACGGCAAAAGCAGGAATTACCACATTGCCGCCCCGGTCCAGGGTCTCCTGAATGATCCTGGCCAGATCCTTTTCATAGCTGACCCCCTTCTTATGGTAGCGGTCGCCGTAGGTACACTCCATAATCACATAATCTGCATCCTTGATATAATGAGGATCCCGGATCAGCGGCTTGTTTTTATTTCCGATATCGCCGGAAAAGACCAGCTTCTTCTCGATCTCTCCTTCCCTGGCCCAGATTTCAATGGAGGCGGAGCCCAGAAGATGGCCTGCATCCGTAAAGCGGATAGAAAGATTATCGTTCAGCCGGATAATCTTCCCATAAGAATTCCCCTCAATCAGCCGGATAGCTCCCAGGGCATCCTCCATCTTGTACACCGGAGGTTCCTCCGGACGCCCGGCCCGTCTGGCCTTCCGGTTCTTCCACTCTGCCTCCATCTCCTGGATGTGGGCGCTGTCCTGAAGCATAATATTGCACAGATCTGCCGTGGCATCCGTAGCCAGAATCCGCCCCCGAAAGCCTCTGGCATAAATAAAGGGCAGATATCCTGCATGATCAATATGTGCATGGGTCAGCAGCACGAAATCAATCTCGCTGTAGCTGACCGGCGGCTCCACATTCTCATAAACATTCTGCCCCTGTTCCATGCCGCAGTCCACAAAAAGCCGTGTCTCTCCTATCTCCAGATAATGACAGCTGCCTGTTACCTCATGATCCGCACCGATAAATTCCAGCTTCATATAATCCCTCCTAGCATTACGGTATTTGCTCTGTTGATGACCAGTAATTTCCAGCTTCTACAAAAAGTATACCATGAAAAAGGAAGGAAATCCACCGGAATCCGCCGCGAAAACAGCCCTGAGAAAACGCGGATTAACACAGCGTTTCTCTAAATGATAATGCAGATCATGCCGCCGTTGCTGTCATTGATGATTTTCTGCATGGTATCCTGAAGCTTCATCTGGCTTTCCTCCGTCAGCTGGGAGATCTTTGCCTGGATCCCATCCTCCACAATCTGTTCGATGGATTTTCCAAAAATGTTGGCATTCCAGATTCCATCCGGATTCTCTCTGGCATTTTCCTTAATGTAGGCAATCAGATCCTGGGCCTGCTGCTCATTTCCCACAATGGGGGCAATCTCCGTCTGAATCTGGGCCTTAATCATGTGAATGGAGGGCGCTTCTGCCTTGATCTTTACCCCGTACTTATTTCCGTGGCGGATCACCTGAGGCTCATCTAAAAGTATCTCCCACCGCTCAGGCATCACCGCCCCATAGCCCTTTAAGCGCACCTGGCTGACGGCATCGCGAACCCGCGCATACTCCTTTTCCATGCCCGCAAGCTTCTTTAAGGTCTCCATCAGCTGATACTCTCCTTCGATGGGAAGGCCTGTCATATCGCTCAATATCCGGTAATAGCAGCCGTCATCCATGATGATGTCCAGAGAAATGCATCCGTCGGCCATATTCATCCGCTCTAAGCGGATCTCCTCCATAGGCTCCGATACTGCCCCCTGAAGGCTTGCCCGGGCATCCTTCATCTGCCCCGCATTCTCTAACACCTGTCTGGCTGCGCCGATGACCTGGGCCTTTACCGGATGGGAGGCAGGCAGCATTTCCAGCCATTTAGGGATCGTAAAATCCAGGCGAACCACAGGAAATTCCATCAGCACATGCTCCAGTATCCGGTAAATATCCTCCTTCTTTAGCTGCTCGCAGTTTACCGGCAGCACCGTCACCCCGTACTCCTTCTCCATGGACTCCGCTAACCCTTCTGTCTCCTCAGAATAAGGCCTGGAAGAATTTAAAAGCACCAGGAAGGGCTTGCTTAATTCCTTTAATTCCTCAATAGCTTTCCGTTCCCCTTCTATGTAATTGGGCCGGCGGATGTCCCCGAAGGAGCCGTCGCTGGTAACCACCAGGCCGATGGTGGAGTGGTCGGTAATCACCTTCCGGGTGCCGATCTCTGCCGCCCGGGTAAAAGGAATCTCATTTTCAAACCAGGGTGTGCGCACCATCCGCTCCCCGTCATTTTCAATGTGACCGGCCGCCCCCTCCACCATAAAGCCCACGCAGTCAATCAGCCGGACCTTTACGCTGATCCCCTCCCCTAACTGGATAGCCGCTGCCTCCTTGGGGATAAATTTCGGCTCTGTGGTCATGATGGTCTTCCCTGCCGCGCTCTGCGGAAGCTCATCCCTGCTCATGGTGCGGCTGTTTTCATCCTCCATGGCCGGAAGGACTAAAAGCTCCATGAAGCGCTTGATAAAGGTGGATTTTCCCGTCCGCACCGGCCCCACTACCCCGATGTAGATCTCCCCCTTCGTCCGGGCTTCCATATCTTTGTATACATGAAAATTGTCCATAAAAATACCCCCTTGCTATGCTGATACCAGTATATGCAAGAGGGTTTTTCCCTATTCGCTTAAGTAGGCCTTCTTCACCTGATCGTTATTTAAAAGATCGGAGGCATCGCCGGAGAGGACGATATTTCCCGTCTCCAGCACATAGGCCCGGTCCGCAATAGAAAGGGCCTTTTTCGCATTCTGCTCCACTAAAAGGACGGTGGTTCCATCCTTATTAATACTCTGAATAATGTCGAAAATCTCGTTTACATAGATGGGGGACAGACCCATGGAGGGCTCGTCCATAACAATCAGCTTGGGATGGCTCATCAGCGCCCGGCCCATGGCTAACATCTGCTGCTCGCCGCCGGACAGGGTTCCTGCCATCTGATTCTTCCGCTCCTCAAGCCTTGGGAAACGCTGGTAAATCATCTTTAAGGTTTCCTCGATTTCGCCCTTATCCTTTCTGGTAAATGCGCCCATCTTCAGATTCTGAAGCACAGTCAGGGTAGCGAAAATCCGCCGCCCCTCAGGCACATGGGCCAGTCCCATGCTCACCAGCTTGTGGCCGGGGGTTCTGGTCACATCGGCTCCATCGTAGACAATGGAACCAGATTTGGCTTTCAGAAGGCCGGTAATGGTGTGGAGAGTGGTGGTTTTCCCCGCTCCGTTTGCACCGATCAGCGCTATGATCTCCCCCTGATTTACCTCAAAGGAGATCCCTTTCAACGCCTGGATCACGCCGTAATAGACCTCCAGGTTATTCACTTGCAGCAACGCCATTTTCCTATCTCCTCCCTATTCCCCAAGATACGCCTTAATAACCTCCGGGTCATTGAGTACCTCGGATGTGGTGCCCTGTTTTAAGACCTGGCCGAAGTTTAACACCGTCAGTTTCTCACAGATGCCGCTGACCAGCTTCATATCGT
>JAGHER010000015.1 GCA_017889125.1 Lachnospiraceae bacterium
CTGCTGGCAGTTTAACGGAAGGGTTCTTCGCCGGAGCAAAGATTAAGGAAGGCTTTTCCATCATTCCCATGTGGGTAGCAGACATGAATTTCCTGGCCCTGCCGGACATTCCCGAGGCCATTATCCAGCGGGCCAGCCACCCCTCATACGGCTACTTCCAGCCCCCTGCCGCCTACTATGATGCCATTATCCGCTGGCACCAGGATCGCTACGGCACCACCGGTATTTCTCCGGAGTGCATCGGCTACGAAAACGGCGTCCTTGGCGGTGTGACCAGCGCCCTGCGCGTCTTATGTCAGCCGGGAGACTCCATCATCATCCAGTCTCCCACCTACATTGGCTTTTCTCATGTGGCAGAGGATAATGGCTGGAATCTGGTCTTAAATCCCTTAATCCAGGATGAACAGGGCATATGGCGGATCGATTATGCCGATTTAGAGGAAAAGCTGGCCAAACAGCACATTCACACCGCCATCTTCTGCTCTCCCCACAATCCCGCAGGCCGGGTCTGGGAGCGCTGGGAGATCGAAAAGCTTATGGCCCTTTACCAGAAGTACGATGTGTATGTGATTTCTGATGAGATCTGGGCGGATTTGACCATGCCCGGCTTCCATCATACGCCGACCCAGATGGTTTCTGAGGATGCCCGTATGCGCACCATCGCCTTTTACGCGCCATCCAAGACCTTTAATCTGGCAGACTTAATCGGTTCCTATCACGTTATCTACAATCCCTATCTGCGGGACCGGGTGACAAAAACAGGAAAGAATACCCACTACAATTCCATGAACGTCCTTTCCATGCACGCCCTGATGGCCGCCTACAGTCCGGCAGGCCAGCAGTGGGTTGATGAGCTTTGCCAGGTGCTCCACCAGAATCTGGATTACGCTGTATCTTTTATCCAAAGCAATTTTAAAGGAGTAAAGGTATCCATGCCTGAGGGAACCTACATGCTGTTCTTAGACTGCACCGAATGGTGCCGGGAACATGGCACAGACATCAGCACCCTGCAGGCCGCAGGCATCCAGGTAGGCGTAATCTGGCAGGACGGCCGTCCCTTCCATGGAGACTGCCACATCCGCATGAATTTGGCCCTGCCCCACAGCCTGGTGAAGGAGGCCTTTGAGCGGCTGAAAACGTATGTATTCGTATAAGGAGACACGATGAACACACCAACAATTAAAACAAACCGCCTCATCCTGCGGAAATTCACCGAGGATGACCTGGAAGCCCTGTACCAGATTTACCGCGACGAGGAAGTAAACACATTTTTACCCTGGTTCCCCCTAAAAAGTCTGGGGGAAGCCCGGCAGCTATTTCAGGAGCGCTACGCTTCCCAGTACGCCCTGCCCCAGGCCTACGCCTACGCCATCTGCCTTAAGGAAGACAATTACCCCATCGGCTATATCAAGGTAGCTATGGAGGAACATCACGACTTTGGCTACGGCCTGCGAAAGGAATTCTGGCACCAGGGGATTGTGACTGAGGCCGCCAGAGCCGTGATCGAACAGGTGAAAAAGGACGGTCTTCCCTACATCACCGCCACCCATGACCGGAACAATCCCCGCAGCGGCGGCGTGATGAAAAACGTGGGTATGAAGTATCAGTATTCCTATGAAGAGCAGTGGCAGCCCAAGGATATTCTGGTAACCTTCCGGCTGTATCAGCTGAATCTTGACGGAAACGAGGAGCGGGTTTACCGAAAATATTGGGATAAGTATGCAGTGCATTTTGTAGAAACAGATGTATAGCATGGCAAAAGCCGGCTTTTATGGCCGGCTTCGCTTATTTTTGCCTGGTAAACAAGGTTCGATTTTTTCCTTCATCCTCCGCCCGATGACCTCATGACCTAAATCGGAGGGGTGCAGGCCGTCAGATGAGAGACAGCAGAAGCCGTCCTCCTCGCCCATCACCTCCAGGCCATTGATGTAATAGAGCTCTGGCCACTCCAGAGCCAGCTTCCTTACGCAGGACTCTATGGCCTGGCGGAAGTCCGCTGCCGCAGGGTTATGGGAAAAATCATGATGACTGTAAAACATATCTGCAACAAATACCGGCTTCTCCGGGTGAGCCGCTTTCACCCTGCGAATGAATGATAAGGCCTCTTCATAAAGCCGGGAAGGTGTCCACAGGCTGATTACATTGATCCCCAGCTCGAACACCGCAGCGTCCCAGTCATCCCGCTCAGCAATCCACTGGCTCATGGCCTCGTCCATCCAGGCACTTCCCGCACAGCCTAAATTAATGCTGTCCCATCCCAGAGACTCTGCCAGGCGAAAGGCCCAGGTCTTTGCCATCAAGGAGGCATTTCCCCCGTGGCTGATGGAGGAGCCGTAAAAAAGCAGGCGTTTTTCCGGAACCATCCCCGGCTCAGGCGGGCGGACAGCGCCTTTAACATTCCCCAGAAAGCAGCCCCAGTCATAGGGAAGCAGTACGCGGGTAACCTCAGGTGAAAATCCTCTTCCAGGGGAGGCAGTTTCCGCCTGAGCAAACCGCTGAATATGAGACAAGTCCTGCCTGCGGATTACTACCTGGGAGCCTTCCACCGACACCGCCTGGGGGCCGATGGGATAGCTTCCCTGAAAATCCCCCTGATAAATCTGTGCCACCCCCTGCGGCAGTATCCCCTCATGCACCGGCATCCGCCTTAAGCCGATAGATACCTGCTCGTCTTCCATAATAAAGCGCAGCTCACATCCGCTGACAAAGAGAGTGCTCTTCTGCGCCTTTAGATTCAGCCTCTGCCGAAAAAGATCCGGCATCCGGCAGATTTGATAATCCTTATGGTCTACATCGTAAACCAGATGATCTGTATTGTGCAGCACCATTCCGCAATATTCCATAACACTGCATCCTTTCTGGAATCTTTCCAGAATTTATTTTACCCTTTCATTCCGGTGGTGGCAATCCCTTCCACGAAATATTTCTGCGCTGAGAAGAACAGAATAATTAACGGAATTACTGACACCAGCGCCATGGCCATTACCTGATTCCATTGAATATTGGAAGTGACGTCAATACTCATACGCAGCGCCAGGGACAGCGGATACTTTGATACGGAGTTAATGTAAATGTTGGTGTTGAAAAAGTCATTCCAGGTCCAGAGGAACTGGAAAAGCCCTGCGGAAAACAACGCCGGTTTAAGCAGCGGCAGCAGGATCTTCACAAAGCACTGGAAAGGCCCGCAGCCGTCCATGTAGGCGGACTCGTCTAAATCTCTTGGAAGCCCCCGAAGGAACTGCACCATCATAAAGACGAAAAAGGGGTAGCAGCCCACTGCCGCAGGAGCAAAGAAGGTCATATAGGAATCCAGCCAGCCCAGCTTATTAAACAGAGAATACCGGGGAATGATGATGATGGCATTGGGAAGCATCAGTGTAGCGATCAGCACCATAAACAAAAACTGATTCCCAGGGAAGTCGAATCGGGCAAAGCCGTAGGCGACGATGGAACAGGAGGCCAGGGTCAGCAGCGTGGTGGGGATAACCAGCAGGAAGGTATTGATAAAGTACTGGGCGTAGGTGTAGGTTCCTGTGGTTTTCCATCCCTGGATAAAAGCATCCAGGCTCCACCCTTCCGGCAGCAGCGCCAGACTTCCGAAAATCTCATTATTGGTCTTAAAGCAGGCAAAAAACATCCAGATTACCGGGAACAGCATGATAATTCCAAAAATTCCAAGAAGAATATAGGTTATCCCGATTCTGATTTCTTTCTTTTTCATCGGCTTCCTCCTTAATTATCGTAATAAACCCACTTTTTCGAGGTAGCAAACAGCACCAGCGTAATGATCAGGATCACCACAAACATGATCCAGGATGTGGCGCAGGCATAGCCCATCTTGAAGTATTTAAACGCGTCGGTATAAAGCTTCATGCCCAGCACATAGGTTGCCTTGTTAGGGCCGCCGTTGGTTACGACAAAGGCAGAGGTAAAATTTTGCAGAGCCGTGATTAACTGCATAATAATATTGAAAAAGGCGATAGAGGTAATCATGGGCAAAGTAATTTTAAAGAACATCCGCGGCTTTGATGCGCCGTCAATCCTGGCCGCCTCATATAAGGACTGAGGCACCTGTTTTAGTGCCGACAAAAACAGCACCATGGAAGAACCAAACTGCCAGATTTCCAGCATACAGATGGTTACCACCGCCATGCTGGGCTGACCCAACCACTTTACGGAAGGGAGACCTGCGGCATTTAATAGGCTGTTGATAAAGCCATCATTCATAAAGAGCACCTTCCACAGGATAGCTACAGCAACAGAGCCGCTTAGCAAAGAAGGAATATAGTATACTGTCCGGATAAAGTTAATGCCCTTTAAATTTCGGTTTAAGATCAGGGCCACAATGAGAGCCAGCACCACCTTTCCAGGAACGGTAATGAACGTGTACTTCAAGGTAACCGCCATGGAATTCCAGAATTCCTGGTCTTTGGTAAACAGCCGGATGTAGTTGTCTAAGCCTACAAACTCCGGCGTATGGAAAATATCATAATTGGTAAACGAATAGATCAGTGAACTGATAAATGGATACAGCTGGAACACCAGAAATCCAAATATCCAGATACATACATAGGAAAAACCGATTTTATTCCGCTTCGTCCATCCTCCATGCCGGGGTTTTTCCTTTGCTTTCGCCTTTGCCATTGTTCTTCCTCCTTTAAAATAGCCCGGACAGCAAGCGCGCTTCTGTCCGGGCCTGGTCATTCTGTCTGTTCTCCTCCAGACAGGACTAATTTACAGTACTTAAATAATCGGTAATCAGCTCAATGGCGTTATCTGCCGCTTCTTCCGGCGTGCTCTGCCCATAAGCAATGCTCTCTACCATGTCTTCCTGGATCGCATAAACTTCTGCGCTGGTGGTGTAACCTTTATCACTCTTGCCGTTCAGATTAGCAGCCAAATTTACTGCCTCAACAACTGTCGAATCCAAAAGTCCCTCTTCATCACACAAGTTTCTTGCGGTGGTTGTAGGCGGAATAGAACGAACATCTTTTAAGGTTGTCTGCGCATCTGAATTATTATAAAAATAATCCAGGAATTTAATGGCCTCCTCCACATTCTCAGAGTCTTTATTTACGGTCATATACTGCGGCGTATCGGCAAAGTAGCCGTCATTTACCCGATTATCTGCAAGAGGCATCTGCACAACCGTGCACTCTGTGTCAGGGATGGCATTAGTCAGCAGGCTGATGCTAGAGCTTGGACCATAGGCGAAAACAAATTTCCCATCCATCCACTTAGGATTAGTATGAATCTGCCCCTTAAAGGTAGCACTATCTTCTGCCGGTTCAAAAACGCCGTTATCATAGCAGTCCTTAATATACTGCAGTGCTTCCACCAGCTGATCCCTGGTAAAGCCCATTCGTTTCTCACTGTCCACAATGAAGGATTCTCCTGTCAGCTGACGCAGGTAAGGCCGCAGCACATATTCGCACAGAATCTTGGTATCTACATTCATATAATAAAAATCTGGATTCTCTGTATGAAGCTTTGCACCGTCTTCCAACATAGAATCCCAGGTAATCTGTTTGGTCAGATCTATGCCGCAGGCCTCAGCAGCTTCCGTGTTGGCAACCGTTGCCAGACAGGACATACCGGTTGGCAGGGCAAGAAGCTTTCCATCAAAGGTTCCAAACTGGTCAATAAAATTCTTCTCAAAACCAGAAGTATCAAATAAATCCGGATACTCATAAAAGTCTACAAAAAAATCGCCTCTGGATACGAAGTCCGGAAGGGAATCCACATTTTGCTGAATAATATCCGGAGCGGTTCCATTGGCAAGCATGGTGGATACCTTATCCACATAGCCCTGATCTGAATTCATCTCCGCCTCGATCCGGATATTGGGATGCAGCTCCTGGTACTGGTTAATTACTGCCAGGGTAGCCTCATTCCGATCATCGCCGCCCCACCACATGAAGCGCAGGGTGATGGTGTCGCCAGAATTCGCAGAAGAATTTCCCTGCTGATTGCTTCCGACACTGTCCGTGCTCTGTACCGGCTCATTCGTACATCCGGCAAGCGAGACAGCCGTCAGTGCACCGGCCATGAGAAGGCTTGCAGCTTTCATCATTTTTTTCATTTTCTTTTCCTCCCGTCAAATTTGATGAAACAAGTGTAACAGAAAATTCGTCATATGGTAAGAAATTCAAATAACACAAAGGTTTCTTTGCTTATCCTCTTTTTTTAAAAAGTATCATTACTTATGATTTTTCTTCAAAAGTTAGCGAATCCCTGTTTTTAAAAGCAAAGCAGATGATTTTTTCCTGTTTTTTTACTATAATTAACTCATGTGTTTAAATTTTAACTGAATTTTTATCCAAAAGGAGTGTTCAGCCCATGTATCAGGTAATTATTGCAGACGATGAAGCAAAAATCCGCAATGGCATCGCAAATCTTTTTCCCTGGAAGCAGCTTGGATTTGAGATAGCCGGATGCTTTTCCAATGGACAGGAGGCATGGGAATTTACCTTGTCCCATCCCGTTGATCTGATTCTTACAGACATCCGAATGCCCATTATGGATGGTCTGGAACTGTCCGAACAGCTCCTTCCCCATACCAATGCGAAAATCATTTTTTTCAGCGGCTATCAGGACTTTGAATATGCCCGCCGCGCTATGCGCAGCGGTGTATTTGATTATTTGCTAAAGCCAGTCAAATATGAGGATCTCCTGACCAGCCTCACCCGTGTGCGGGACGCCTTGGACAAGGAACACCATATTTCCCGCACTTCCCCGGAAGAGAATCTCAGCTATTATGAAAAAATCATCAGCGCAGTACGCAGCTATCTGGATAAAGAATACCAGACTGCCACACTGGAGCAGGCCGCCAGACTGGTAAACTTAAGCCCCAATTATCTTTCACGGATTATGAAGGAGCACTCCGACAGCAGCTTTTCTGATTACCTGCTGAAAACACGGATGGAAAACGCCGCAAGGATGTTAAAAGATATCCGCTACAAGCAGTATGAAATCGCTTACCGGGTAGGCTACGATAATCCAAAAAATTTTTCCCGGGCCTTTCACCAGTATTTTCATATGACGCCATCGGAATACCGCGCACGTCCTAATGGATAATCCTGTCACAATTCAGACCTAAAACATGAGTTAAGAAAGCGAGAACAGCATGAGAAGACGCAATTTTATCCGCCAGTTTCTTTACTATTCCTGTATTATTGCCTTTCCAATTATCTTTGCTTTTATGATTTACGGCGCTTTTCTCATCAAGGAAAAACAGGATGAGATCGAAGAAGACACCAGAAAATCAGCTTATGCGCTCCGCGACAACTATTCCCTTGTCCTGGATACAGCAGAAATGCAATATGATATTTTGTGCAGCAATCCACGGCTTTCTATCTCCCTGCGCCATTATCTCTCACATGATAAGACGAACTATTTGGACAGTATCCTGGTAAACAGCATTTTGTCCAATTTTTCTTCCCTCACCAACAATGCTTCCTATATCGCTTCCGTTTATTATTACCTGGAAGGCTATGATTCAATTCTGACCTCCAACATGGGAAGCGTGGTGAAGCTTTCCCAATTTTCTGATTTAAGCTGGCTGGATTCCTATGCTGCATCCCAGGAAAAGGACTGGGTAGAAAGCCGGGATATGCATCAGTTTTCTTATGCTGCTCCCGTCCATGTAATCACCTTTTACCGAAAGCTGAGCATGTTTAAAGGAGTGGTGGCCGTAAATTTTTATGCTGACGGGCTTCGCCAGGTACTCAGCGCAGGTTCTGGATTAGATCAGTTTTTCCTGATGGACAAGGACGGCCGCCTTCTTCTTGAAGGGAAAGAAGATGACGGTTTCTTTGAACATAACCAGGCGGAATTCCTCTCCGCTATCCAGATGCCCGGTAGAGAGCCGGTACAGAAGTGGATTTCCGGAGGCAGCTCCCGCTACTACACTCATATCATTCCCGCAGGTTATAATACATACCTCTTAGCCTGCATCAGTCCCGGCAGCTACTATCAGACTATTTTTACGCTGATTTTTCAGATGCTCCTGGTCCTGGCCGCAGTAATCTGCATCGCCCTGTGGATTGCTTACAAAATCACCCGGAAGAATTTTCGGCAGATTGATCATTTTATCAACGTCTTTTCTGATGCAGAAAGAGGCATTTACAACAGCGAGAAACCGGCTTTTGTTGAAGATGAATACGATATGATTTTGAACAATATTGTTCAGCTCTTTGTCAATAAAAGCTTTCTGCAGAACCGGCTGGCCCTCAAGGAACAGCAGCAGAAAGTGGCAGAAATGGCCGCTTTGCAGCTACAGATTTCTCCTCATTTTCTCTTCAATACCCTGCAGACTTTGGATTTCAAGGCGTTAGAATATACTGGCAGCCCCACCGCCATCAACCGCATTATTGAAGCTCTGTCTGATTTGCTGAAATACTCCCTTGAAAAACCAACTACGTCAGTAACCCTTGGAAACGAAATTGACTCTCTGAAGAAATATGATTGTATTCAGCGTTATCGGTATGAAGATAAATATATTCTTTATTATGAATATGATGAGGCAATCTGCAGTCTGCCATTTATGCGGCTGATTCTTCAGCCTCTGATTGAGAATAGTCTTTACCATGGCATAAAACCACTAAACGGTACTGGATTTATCAAGCTGAAGATTGTCCAAAGAAAGGATGCACAGAAGAAGGACCGGCTCTTCTTTTCCATCATCGATACCGGTGTGGGCATGACGAAGGGGGAAGTGAACGCACTTTTAAGAAAGATTCGCACGGCAGAAGGAGAAAATATCGGCTTAATCAACGTAAACAGCCGGTTGGTGATGCAGTACGGTGAAGATTCCCAGCTGCAGATTCTCAGCAAAAAAGGAATGGGCACCTGCATCTGCTTTCAGATACCCATCTCATCTGCAGATTTATGATTTTAGGCAACATAAATACCGGGCAGAGGAAAATCCCTCATGCCCGGTATTTGTATGTTCAATAATCGGAATAATTAGTCTACCTGAGGACCAGCTGCTACTAATGCCTTGCCAGCTGCATTGCCCTCGTACTTGGAGAAGTTCTTAACGAA
The DNA here is from genome assembly GCA_017889125.1 of Lachnospiraceae bacterium. Classification (GTDB taxonomy): domain Bacteria; phylum Bacillota; class Clostridia; order Lachnospirales; family Lachnospiraceae; genus Caccovicinus. Next base: position 9,046 of record JAGHER010000015.1, read on the forward strand.
TCTCTGTGCCAGATCCTTCGCCTTGGTCTCCCACTCGGAAGCGTCTGCGTAGGTGTCGCGAGGATCAAGAATATTGGTATCAACGCCGGGCAGCTCGGTGGGAACCTCGATGTTGAAGTACGGAATCTTCTTGGTGGGTGCCTTCAGGATGTCGCCGCTTAAGATGGCGTCGATGATGCCGCGGGTATCCTTGATGGAGATACGCTTGCCGCTGCCGTTCCAGCCGGTGTTCACCAGGTAAGCCTTAGCGCCGCTCTGCTCCATTCTCTTAACCAGCTCTTCTGCATACTTGGTAGGATGCAGCTCTAAGAATGCCTGGCCGAAGCAAGCGGAGAAGGTCGGGGTGGGCTCGGTGATGCCGCGCTCGGTTCCGGCTAACTTTGCGGTGAATCCAGACAGGAAGTAGTACTGGGTCTGCTCCGGAGTCAGGATGGATACTGGCGGAAGTACGCCGAATGCATCTGCAGACAGGAAGATTACTTCCTTAGCAGCCGGTGCAGAGGATACAGGGCGAACGATGTTCTCGATGTGGTCGATGGGGTAAGATACACGGGTGTTCTCCGTTACGCTCTTATCCTTGAAATCGATCTTTCCGTCTTTATCCAGAGTAACGTTCTCCAGAAGCGCGTTTCTCTTGATGGCGTTGTAGATATCCGGCTCGGACTCCTTGTCCAGGTCGATAACCTTCGCATAGCAGCCGCCCTCGAAGTTGAATACGCCGTTGTCATCCCAGCCGTGCTCGTCATCGCCGATCAGCAGACGCTTCGGGTCGGTGGAAAGAGTGGTCTTGCCGGTTCCGGAAAGGCCGAAGAAGATGGCAGTATTCTCGCCGTTCATATCGGTGTTTGCGGAGCAGTGCATGGAAGCGATGCCCTTTAACGGCAGGTAATAGTTCATCATGGAGAACATACCCTTCTTCATCTCGCCGCCGTACCAGGTATTTAAGATAACCTGCTCACGGCTGGTGATGTTGAATACAACAGCCGTCTCAGAGTTCAGGCCTAATTCCTTGTAATTCTCTACCTTTGCCTTGGAAGCGTTGTAAACAACGAAATCCGGCTCGAAATCCTTTAACTCTTCCTCAGTGGGAGTGATGAACATGTTGGTTACGAAGTGTGCCTGCCATGCTACTTCCATGATGAAGCGGATTGCCATGCGGGTGTCCTTGTTTGCGCCGCAGAAGGCATCTACTACGTAAAGCTTCTTATTGGATAATTCCTTGATTGCCAGATCCTTTACTACATTCCAGGTCTCCTCAGAAGCCGGATGGTTGTCATTCTTATATTCGTCAGAGGTCCACCATACCGTATCCTTGGAATTCTCATCCATAACGATGAACTTGTCCTTAGGAGAACGTCCGGTGTACACGCCAGTCATAACATTTACCGCGCCCAGCTCGCTGACCTGGCCCTTCTCATAGCCTTCCAGCTCCGGCTTGGTTTCTTCCTCAAACAGCAGTTCGTAAGAAGGATTGTGCACGATTTCCAAGGTTCCCGTAATGCCATACTTGCTTAAATTCATTTCTGCCATCTTACATTTAACCTCTTTTCCTTAATTTTTGAAAGCAGCATATCCCGCCTTCCTACCATAATTATACATAATAAATCCATTAAATCAACAAAATCCTTTTTGATTTTCTAAAAATTTTATGAATTGCGGCCCAGTTCTTTTCCTGACCGGGCATTTCCCTTCAGTAAATCGCCTTAATTTCCTCCGCTGAAACCCCGCAGCGCTCTGCAAATTCCGCAAGATCCGCCGGAGTCTTAATGAGAGTGATTTCCTCAAACCTTCCGGTGGCCTTATCCTGAAATCCCGCCACCTTTTCTCCCGTACAAATGCTGCTTCTCACCGCCGGGATTTTCTGTTCCCGGTCAAAGATCAGCTTTTCCTGCTTTCTCTTTTTCCCCAGTTTCCCAAACATCAGCTTCTCCTCCTCTCCTGCTTTCTGCCGCCTGCAGGTAAGTGTAAATGATGGCGGTTCCCACAAATTTCATGTCCCGCTGCGAAGCTCCCAGAAGGCCACAGCGCTGGCTGCCGCCACATTGAGAGAGTCCACCCCTGCCGCCATGGGGATGCGCACCGTATAGTCGCAGTCCGCTATGGTTCGGGCGGCCAGGCCGTCCCCTTCTGTACCCAGCACAATAGCCAGCCGCTCTTCTGCCTTAAGCTCCGGCGCGTCCATTCCCACGGAATTTTCACACAATGCCATGGCAGCCGTCTTAAATCCCATCTCCTTTAATAAACCCATGCCCGTTCCTGGCCAGTCTTCCTCTTTTCCCGGGAAAAAGGTCCAGGGCACCTGAAAAACCGTTCCCATGCTCACCCTGGCCGCCCGCCGATACAGCGGGTCGCAGCAGCCAGGAGTCAGCAGCACAGCGTCCATGCCCAGAGCCGCTGCGGAGCGGAAGATGGAGCCCACATTGGCCGGATTCATCACCCGTTCCAGGACAGCTACCCGGCGGGCGCCGGCGCAGATGGACTGCACATCCGGAAGGGGCCGCCGACGCATGGCGCACAGGACGCCGCGGGTAAGAGGAAAGCCTGTAAGTTTGGTAAGCACCTCAAAATCTGCCGTGTAAACGGGCACATCTTTGCAGCGGGCAATCACCTCCCTGGCCTCCCCCTTTACGTGCTTCGTCTCCACCAAAAGAGACAGCGGCTCGTAGCCTCCATTCAGGGCCCGTTCCACCACCTTGGGGCTCTCGGTGATAAAAATTCCCGGGGCCGGTTCATAATAATGAAACAGCTGCCGTTCCGGAATCCGCGCATAGATATCCAGCTCCGGGGCAGAAAAATCGGTGATAAGCGTTATGTTTGGCATATTTCTGATCCTTTTCCGTAGTTATCTTTTTTATTTTCCGTGTTTTTCTTCCGATTATCTTCCGTCTCATTATACTGTTTTTTTCCGTATTTGTACAGAATTTGCTTTTGCGCGGAATCTGTCCTTGCATAGAATCCTTTTTGTGCAAAATCGGCCTGCCCCAGCACTTGTGTGACTATGTCACAGAAAGCCGCCGCCTATTCTGGTAAACTATACCCAAGGTTGCAGGAGCACACCGTGCGGAGCAATCCATTATCAAAAATAAAACCAGCAAAAATGTCAGGAGGAATGAATATGTCAGTTTATCATATCACGCAGGAAAATTTTCAGAAGGAAGTTATCGAAAGCAGCCAGCCGGTACTGCTGGATTTCTGGGCGCCCTGGTGCGGCCCCTGCCGGATGGTGGGGCCCGTCCTGGATCAGATTGCCCAAGAGCGGCCGGACATTAAAGTGTGCAAGGTAAATGTGGATGAACAGCCGGAGCTGGCGGGAGCCTTTCAGGTAATGAGCATCCCCACCCTAGTGGCTATGCGGGAGGGAAATGCAGTGAACCGTTCTGTGGGCGCCCAGCCAAAGGCCCGCATTCTCTCCCTGCTGGATTAACGGAAAGGAAGGAGCGATACAGATGATGAAGGTTGTCATTGTGGGCGGAGTGGCCGGCGGCGCAACGGCCGCCGCAAGGATCAGGCGGCTGGATGAGTCTGCCCAAATCCATGTTTTTGAACGTTCCGGCTATGTTTCTTACGCCAACTGCGGGCTTCCCTATTACATTGGAAGCATCATCACTGACCCGGAGGAGCTTACCCTCCAAACCCCGGAAAGCTTCTGGAAGCGCTTCCGTATCCATATGCATGTCCATCATGAGGTTACAGCCATCCATCCGGAGCGAAAAACCGTCACTGTACTGAACCGGGAAACCGGCCAGACCTTCGAGGAAGCCTACGATAAGCTTCTTTTAGCCCCTGGAGCAAAGCCCATCGTACCGGATTTCCAGGGCCTGATTCCCGATGGAGTTTTTACCCTGCGCACGGTGGAGGATACCTTCCGCATCCGCCAGTTTGTGGAAAAAAATAAGCCCCGGTCGGCAGTGCTGGCCGGAGGCGGCTTTATCAGCCTGGAGCTGGCGGAAAACCTGCGGGAAATGGGAATAGAGGTAACCATTGTCCAAAAGCTTAATCACCTGCTCAATCCCATGGATTACGATATGGCCACCTTCCTTCACGGAAAGATGCGCAGCCGCGGCATCCAGCTTGTTCTGGGAAAGTCTGTGGCCGGACTTTCCGCTGCCAGGGAAGGTATACAGATACAGGTAGAAAATCACCCGCCCCTTACGGCAGATATGGTAATCCTGGCCATCGGCGTCCGGCCGGACAGCAGTCTGGCAAAAGATGCCGGGCTGGCTTTGGGAGCCGCAGGCAGCATCCTGGTCAATGACCGCATGGAAACCTCCCTGCCGGATATCTATGCAGTGGGCGATGCGGTGCAGATCCGCCATCAGGTCAGCGGGAAGGATGTGCGGATCGCCCTGGCTGGCCCGGCCAACAAGCAGGGGCGGATCGCGGCAGACAATATCTGCGGCGGTGACAGCCATTATGCCGGTGCCCAGGGTTCCTCCATCATTAAGCTTTTTGACATGACCGCCGCCGTCACGGGGCTGAATGAAGAGGCGGCTGCAGATGCAGGGATTGATTATGACAAAGTTTACCTCTCTCCCTCCAGCCACGCCTCCTACTACCCCGGCGCAAAAACCATGACCATGAAAATCCTTTTTGAGCGGAACACCTTACGGCTTCTGGGCGCACAAATCATAGGCTTCGACGGCGTGGACAAGCGGATTGATGTGCTGGCCGCGGCCATCTATGCCGGTCTTTCCGCCAGGGATTTGACGGAGCTTGACCTGGCCTATGCACCGCCCTACGCGTCCGCCAAAGATCCAGTAAATCTGGCCGGGTATCTGATTGAAAATCTGTCAGACGGACGGATAAAGCAGATTTCCTGGGAGCAGATAAACAGCCTTCCCCAGGACGGCAGCGCCCTTCTTCTGGATGTACGCACACCGGAAGAATACAAAAAGGGACATCTGGAAGGCTTCCAGAATATCCCCTTAGATGAGCTGCGTGACCGCCTTTCCACTCTGGATCCAGCAAAACCGGCCATCCTTCTCTGCCAGAGCGGCCTGCGAAGCTATTTAGGCTGCCGCATCCTGGCCCAGCACGGCTTTTCCTGCAGTCATGTAGCCGGCGGATATCTTTTGTGCCAGTCGGTCTTTTCCGACCGGGAGCCTGCCGCCAGGCATCTGCCCTGCGGCAAAGAAGTGTAAGAAAAGTGTAAAAAATCCCCTTAGAGTTTTTCTAATCCTGCAGAATCCACAATGCGGATAGTTCCCCTGGACAGCTCCACCAGACCCTCCTTCTGGAAATACCGCAGCATCCGGGTCACCACCTCCCTGGCGCTTCCCATGTGGTTGGCAATCTTTTCGTGGGTGATGGTCAGAAGGCTGCTGCCTTCCAACACGCTCTCCTCCAAGAGAAAGGCAGCCAGGCGGCGGTCGAAGCGGTTCCAGAGAACCTGCTCCATCAGCCACATGACCTCAGAAAACCGGCTGGCCATAATTCCGTTGGTGTAATTGGCGGCCGCCGCGCATTCATCCATAAGCTTTTTATAAATCTTTGGCGGAATAATCCACACCGTCGCATCCTTCTCCGCCTCTATGGTAATGTCAAACTGAATGTTCTGCATCATACAGGAGGCGGAAAAAAGGCAGATATCCCGCGCAAAAAGGCGGTAAATGGTAATCTCCCGCCCCTCCGGCGAGATGATATAGGCCCGCAGCTGTCCGGAGTTCACCAATAAAAGCCCCAGACAGTCCGCCGAACCGTTGTGGACGATTGTTCCCTTATCAATTCTCCGGAACACCGCCGCCCGGTACAGCCGTTCCTTCCACCGGGGAGAAAGCTCGCTCCAAAACGGAAAAAATTCTTCCGGACTCATCAATACCGCCTCCTTTGTACGCTCATTCTTATCCTTCTACTCAAAATAAAGAAATATCTATCTCATAGTATAGCAGAAAAAATGCCCGGCGCAAATCGTTTCCCATGATTTGCGCCGGGCCATGATTTACGCCGAGCTGTATTCTGTCAATCGTTTTGTAATTTGCACCGAACGTCTTTCTTGCTGATTTATTTCACAAACAGCTGCACCCAGTAATTTACTCCGGCCGCATTCTGGTAATGGCCGATGCCGATGGAGTCATACTGGCTGCTTAAGATGTTTGCCCGGTGACCGGAGCTGTTCATCCAGCCGTTCATCACCGCCTCAGCGCTTCTCTGGCCGTAGGCAATGTTCTCGCCGGAGCGGGTAAAGCTTAAGCCTGCCGCCTTAAGCGCCGTGGAAAAGCTGCTTCCGTCAGGACGGGTGTGGGAAAAGCTCACGGCAATCTCCTGGGCCCGCACCTGAGCGGCGCTTACCGCCTTGCTGTTCAGCGTGAGGGGCTTTACGCCTGCCTTGGCCCGCTCTGCATTGACCAGGTCAAGGACCTGAAGGATCTCCGTGCTCACATTCTCATCCCCGGATCCGCCGCCGGGGATATCAGTATCCGGAAGGCCGCCGCCGGGAAGATCTCCCTCCGGAGCATCTTGATCAGGTAGTCCGGGAAGCAGGTCTCCGCCGCCATTCCCCGGCCATCCCGGAAGCTTGTCGAAATCTAGGTCAGGAAACTGGATGCCGGGATTTCCCGGAAGGCCGGGCAGGCAGTTTTCCGCTCCGCCGCTGATGACGATCATCTTTCCGTTTCCGCCAGGAAGGCTGTATGTATTTACTGCACCGTAAGCTGTGGCGGGAAGCATCCCCGCTGCGCCGATTACCAGTGCTGCTGCAAATCCGTAGTGACTGAATCTCTTCTTCATATTTGTTCTCCTTTGTTACATAAATATTACATTTGTGTTACAAAAGAATCATAGCATGGTTTGGTTTGTCATGCATTAGGAAATTCGTGGCAATCAACTTTTCCCATTTCAGTTGAAGTTTGCCGTTCCTTATGCTATATTTCCAAGTAAGAATGTGTTCGCGCAGAGTGCGCAGACAGAATCCGCCCAAAAGGCGGAACGGACAGAAATTTACCAGCAGGAGGCATTAACGAATGATTGAAAAATGGCCTATCACCATTCCGGAGCTGACCGGCAATGAAGAACGCGGCGTTTACGTATATCTCCCCGATTCCATTAACCATGACCCAGGAAGACGCTATCCCGTCCTCTACATGTTTGACGGGCACAATGTGTTTTTTGACTCGGACGCTACTTACGGGAAGTCCTGGGGCCTTAAGGAATACATGGATTACACCCAGACCCAGGTGATCATCGCCGCCGTGGAGTGCAATCACAGCCCGGACAATGGAAGGCTTCAGGAATACTCACCCTACACCTTCTCCGACCCGGATTTCGGTACCATCACCGGCCGGGGACGCACCACCATGGAGTGGATGACCAAGACCTTTAAACCCTTAATCGACAGCCGCTATCCCACCCTTCCCGACCGGAAGAATACCTTTATCGCCGGAAGCTCCATGGGCGGGCTGATGAGCCTTTACGCCGTACTGGAATACAATCACATCTATTCCCGGGCGGCGGCCCTTTCCCCCTCTCTATGGACCAGCCCGGCACAGATCGAGCGCCTGATCCGTCAGGCCTATGTGGAGAATGATACAGTGATTTACATGGATTACGGCTCTGAGGAATTAAAATCCCACCGGAACATGGCCAGCTGTTTTTACCGGGCAGTGGAGCAGCTCCTTGCCCGCCGGGTGTATCTCACCAGCCGCATCGTGCCGGAGGGACGCCACTGCGAGGCCTGCTGGGAAAAGCAGCTTCCCTTTATGATGCATACCCTGACCTATGATGCGTAAAAAAGAAAAATGGATAACGAAGCAGCTTTGAAAAAATGGAAGGTATAAAAAAGAAAGGCGGAAATTATGGAAACACAGTATGTAAAAGCGTACAGCCATGCCCTTGGACGGGACATGGAATGGAAGGTTTACGGCAGCAGCGGCAGGCCGGTGATTTTCATCCCCTGCCAGGACGGCCGGTTTTATGATTTTGAAAATTACGGCATGACTGATGTGTGGGCGCCATGGATTGACTCCGGCCAGGTAATGGTCTGCTCCGTAGACACCCTGGATCAGGAAACCTGGTCTGCAGTCTGGGGAAATCCCCGGGACCGCATCCTTCGCTACGAAAGCTGGATTCATCATCTGACCGATGAGGTGGTGTCCTGGCTCCGGGATCTGGCCAACTGCAGGAATGGCTGGAGCGGCGTTCCCTTTATCCTGATCACCGGCTGCAGCCTGGGTGCTGCCCACGCCGCAAACCTGTATTTCCGCCGCCCGGATATTTTTGACGGTCTTCTGGCCTTAAGCGGCGTTTATTCCACAGAATTTGCCTTTGGCTCCTACATGGACGATCTTGTTTACGCCAATTCCCCCATACATTACCTGGGCGGGATGCCGGCAGATCACCCTTACATCTCTTATTACAATCAGAAAAAGACCATCATCTGCACCGGTCAGGGCCCCTGGGAGCTTCCGGACTACACCAGACAGCTGGACAGTGTCCTGCGGGATAAGGGAATCCACGCTTGGGTGGATTACTGGGGCCATGACTGCGCCCATGACTGGCCCTGGTGGAAGCGCCAGACTACGTACTTTGTGCCCACTCTTCTGGGCTGAATGCCCTCTTCACTGGGCTGGATGCCTGCGCCTCTGGGCTGAATGTCCATGCTTCTGGGCTGAATGCCTATGCTTCCGGGCCAAAGATAAAGGAACGCGTAAATGTACAGACCAGCCGGATCCCCCACAAAAAAGGTATCCCCGGCCGGCCGCCTGCAAAAGCGGAAAGGAGCCGCAGTATTTATGAAAAATTTTGTCTTTATTTCCCCAAACTTTCCCACCAACTACTGGCTGTTCTGCCGTGAATTAAAGAAAAACGGCATTAACGTCCTGGGCATCGGCGATCAGCCCTACGATGAGCTGACCCAGGATCTGAAGGACAGTCTCTGCGAGTACTACAAGGTCAGCAGCCTGGAAAATGACGATGAGGTTTACCGGGGCGTAGCCTTCCTGATCTTCAAGCACGGCCCCATCCAGTGGCTGGAATCCAACAATGAGTACTGGCTGGAGCGGGATGCCCGCCTGCGCACCGCTTTCCACATTACCACCGGCTTCCAGGAGGAGGATATTCCCAACATCAAATACAAATCCAAGATGAAGGCCTTTTACCAAAGGGTCGGAATCCCCGTGGCCCGCTACCACATCGCCGATAATCTGGAGGGCTGCCTGGCATTCGCGGAAACCGTGGGCTACCCCATTGTGGCCAAGCCGGACAACGGCGTAGGCGCTTCCCACACCTTTAAGATTGAAAATGACCAGCAGATGGAGGAGTTTTTCACGGACAAATGCCATCCGGACACTACTTACATCATGGAAGAGTACATCTTCGGCGAAGTAAATTCCTATGACGCCATCTTTGATTCCCAGGGAAATCCTCTTTTTGAGACGGGGAATGTGACGCCGAATTCCATCATGGACATTGTAAACAACAATGACAACTCCATCTTTTACATCCTGAAAGATCTTCCTGAAGACACCCGCATGATGGGGCGGGCCACGGCAAAAAGCTTCGGCGTGAAGAGCCGCTTTGTTCATTTTGAATTTTTCCGCCTGACCCGGGATCATGAGGGCCTGGGCAAAAAGGGACAGCTGATGGCCCTGGAGGTCAATATGCGCCCATGCGGCGGCTTTACCCCAGATATGATCGATTACGCCCACGGCACCGATGTCTATAAGATCTGGGCCGATATGATTGCCTTCGACAAGACGGAATTAAAGCCGGGCAAGGACGCCTACTGTGCCTTCGCCGGGAGACGGGACGGAAAGCCTTTCCTCATGGATCACCAGGCCATTGTAGACCGGTATGGGGAGCACATCAAGATGTCCGGCCGGCTTCCTGATGTGCTGGCCACCGCCATGGGAAATCAGATGTATCTGGCGATTTTTGATACCAAGGAAGAGATGGATCAGTTCTTTGCCGATATCTTAAACTGCGGGGAATAGACACGAAAGCGGCTTTCTACAGCAGCTGGTAAATTTCCGGGAATGGCTCCACGCTCCGCTTCAAAATCCCGTTAACATAAGCGATGAGTATCCCGTAATTGGTCATTGATACCTGCTGATCCCTGGCGCATTCAGCCCGGTACCGCATCTCCCGCTCATTTAGCATGCAGCCGCCGCAGTGCACCACCAGTCGGTACTCGGATAAATCCTCCGGGAACTGGGTGCCGGAGGTGAAGGAGAAGGAAAGCTCCTTTCCCGTGTACTTCCGAATCCAGGCGGGAAGCTTTACCGTGCCGATATCGCCGCACTGACGGTGGTGGGTGCAGCCCTCGCTGATTAACACCCGGTCGCCGTCAGTAAGGGTATCCAGCGTGCGCACGCCGCGGACAGCTTCCTCCAGATTCCCCTTATACCGGGCAAGGAGGATGGAAAAGGACGTCAGCTGAATATCCTCCGGCGTCTGGGCAGCCACTGTTCCAAACACCTGACTGTCGGTAATCACCAGGCGGGGCTTTTGCCCCAGCCTGGTTAAGGCTTCTTTAAGGCCCGTCTCCTTCACCACCACAGCCATACCGTCTCCGTCAAGGATATCCCGGATGACCTGCTGCTGGGGAAGGATCAGCCTTCCCTTTGGCGCAGCCTTGTCAATGGGGACTACCAGCAGGGCCAGCTCCCCTGGCTTAAGCAGATCCCGCACAAGGGGCTTAGGCTCCCCTTCCGTGGTCAGAAGCTTTGCCAGGGTCTCCTTGAGTGCATGAATCCCTTCGCCGGTTGCGGCGCTGATCCACAGGATTTGTGAGCGGGTCACGCCTGCAGAAAGAAGGGGGGCTTCCCTGGACGCTTCTCCAAAATATTCTTCCCCTGCCGGGACAGTATCCTTCTCTTCCTCTCCCACCAAATCCATCTTATTAAACGCTGCCAGAAACGGAATCTTCTTTTTCTGCAGAAGGCGGATTAATTCCAAATCCTCCTCTGCCGCACCTTCCGTCCCGTCAATGACAACTACTGCCCCGTC
>JAGHER010000016.1 GCA_017889125.1 Lachnospiraceae bacterium
AACAGTAGGGAGACAGACAATTATGGAAATGAAGCGAGTGCTGTTAAAATTAAGCGGAGAGGCCTTAGCCGGACCGAAGAAGACCGGCTATGATGAGGATACGGTACGTGAGGTAGCCAGGCAGGTTAAGATTTCTGTAGATGCCGGCGTACAGGTAGGCATTGTGATCGGCGGAGGAAACTTCTGGAGAGGCAGGACCAGCGAGGCCATCGACCGGACCAAGGCAGATCAGATCGGCATGCTGGCTACGGTGATGAACTGTATTTACGTGTCGGAGATTTTCCGAAATGCCGGGATGAAGACCCAGATTTTTACCCCCTTTGCCTGCGGATCCATGACCAGCCTCTTTTCCAAGGACGCGGCTAACGCATGCTTTGCCGAGGGTACGGTGGTATTCTTTGCCGGAGGTACGGGCCATCCCTATTTTTCCACAGATACGGGAATTGCCCTTCGGGCCATTGAGATGGAGGCAGACTGCATCCTTTTAGCCAAGGCCATTGACGGCGTATATGACAGCGATCCAAAGATTAATCCGGACGCGAAGAAATATGACACCATTTCCATCCAGGAAGTGATTGAGAAGCAGCTGGCGGTGGTTGATCTGACCGCATCCATCATGTGCATGGAGCACAAGATGCCTATGGCGGTGTTCAGTCTCAATGAAAAGGATGCCATCGCAGATGCCATGCAGGGAAAAATAAACGGTACCATAGTGACCGCATAACAGGAGGATATGATGCAGGACATTAAAATTTACGAGGACAAGATGAATAAGACTCTGGATAACTTACTGGAGGAGTTTGGCACCATCCGCGCCGGACGGGCCAATCCCCATGTGCTGGACAAGCTTCGGGTAGATTACTACGGTTCCCCCACGCCTCTGCAGCAGGTGGGAAATATTTCTGTTCCCGAGCCCCGCATGATCGTGATTCAGCCCTGGGAGAAGAGCCTGTTAAAGGGAATTGAGAAAGCGATTCTCACTTCTGATCTGGGCATTAACCCCACCAATGACGGCTCCGTGATCCGCCTGATTTTCCCGGAGCTTACTGAGGAGCGCCGTAAGGAGCTTTCCAAGGATGTGAAGAAAAAGGGCGAGAACGCGAAGGTTGCCGTGCGCAACATTCGCCGTGATGCTAACGAGACCTTCAAGAAGAAGGAGAAGGCTGCGGAGATTTCCGAGGACGATTTAAATGACGTAACGGAGAAGATCCAGAAGCTGACGGACAAGATGATTGAAAAGATTGACAAGGCGATTGAGGCAAAGACCAAGGAAATCATGACGGTTTAATTTTGGAAAACTCGGATGAACGCGTTTTCTTAGGCTTTGTGCAGGATCAGGAGGGCAGGTGTGATATCCTGCCCTAAATTATGCAAGCTGGTAAGAATCCCCCAGGAGGATGCGCTGCAGCGGTAAGGTGTCGCTGCAGCTATGGAATGGGCAATACAGCAATGTCTGCAGGAGGAAACAGGATGAGCGATTTGACAAATATGGCAATTCCCCGCCATGTAGCCATTATTTTGGATGGAAATGGCCGTTGGGCGAAGAAGAGAGGTCTCCCCAGGACCATGGGACACAGGGAGGGCTGCAAGACCGTGGAGAAGATGGTCGGTGTGGCCGCAAGGATGGGAATTGAGTATCTGACGGTTTACGGATTTTCCACAGAGAACTGGTCCCGCTCCGCTGAAGAGGTGGGAGCGCTGATGCAGCTGTTCCGTTACTATATGGTACGTCTGTTAAAGATTGCCAAGGAGAATAATGTGCGGGTAAAGATGATCGGCGACAAGAGCCGTTTTGCTCCGGACATTATCGAGGGAATTGATCGGCTGGTGGAGGAAACCAGAGAGAATACGGGGCTGACCTTTGTTATTGCGGTAAATTACGGCGGACGGGATGAGATTACCCGGGCGGCGGCCAGGCTGGCAAAGGACTGCCGGGATGGGAAGCTTGATCCGGAGAACATTACCCAGGATGTGTTTGCCTCCTATCTGGATACGGCAGGGATGCCGGATCCGGACCTTTTGATTCGGACCAGCGGTGAGCTTCGCCTGTCCAATTATCTTCTGTGGCAGGTGGCGTACACGGAATTTTATATTACTGACTGCCTGTGGCCGGATTTCAATCAGGAGGAATTAGAAAAGGCAATTGTGCAGTATAATAAGAGAGACCGGAGATTCGGCGGCGTAAAAGCATAAGAGGCAGAAGGAGGGAATGGTATGTTTACCACCAGACTCATCAGCGGGATTGTATTAGTTATTTTGGCCCTGATCCTGGTCGGACAGGGCGGGGCGCTGCTGCTTTTAACTTCTGCCGCCATATCCTGCATCGGCCTGTTCGAGCTTTACCGGGTAATGAAAATGCAGGATAAGCTTCTTGGCGCTGTGGGATACGGAGCCGGTCTGGCTTATTACGTGCTTTTGTGGTGCGGGCAGGGACAGTATTTCAATCTGCTGGTTATTTCGGCATTGATGCTGTTTATGACCATTTACGTGGTCACCTTTCCAAAGTACGGGACAGAGCAGGTGACGGTGGCCTTCTTTGGGATTTTTTATGTGGCAGTGATGTTTTCCTACCTTTATCAGACCAGGATGATGACGGACGGAGCTTTTTTAGTGTGGCTGATTTTCTTAAGCTCCTGGGGCTGTGATACCTGTGCCTACTGTGTGGGAATGCTCTTTGGACGGCATAAGCTGGCCCCGGTGCTGAGCCCGAAGAAATCCATAGAGGGAGCTGTGGGCGGCGTTGTGGGCGCAGCTTTGCTGGGGCTTCTCTACGGAGCGGTATTTGGCGGCTGTATGGCGGAGGTGGAAAATCCGCTGATTGCCTGTCCCATCGCCTGCGGTATTGCAGCGGTGATTTCCCAGATTGGGGACCTGGCGGCATCGGCCATTAAGCGGAATCACGGGGTGAAGGATTACGGCCATCTGATTCCCGGCCATGGCGGCGTGCTGGACCGTTTTGACAGTATGCTTTTTACGGCACCAGCCATTTACTTTGCGCTGACCTTTCTGCGCTGATTTCTGCGGGGCGCTGCTGCATCAATTTCTGCACCGCTGCGCTGTGCGGACTTTAGCGGCGGGCAGGGTCGGGCGTTCATGTTTCAGAGGGAGAAAATGCATATGAAGAAAATTTCAATACTGGGCTCGACCGGCTCCATCGGCACCCAGACCCTGGAGGTGGCCCGGAACAACGGGGATATCCAGGTGACGGCGCTGGCAGCTGGCCGGAATATTGCTCTTCTGGAGAAGCAGATCCGGGAATTTAAGCCTTCCCTGGCCTGTGTCTGGGATGAGGAAAAGGCGAAGGAGCTGAAAACCGCTGTGGCTGACCTTCCGGTGAAGGTAGTTTCCGGCATGGATGGACTGATCCAGGCGGCAGCGGATACAGAGGCGGAGATTGTGGTGACGGCTGTGGTCGGGATGATCGGCATCCGGCCCACCATCGCAGCCATGGAGGCAGGGAAGGATATCGCTCTGGCCAATAAGGAGACCCTGGTAACTGCGGGGCACATCATCATGAAGCTGGCCCGGGATAAGGGCGTAAGACTGCTGCCGGTGGATTCGGAGCACAGCGCCATTTTCCAGTGCCTTAATGGCGAGAAGGAGCATGGGAACCGGATTCACAAGATCCTTTTGACAGCTTCCGGCGGGCCATTCCGCGGCTGGACCAGGGAGCAGCTGAAAAATGTATCGGCGGCAGATGCCTTAAAGCACCCTAACTGGAGCATGGGGCACAAGATTACCATTGATTCCTCCACCATGGTCAATAAGGGACTGGAGGTCATGGAGGCGAAGTGGCTTTTCGGTGTGGAGATGGAGCAGATCCAGGTGGTGGTGCAGCCCCAGAGCATTATTCATTCCATGGTGGAATTTGAAGACGGGGCCGTTATGGCCCAGCTGGGTACGCCGGATATGAAGCTGCCCATCCAGTATGCCCTGTATTATCCGGAACGCCGGTATCTGCCGGGAGAGCGGCTGGATTTTTCGGCGCTGACGGAGATTCGCTTCGAGAAGCCGGATATGGAGACTTTCCGGGGACTTAAGCTGGCTTACCAGGCTGGGAAGATCGGCGGCACCCTTCCGGTGGTGTACAATGCGGCAAATGAGAAAGCAGTGGGGAAGTTCCTGAAGGGAGAGATTCCCTATCTGACCATTATTGACATGATCGAGGAGTCCATGAAGGCCCATCGAGTGATCCAGGAGCCTTCTGTGGAGGAAATTCTGGAGGCGGAAAAGGAAACCTATGAATTTATAGAAAGCAGGTGGTAAGTTGCTGAATATTCTGGCGGCGATACTGTTATTTGGTTTTGTGATCATGTTTCATGAGCTGGGGCATTTCTTTCTGGCTAAGGCCAACGGCGTGGAGGTGGTGGAATTTTCCATCGGCTTAGGCCCCAGACTTTTGTCCGGGGTGTGGCGGGGCACCAGATATTCTCTCAAGCTTCTGCCTTTGGGCGGCTCCTGCGCCATGGCAGATGAGGATACGGGAAGCGGAAATCCCAATGGATTTTTAAGCAAATCCGTCTGGGCGAGGATTTCCATTATTGCAGCCGGCCCCTTTTTTAATTTTATCCTGGCTTTCATCTTTGGTGTGATTATCGTGGCCTATCAGGGCTATGATCTGCCGGTGGTGACTAACGTGGTAGAAGGATACCCGGCGGAGGCGGCCGGGCTTAAAGCTGGCGACCTGATTCTTTCGGTCGATGGAAAGAAGATGCTGGAATACCAGGATCTGCTGATGTATCTGCAGCTTCACCCGGAGGAGGAGATGGAAATTACCTATGGCCGGCTGCCGGAGGAGCAGGCTTTGGAGCCCTCTGCCTGGTATCAGGAAGATCTGACCTATGAGACCGGTACAGTGACTCTGCGGACGGTCTTTAATGAAGAGAGTCAGAGCTATATGATGGGAATTGAGCATTATCCTCCGGATTACCACAAGGCGGAGAGTCTGGGAAAGCTTCTCCGGCTGGGATGGCATCAGGTAGTGATGCTGGGGCAGTCTGCTATTGAAAGCTTCCGCCTGCTGTTTACCGGCTATGTGGGGGCTGACGATGTGGGCGGCCCGGTGCGGATTGTGGCCGGGATCGGCCAGATGGTTGGCCAGGTGCGGCCATCCGGCTGGGTGATCGTGCTGCTGAGCCTGATTAACTGGGGATTGATCTTAAGCGCCTCCTTAGGTGCGGTGAACCTGCTTCCCCTTCCGGCCCTGGACGGCGGCCGCCTGGCATTTTTGCTGGTGGAGGCTGTGCGGGGGAAAGCCATTGACCAGGAGAAGGAGGGCATGGTTCATTTCGCAGGCATGATGGTGCTTCTGGCGCTGATGATTTTGATTATGTTTAACGATATCCGGAACCTGATTATTGGATGATAAATGTATACGGGCTTGCATGGGAATGCGGCTGTGCGGCGCAAACCCGGCGAGGAAAATCGGATTAAAGCGTTTCCTTAAAGAAAGAAGGGGAAGTAAAGGATGACGGCAAGAGAGCATACCAGAAAGGTGCGCATCGGAAACCGGGTGATCGGCGGGGGGAGTCCCATCGCCATCCAGTCCATGTGCAATACAAAGACAGAGAAGGTAAAGGAGACGGTGGAGCAGATTCACCGTCTGGAAGCGGCGGGCTGTGAGATTGTCCGGGTGACCGTCCCCACTATGGAGGCGGCCCAGGCGGTGAAGGAGATCAAAAGAGAAATTTCCATCCCCCTGGTGGCGGACATTCATTTTGATTACCGAATGGCCATTGCGGCTATGGAAAACGGCGCCGACAAGATCCGGATTAATCCCGGCAATATCGGCGGAGCGGACCGGGTGCGGGCCGTGGTGGAGACAGCTAAGGCACTGGACATTCCCATTCGGGTGGGGGTAAACAGCGGCTCCCTGGAAAAGAACCTGATTGAAAAATACGGCGGGGTGACGGCGGAGGGCATTGTGGAAAGCGCCCTGGACAAGGTGAAGATGATCGAGGATATGGATTACGATAACCTGGTCATCAGCATTAAGTCCTCCGATGTGCTGATGTGCATCCGCGCTCATGAGCTGATTTCCGGCCAGACCGATTACCCCCTTCATGTGGGAATCACCGAGGCGGGAACTCTGTACTCGGGAAACATTAAGTCGGCGGCCGGCCTGGGGATTATCCTTTATCAGGGCATCGGCGACACCATCCGGGTGTCCTTAACCGGTGACCCGGTGGAGGAGATTAAGAGCGCCAAGCTGCTTCTTCGCACCCTGGGGCTTCGCCGGGGCGGCATCGAGGTGGTGTCCTGCCCCACCTGCGGCCGGACCAGGATTGACCTGATTTCCCTGGCGAACCAGGTGGAGACCATGGCGGCAGAATTTGACTCCCTGGAGGGAGTGAAGGTAGCCGTTATGGGCTGCGTGGTCAATGGCCCGGGGGAGGCAAAGGAGGCGGATGTGGGCATTGCCGGAGGCATCGGCGAGGGCCTTCTGATCCGGAAGGGGGAGATTATCCGGAAGGTTCCGGAGACAGAGCTTCTTTCGGTATTAAGACAGGAGCTGGTTAAGATCAGGGAGGAAAGACAGAGCGCAGTATGAGCAAGGGATTTTTCGATGTGTTTCCTGGACTGCATATGGCAGAAGAATTAGGAGAGCTTTTAAAACTGGTGGAGGTCACGAGGGTGACCGCCGCCAGGGACAGAAGCTCTATTCGTATTTATCTTGAAAGCCCCAGGCTGATGCACAAGCAGATGATTTATGACCTGGAGCAGAGCATTAAGGAGCAGCTGTTCCCGGAGAAGCAGATGACCATCCGGATTCAGGAAAAGTACCGTCTTTCCGGCCAGTATACGCCGGAAAAGCTTCTGGAGATTTACCGGGACAGCATTCTCCTGGAATTAAAGCATTACAGCATCATTGAGTACACCATGTTCCGGAAGGCAAAGATTTCCTTTCCCCAGCCGGAGCGGATGCAGATGACCATAGAGGATACCATGGTTTCCCGGGAAAAGGAGGCGGAGCTTAAGCGGATCCTGGAAAAGATTTTCCAGGAGCGCTGCGGTCTCCCTGCGGAGGTGGAATTTGCCTATGTGCCGGCCAAGGAAAGCCGCCTGCGCATCCAGGCCAGGAAGGCGGAGGAGGAAGCTGCTGCGTTAGCGGCTGCCGGGATCAGCAGCCCAGGCGAAGGTATGGGCAGTATGGAGCCGGGGGCCGGAACACTGGATGCAGGTATGGGAGGCACAGGCTCCGGGGGTGCTGGCGCAGGAAAGCAGAAAACGGGTGCTGGTGCTGGCGGCAGAGGAACCGGAGGAAGGACAGCTGCCGGACAGGCCATGGGCGCGGGAGGGCAGTCCTCCGGCGGTGCTTCGGCCCAGGGAAAAGGAAAGGCAGCCGGAAGCGGGGCAGGCCCCGGCGACCGGTCCGGACAGGGGGGCTTTGGCTCCTTCCGCAAGGGCGGCATGAAGAGCGGCTTTGGAAAGGGCGAGAAGAAATTTGGCTATTCCCGGAAGTCCGACAATCCGGATGTGCTTTTCGGAAAGGATTTTGAGGATGGATTTACTGCCATTGATGCCATTGAGGGCGAGATGGGTGAGGTGACCATCCGGGGAAAGATCCTTTCTGTGGAGAAGCGGGAGCTGCGGGGCGGCGAGCGGAGCATCATTATCTTCGATGTGTCCGACTTTACCGATACCATCACCGTAAAGCTCTTTGCCCGTCAGGATATGATGGAGGATGTGGACAAGGCGGTGGTGAAGGGGACCTTCATTAAGATCCGCGGCGTGACCACCATCGACCGCTTCGACCATGAGCTGACCCTTGGCTCCATTGTGGGCATTAAAAAGTGCGAGGACTTTACCAGCAAGCGGATGGATACCAGCTTAGAAAAGCGGGTGGAGCTTCACTGCCATACCAAGATGAGCGACATGGACGGAGTTTCCGAGGTGAAGGACATCATTAAGCGGGCCAAGCAGTGGGGGATGCCAGCCATTGCCATCACTGACCACGGCTGCGTCCAGGCCTTCACCGATGCCAACCATGCGTTGGACAAGGGCGATACCTTCAAGATCATCTATGGGGTGGAGGGGTATCTGGTAGACGATTTGAAGAAGCTGGTGGAGAACCCAAAGGGACAGAGTTTTTCTGATTCCTACGTGGTTTTTGACATTGAGACCACCGGCTTTTCGCCGGAGAAGAATAAGATCATTGAGATCGGCGCGGTGAAGGTGGAGGATGGGAAGATTACGGACAAGTTCAGCACCTTCATCAATCCCGATGTACCCATTCCCTTTGACATTGAGCAGCTGACGGGAATCAATGACGGCATGGTGCTTTCGGCGCCGCGGATCGATGTGGTGCTGCCCCAGTTCCTGGAATTCTGCCGGGGAAGCGCCATGGTAGCCCACAATGCTTCCTTTGATATTGGTTTTATTACCTACAATGCCCGCAGCCTGGGACTGGAGTTTTCCCCGACGGTGCTGGACACGGTGGCATTGGCCAGACTTCTTCTGCCGAACCTGAACCGGTTTAAGCTGGATACGGTGGCCAAGGCGGTGGGGGTATCTCTGGAAAACCATCACCGGGCGGTGGACGATGCAGGGGCCACGGCGGAGATTTTCGTGGAGTTTGTGAAAATGCTGCGGCAGCGGGATGTGGAGACCCTGGATCAGCTGAATGCCTTAAGCGATATGTCGGCGGAGACCATACGGAAGCTTCCCACCTACCATGTGATTATCCTGGCCAAGAATGATGTGGGGCGGATCAATCTGTACCGCCTGGTGTCGGCTTCTCATCTGGATTACTTTGCCAGACGGCCCAGGATCCCCAAGAGTCTGCTGGAAAAATACCGGGAAGGCCTGATTATCGGGTCGGCCTGTGAGGCCGGAGAGCTTTACCAGGCCCTGCTTCGGGGGGCGCCGGACAGTGAGATTGCCCGTCTGGTGCGGTTTTACGATTATCTGGAGATCCAGCCTCTGGGGAACAATGAATTTATGCTGCGGGACGAGAAGAGCACGGTGAAGAGCCGTCAGGATCTGATTGATATTAATAAGAAGATCATCCGGCTTGGCGAGCAGTTCGGCAAGCTGGTCTGCGCCACCTGCGACGTGCATTTTCTGGATCCCCAGGACGAGATTTACCGGCGGATTATCGAGGCGGGGCAGGGCTTTAAGGACTGCGACCAGCAGGCGCCTCTGTATCTTCGGACTACGGAGGAGATGCTGGAGGAATTTAATTACCTGGAGCCAAACAAGGCGGAAGAGGTGGTCATCACCAACACCAGGAAGATTGCGGACATGTGCGAGAAGATTTCCCCGGTGCGGCCGGATAAGTGCCCGCCGGTGATTGAAAATTCCGACGCGACGTTGAGGAAGATCTGCTATGACCGTGCCCATGCCATTTACGGGGAGGAGCTTCCCAAGATCGTTACCGACCGGCTGGAGCGGGAGTTGAATTCCATTATCAGCAACGGCTTTGCCGTAATGTACATTATCGCCCAGAAGCTGGTGTGGAAGTCTAATGAGGACGGCTATCTGGTGGGCTCCCGGGGTTCTGTAGGTTCCTCCTTCGTGGCTACCATGGCGGGAATTACAGAGGTAAATCCCTTAAGCCCCCACTATATCTGCCCCCACTGTCATTACTACGATTTCGATTCCGATGAGGTGAAAAAGTTTTCCGGTATGGCAGGGTGCGATATGCCGGATAAGGACTGCCCCGTCTGCGGGACGCCTCTTAAGAAGGAGGGCTTTGATATTCCCTTCGAGACCTTCCTGGGCTTTAAGGGCGATAAGGAGCCAGATATTGACCTGAATTTCTCCGGCGAGTACCAGAGTAAGGCTCATGATTACACGGAGGTAATCTTCGGCAAGGGCCAGACCTTCCGGGCGGGGACGGTAGGCACTCTGGCGGATAAGACCGCCTATGGATACATTAAGAAATATTACGAGGAGCGGGGGCAGCAGAAGCGGGGCTGTGAGATCAACCGCCTGGTTCAGGGCTGCGTGGGCGTAAAGCGAACCACAGGCCAGCACCCCGGCGGCATCATTGTTCTGCCTCTGGGGGAGGAGATTTATTCCTTCACCCCGGTGCAGCACCCGGCAAACGATACCACCACCTCCACCGTAACCACACACTTTGATTACCATTCCATCGACCACAACCTGTTAAAGCTGGATATTCTGGGACACGATGATCCCACCATGATCCGTATGCTGCAGGATTTGACGGACATGGATCCGGTAAAGGACATTCCTCTGGACAGCAAGGAGGTAATGAGCCTCTTTCAGAATACCTCGGCTCTGGGCATTGAGCCGGAGGATATCGGCGGGTGCAAGCTGGGGGCTTTAGGCATCCCGGAGTTTGGAACGGACTTTGCTATGCAGATGTTGATTGACACCAAGCCCAAGTACTTTTCTGACCTGGTGCGGATCGCCGGTCTGTCTCACGGAACGGACGTGTGGCTGGGCAATGCCCAGACGCTGATTGCCGAGGGGAAGGCCACCATTCAGACGGCCATCTGTACCCGTGACGATATTATGATTTACCTGATTTCCCAGGGAATGGAGGAGGGCCTTTCCTTCACCATCATGGAGTCTGTCCGTAAGGGAAAAGGCCTTAAGCCGGAGTGGGAGGAGGAGATGAAGGCCCATAATGTGCCCGACTGGTACATCTGGTCCTGCAAGAAGATTAAGTACATGTTCCCTAAAGCCCATGCGGCGGCCTACGTCATGATGGCCTGGAGAATCGCCTACTGCAAGGTGTTTTTCCCGCTGGCTTATTACGCGGCTTTCTTCAGTATCCGGGCCAAGGGCTTCAGCTACGAGCTGATGTGTCTGGGCCGGGACAAGCTGGAGGTGTATCTGGCTGACTACAAAAAGCGGTCGGATACCCTGTCCAATAAGGAGCAGGATACTCTGCGGGATATGCGGATCTGCCAGGAGATGTACGCCAGAGGCTTTACCTTTCTGCCCATCGACATTTACCGGGCAAAGGCCACCCATTTCCAGATTATTGACGGGAAGCTGATGCCTTCCTTAAGCAGCATCGACGGCCTGGGTGAGAAGGCGGCGGAGGGCATCGTGGAGGCGGCCAAGGACGGCCCCTTCTTGTCCAAGGAGGATTTTCAGAACCGGACCAAGGTCAGCAAGACCATCTGCGACCTGATGGCCGATCTGGGGCTTTTGGGGGATCTGCCGGAGAGCAATCAGCTGTCCTTGTTTGACTTTGCCTGATGAGAAAACATTCGCCTGGTAATAAAGGAAATAAGATGAAAAATGGCACTGGAGGAGGAGTAATCCGAATCTGGTGCCACTTTTTATGAAGAGCAGGCCTGGCCTGCATCTTATTGAGAAATTTTATTGCGTATTTCCAGAAATTGCTCTTGAAATATACCTGGTGGGGGTATATAATATGCGTGGAAAGGAAATAATACCTTTAAATAGCCAGAAGGGAGGAGAAGGGTTTGGAGAAAAACCATATCGATAAGCAGGAGAACATCCCTGCCAGAGAAGAGCAGGCAGGGAGCTGCTGCCATAAGACCAAGGAGAGGACCGCAAAAGAGTACCGGGATCTGATTCACCGCTTAAACCGCATTGAGGGGCAGGTTCGGGGAATCAAGGGGATGGTGGAGAGAGATGCCTACTGTCCGGACATCCTGGTGCAGGTGGCGGCGGTAAACGCGGCCCTCAACAGCTTTAATAAGGTGCTTCTGGCGAATCATATCCGCACCTGCGTGGTGCAGGATATTAAGGATGGGAAGGAAGATACCATTGACGAACTGGTCGGCACCTTGCAGAAGCTGATGAAGTGACGCCGTTGGGAAGAAAGGAGAACAGTTTATGGAGCAATATACCGTAACGGGCATGAGCTGCGCCGCCTGCAGCGCCCGTGTGGAGAAGGCGGTTTCCAAGGTGCCGGGGGTCACCGCCTGCTCGGTCAGCCTTTTGACTAATTCCATGGGTGTAGAGGGGACCGCCTCGGAGGCAGAGATCATCGCGGCGGTTACTGATGCCGGATACGGCGCCCAGAAGAAGGGAGCAGGGGCCAGGGCCCAGAGCCAGTCTGCGGCGGAGGATGCCCTTAAGGACCGGGATACGCCGGTGCTCAAGCGCAGGCTCTCAGCCTCTCTGGGCTTTCTGATTGTGTTAATGTATTTTTCCATGGGCCATATGATGTGGGGCTGGCCTGTCCCGGCATTTTTTGCGGAAAACCATGTGGCCATGGGCCTTCTGCAGCTTCTGCTGACGGCCATCGTGATGGTGATCAATCAGAAATTTTTCATCAGCGGCTTCAAGGGCCTGATCCATCGGGCGCCCAATATGGATACTCTGGTGGCTCTTGGCTCCGGCGCATCCTTTGTCTACAGCACCTATGCCCTTTTTGCCATGACGGACGCGCAGGTGAAGGGCGACATGGCCGGGGTCATGTCCTACATGCATGAATTTTATTTTGAATCTGCTGCCATGATCCTGACGCTGATTACCGTGGGAAAGATGCTGGAGGCCCGGTCGAAGGGGAGGACCACCGACGCCTTAAAGAGCCTGATGAAGCTGGCCCCCAAGACGGCAGTGATTCTGGAAAACGGGCAGGAGAAGACGGTGCCCATCGAGCAGGTGCAGACCGGCGACCTTTTTGTGGTGCGGCCTGGAGAAAATATTCCGGTGGACGGAATTGTCCTGGAGGGCCACAGCGCGGTAAATGAGGCAGCCCTCACCGGAGAGAGCATCCCCGCAGACAAGGCAGAGGGAGACAAGGTTTCCGCCGCCACGGTGAACCAGTCCGGCTTCTTAACCTGCCGGGCCACCCGGGTGGGAGAGGATACCACTCTTTCCCAGATCATTCAGATGGTCAGCGACGCAGCGGCCACGAAAGCCCCCATCGCAAAGGTGGCTGATAAGGTTTCCGGTGTGTTTGTGCCGGTGGTGATCGTCATCGCTGCGGTGACGATCCTGGTTTGGCTTCTGGCAGGCCAGACTCTAGGCTTTGCCCTGGCCAGAGGGATCTCCGTGCTGGTCATCAGCTGCCCCTGCGCCCTTGGCCTGGCCACACCGGTAGCGATCATGGTCGGAAACGGCATGGGCGCCAAAAACGGCATTATGTTTAAGACCGCCGTCTCTCTGGAGGAGACGGGAAAGACCCAGATCGTAGCCCTGGATAAGACTGGCACCATCACAAAGGGCGAGCCTGTGGTGACGGATATCCTTCCGGCAGAAGGCTTTACGGAGGAAGAGCTTCTTTCTCTGGCCTGCTCTCTGGAAAAAAAGAGTGAGCATCCCCTTGCCCGGGCCATCTTAAGCCTGGCCGGGGAGCGGCAGATTTCCAGCAGCCAGGTATCCCAGTTTCAGGCTCTTCCCGGAAACGGCCTTATGGGCCAGCTGGAGGGGCAGGCCCTTCTGGGCGGAAATTATTCCTTTATCCATTCGCGGATTGCAGTGCCGGAGGCTGTAGGGCGCCGGGCACAGCAGCTGGCAGAGGAGGGAAAGACGCCCCTGTTCTTTGCAAAGGGAGAACAGCTGACCGGTATCATTGCTGTGGCCGACGTGATCAAGGAGGACAGTCCGCAGGCGGTGAAGGAGCTGCAGAATATGGGCATCCATGTGGTCATGCTTACCGGGGATAATGAGCGGACCGCCAGGGCCATCGGCCGCCAGGCAGGAGTGGATCAGGTCATTGCCGGTGTGCTGCCGGATGGGAAGGAGAGTGTTATCCGTTCCTTAAAGGAGAAGGGAAAGGTAGCCATGGTAGGCGACGGCATCAATGATGCCCCGGCTCTGACCCGGGCAGATATCGGCATTGCCATCGGCGCGGGCACGGATATCGCCATCGATGCCGCTGATGTGGTGCTGATGAAGAGCCGTCTAAGCGATGTGCCTGCGGCCATACGCTTAAGCCGGGCAGCCCTGCGGAATATCCACGAGAATCTTTTCTGGGCATTCTTTTATAATGCAGTGGGGATTCCCCTGGCAGCCGGTTTGTGGTATCCTGTATTTGGATGGAAATTAAATCCCATGTTCGGCGCTGCTGCCATGAGCCTTTCCAGCTTCTGCGTGGTGACCAATGCCCTGCGGCTGAACTGGTTTGACATGCACAGCCCAAAGAAAGATAAGAAAGTGAAAAATGCCGTCTCCATTACCCTGGAGGAAGGCGCAGAAAATAAGGAGGAAAAGAAGATGCAGAAAACCATGAAAATCGAAGGAATGATGTGCGGCCACTGCGAGGCCAGAGTAAAGAAGGCCCTGGAGGCCTTAGCCCAGGTGGAGAGCGCAGAGGTAAGCCATGAGAACGGCACCGCGGTGGTGACCCTTTCCGCTGATGTGGCCGATGAGGTGTTAAAGAAGGCTGTGGAGGATCAGGATTACCCGGTGCTGTCCATTCAGTAGCGGTGCGGTTCTAAAAACGATAGGTTTTGACGCTTTTTTAGCGCCAGG
Organism: Lachnospiraceae bacterium; assembly: GCA_017889125.1. GTDB lineage: Bacteria > Bacillota > Clostridia > Lachnospirales > Lachnospiraceae > Caccovicinus. The sequence goes on from JAGHER010000016.1 coordinate 14,374, forward strand.
CGGTGGGAGAGCAGGCATTTGCCCTGCTCTTCCCCGGCCTGCAGCCCGCATAAATACGAAGAAAATGGTATTGTATCAATTTTTTAAAAATTTTTGAAAATTATTGTTGACATTCTGCGGAAACTGTATTATACTTACGTACGTAATCGAGGCGTGGCTCAGTTTGGTAGAGCGCTGCGTTCGGGACGCAGAGGCCGCGTGTTCGAATCACGTCGCCTCGATTTTACAGGGCCAATTGGTCAAGCGGTCAAGACGACGCCCTCTCACGGCGTAAACCCGGGTTCGATTCCCGGATTGGTCATCGGCTGCTGCGATAAGCAGCAGCTTTGTTTTTTCGAAAACAACAGAATAGGAATTAGAGAAAATGCCATTGTAGCTCAGCCGGTAGAGCACTTCACTCGTAATGAAGGGGTCGCGTGTTCGAATCACGTCAATGGCTTTTTTTCATGGAAAATTTTACGGAAACGGGCGGTAGAGCATTTTGGCTCCCGCCCGTTTCGTTTACTGCTGCTGTCTGGTGTTCGTTCCGTTTTATTGTTGCTGCGGCTTGGTGTTCGTTCCGCTTTACTGCTGGGGCGGCTGGGCGGACACGCAGTAGACGTTGACGGTTTTATCTGTGCGGCTGTTAAAGAAGATCCGGTCGCCGGCATGGCTGTAAATGGGATGGGGATGGGCATCCTGCCCCAGCCAGTCGCTTTCGTGGCGGCAGAGGGGGAGCCAGGTGAGTGTTCCCTTTTCCCAGTCCGGAATCACCTTGCAGATGTACTCTGCATCCTTCTTGTGGGGATCCGGCCCGTTGTCCGTGCTGTTTTCCCGCACCTTTTTGATTTCCCAGGGATATTTAAAGTAGCCGTCGCAGACCAGGTTTCCTGCGTGATCCATGGTGAAATGGCCGTAGGCATTGTAATCGTCCGGCAGGGCGATCTCCTGGTAAATGCCGGTGGAAAGGGCATAGCGGCCCACCATGGCCGGGCCATCGGCGTAGCCGCCGTGATAGATGATGGAGGTTCCGTCCTCACTCCACATTTCATGGCACACCCAGTCGTCGGCCTTTCTGGCGTATCCCCGGGGATTTCCAAGGGTATCGCTGCCCTCTGTGCGGATGGGAGTGAGGGTGTCTGCCTGATGGTCATAAAGCCAGATCCGGCGGATGCCGCAGGAGAAGCTGGGCCACTCATGGTTAAACATAATCTGCTCCGGGTTTTGGGGATGAAACTGGACATGGGTGATCCAGCATCTGGGAACGGTCTTTTCAAAAAGCAGGCTGCCGGTTTCTGTGTCATAGACGCACAGATAACTGTTTAAGTTTTCCTTCTGGATCCGGCCGTCAATATCGTACACCGGACGGCGGTCCAGACCGCTGCCTTCCGTCTCCGGGTCAAAATCCAGGCAGCGCCCATCGGTCATGGGCACGCAGAGGCGTTTTCCGTCGGCGCTTACGTGGGTGAAGGCGGTCATCCGCCCGTCCGGGATACGGTTTAAGATGCGGATATTCCCCTGAAGGTCGGCCCGGCAGATGGCATCGTCCTGGATGTAGTAGATCACATTGGCATCGCAGTCTAAGCAGACGCTGGCCTTTCCGAAGCCGCGGCCGGGGGTTCCGTCAAAATACACGTAGCTTTTCAATACCCCCTCCTGGTTCCTGGTGAGAATGCGTTCCTGGCCGGTGAGGAGATCCTTTACTGCCGCATTAGGGCTTCCGTTCTGATCGGTCAGCAGATAGAGATACCGGTCATCCCTGCTTAAGGATGAGCAGGTAAAATACAAAAGCTGGGTGTTATAGCTGCCGCGGTCCCCGCAGCCGGCAGCCAGCATGTGCCCGTTTATGGGCGTTTTTTGTTCACTCATGGCGTTCTCCTTTACGTGTGTTTTTCTTTACGTATGTTCTCCTTTGCGTTAGATCATACGCATTTTTGTCTATCTGCATTGTAAGTTGTCCGCTGGGGAAAGTCAATATCAGAGAAAAAGTGCCCCTCCGGTGGATGCGAAAGGGAAATTGCTGCTTCGCAGCGCAAATCCGGCCCGGGAAACGATTTGATCAGCGTTTCCCAAAGAAATTGTAAAACTGGTAGCAGGATAAGCGGATTATGTGCTACACTTGATGGGACGACAGAGAAATCGGAGGACAGTCATAGACGGCAGGGGGCAGAAGAGAAATGAAGAATGGAGAGAATTTCAGAAAGGGAAGGCTGCGCAGCTGGTGGAGGTCCGTGGCCCTGAAAGAAAAATTTAACCTTTTTACCTGGCTGGTGACGCTGACCATCGTGGTGGCGGTGGTGAGCAATGTTTTTGTGGTGCGCTTTGCCCTCAATGGCTTTGAAACTATTCTGGAGGATAATGCCATGTGCTACGGTCTCAGCGAGGCGGTGGAGAAGGAGCGGAAGGCCTTTGACGCATATGCCAGGAGCCGCAGCGAGGAAAATGCCAGACTTTATGAGGCGGCCTGTCAGGAGACGGAGCTGAGCCTCTCGCGGCTTCCCTTCCAGTATGAGTTTGTCGGCGCAGACCGGTACGCTCGCACCTGGTCAATCATCAACACCTATGAAGCTTACCAGAAGAAGCGGGAGCAGGTGCTGCAGATGGGCCAGACGGAGGCGGGCTATGTGGCTGCCCTTTATGAGGTCTATGACATGCAGGAATATCTGGCGGATTATGCCAGGCAGCTTACTCAGCTTACCCTGGAGGATTCCAGCCGCCGCTATCTGGACACGGCTCCCCTGCTAAAGCTTTTGCCTCAGGGGATTCTGGCTCTGGGAATCTGCCTGATTTTCCTGGCCGCTTATTTTACCAGAATTATGCGCCTTTCAATCCTGGGGCCCATTGAGGGTCTGGCTGCTGCCTCCAGAAAGATTGCCCGCAATGACTTTTCGGGAGAAGATGTACTGGTGGAAAACCAAGACGAGATGGGCGAGCTGGTGCGGGTGTTCAACAAGATGAAGCACGCTACGGAGGGCTATATCCTGACCCTGGAGGAGCAGCATGAGATGGCAGAGCGCCTTCACCGGGAGGAGATGGAGCGGGTGGAGATGGAAAAGATACTGGATGCCACCCGCCTGGAGGTGCTGAAAAGCCAGATTAATCCCCATTTTCTGTTTAACACCTTAAATACCATTGCCTGCATGGCCCGCTTAGAGGATGCGGATACCACGGAAAAAATGATTACCAGCATGAGCAGCCTTTTCCGCTACAATCTAAAAACCACGGAGACGGAGGTGGCCCTGGCTAGAGAGATTAAGGTGGTGGATGATTATCTGTATATCCAGCAGACCCGGTTTGGCGATCGGATCAAGTACCGGAAGCGGATCCAGGTGGACGAGCACCGGGTGATTATCCCCTCTTTTTCTCTTCAGCCAATCGTGGAGAATGCCGTGCTCCACGGCCTTTCCAAAAAGGAGCAGGGGGGGTTTCTTCACATTCGGGTGTGGAGAAAGGGGGAGCGGGTGATTATTTCTGTGGCGGACAGCGGCGTGGGCATGAAGCCGGAGCAGCTTAAGACCCTGCAGGCAGACTGCAGGATGCGGAAAACATCAAAAATCGGTATTGGACTGGGAAATATTTACAAGCGGCTGCACATGATGTATGAGGGAGCCGATCTGCGGCTTTACAGCAAGGAGGGCATGGGAACTATCGTGCAGATGGAGATTCCCTTAAAAGCCGGAGATGGAGAGATGCAGGATAAGACGGAAGGGAGACAGGAAAATGTATCGGGTAATGATTGCGGACGATGAGCGGATCGAGCGGCTGGCTCTGCGCAAGTCTCTTTCTAAGCATATGGCGGAGGTTTGTGAAATCTATGAAGCCTCCAATGGCAGGGAGGCTGTGCGGATTTATGAGGAGAATCAGATCCAGATCGCCATTTTGGATATTGAGATGCCGGGGATGAACGGAATCCAGGCGGCGGAGGAGATTCGCCGGAGGGATCCGGAATGCTGCATCATTTTTATTACGGCTTTTGATGCCTTTGATTACGCCAGAAAGGCCATCCGCGTCCGGGCCATGGAGTATCTGGTAAAGCCATATGAGGAGGAAGAATTTCTCAATGTTATGGAAGAGGCCGTGCGGCTTACCCAAAAACGGATCGCCGGGCAGGAGAACGGGCGGAGCGGAGCACGGCCAGCTGGGGGGCAGTTTACCGATGGCACAGAGGAAAACGGCACCTTCACCGGAGAGCAGGAGGAAGAGGAAAGTCAAGGACGGCTTGCGGCGGTATCCCACCGGATTGCCAGCTATATTTCCATGCATTACATGGAGGATATCTCCATGCAAGATGCGGCCAGAGCCATGAATTATGCGGAGGCCTATTTCTGCAAGCTGTTTAAACAGTGCTTTTCCTGCAACTTTACCACTTATCTCACTCGCCTGCGCATGGAGGAGGCCAAAAAGCTTTTAGCCTGCCCTACCGTGAACATCAAGGAGATTGGCGAGGCGGTAGGCTACAGCGATTCCAACTATTTTGCCAAGGTATTTCGCCGGTATCTGGGGGTAAGTCCCACAGAATATCGGGCAAAACAGTCAAAGAACCAATAAGAACACTGTGCAAATTAAGCTAAATAGACAAAAAATCCGCATCTGGTTAAAATCCTACTAGGAAAGTTAAAAATTTACCGTTTTCCGGATACGGCACGCACCTTATAATGAAAGTGTTAATAAAACATAAAATTTTACACAAAAAGTGCAAAGAAAATGTTAAGAAGGAGCGTGTAGTTATGAAGAAAAGACTGATGAGCGCAGCGGTAGGTATGGTATTGGCAGCATCCTTAGCAGGATGCGGATTAAAGAGCCCGGACACGGCCACTACGGCGGCGGCCACCACGGCAGCTGCCGCAGAGGAGAACAAGGCGGAGGATACCCAGGCCGAGACAAAGGCTGAGGCAGCAGAAGATGCGGCAGTGTCGGATGCATCCGGCGACCCGGCTGTTACCCTGGTTTATGCCGAGGTAAACCCCTTAGACACCATCATCGGACGGACGGCGACGGCCTTCAAGGAGAAGGTAGAGGAGCTGTCCGGCGGTTCTATCACTATCGATATTCAGGCAAGCGGCGTTCTTGGCGCAGAAAATGACGTGCTGGACACCATGCTTGGCGGCGGCGGAACCATCGATATCGCCAGAATTTCCGCAGCATCCCTGACGGCCTACGGCACAGCAAAGTCAAACCTTTTGACCATCCCCTACACCTTTGTAGACCGGGAGCATTACTGGGCATTTGCAAACAGCGATCTGGCTGAGGAGTTCTTAATGGAGCCGGAGGATCTGGGCCTGGGTGTAAGAGGTCTGTTCTACGGCGAGGAGGGATTCCGTCATTTCTTTACGGTAGATCCCATTGATTCCATCGACGATCTGGCTGGCATGAAGCTTCGTGTTTCCAATGACCCCATCATGGTGGGTACGGTAGAGGCTCTGGGCGCAAACGCTACCGTAGTGGCCTTCACAGAGCTGTATTCCTCCCTGCAGACCGGCGTGGTAGACGGAGCTGAGCAGCCCATTGCCAACTATCAGTCCAACGCTTTCCAGGAGGTAGCACCGAACCTGATTCTGGACGGCCATCAGATGGGCGCCGTACAGGTAATCATCACTGACGATGCTTGGAACAACAAGCTGACCGATGCCCAGAGAGAGTGCATCCTGGAGGCATCCAAGTATGCATCGGAGTTCAATGCCCAGATTTCTGAGGAAGCAGAGAACAAGGTTTTAGAGGAGCTGAAGGCAGAAGGCGTAAATGTAATCGAGGTTGAGGATAAGACCCCATGGCAGGAAGCCTGCAAGGATGTTATCGCAGAGTATTCTGCAGACAACGCAGAGCTTTATCAGGAAATCCTGGATCTGGCAAACTAACCTGGCACTGACAAATTTATGCAGCGGTTCAGCATGGCTGGGCTGTTACAAATTCACAGAGCGGGAAAGGCGGGCACAGAGGGCTGGCGCCCTTTGTGCCTGCTTTTTAGGAAGGGGATATTTATGCCGACTATTTTTGAGAAAATCGACCGGATAGAGCCGGTGTTTGCATTTGTCTATAAGCTTGTTCTTTTTGTCTGCAAGCTGCTGCTGGTGGCCGATATCTGCATTACCAGCTTTGCCGTTGTAGGAAGATACGTTTCGTTTATTCCGGATCCGACGTGGAGTGAAGAAGTGGTCTTAACCCTTATGTCTTACATGGCGGTGCTGTCCGCTGCCCTAGCGATCCGTCGCGGCGCTCATATCCGCATGACAGCCCTTGACCGGTATCTTCCCAAGGGACTGGTCAAGTTTCTGGATGTGCTGGCGGATGTGTGCGTGCTTATTCTTGCACTCATCATGATTACTGTGGGCTGGTCCTATGCCAGCGGTATCGGTGCCAAGGGCTTTTACGTGAGTATGCCCTGGCTGTCCCGGTTCTGGCTGTATTTTCCAGTTCCGCTGGCGGGCATTGCCATGCTGATCTTTGAAGTGGAAGCCTTATATAAACATGTGAAAAGCATTTGCGTAAAGGAGGGAGAAAGATGACCGATTCGATGGCGATTTTAATCCTGCTTGGAAGCTTTTTTGTGATGATCCTTCTGCGGTTCCCCATTGCCTATGCGGTAGCGCTGTCCTCAGTGCTCTGCCTGACGTATCAGGGACTGCCTTTAACAACCATCTGCCAGCAGATGGTTAAGGGAATCAATTCCTTCAGCCTGATGGCCGTTCCCTTTTTCATCACCATGGGCTGTCTCATGGGAACCGGCGGCATATCGGAAAAGCTGATTGCCCTGGCAAATGCCTGTGTAGGATGGATGCGGGGCGGCATGGCCATGGTAAATATCGTGGCATCCTATTTCTTCGGCGGAATTTCCGGCTCTGCTGCGGCGGATACGGCGTCCTTAGGTTCCATCCTGATTCCTATGATGGTGGATCAGGGCTATGACGGAGATTTCTCCACGGCGGTTACCATCACCTCCTCCTGTGAGGGCCTGCTGGTTCCGCCAAGCCACAACATGGTTATCTACGCCACCACCGCCGGCGGTGTTTCTGTGGGAAGCTTATTCCTGGCCGGATATGTTCCGGGGGCCCTTCTTGCGGTATCCCTGATGGTGGGCTCCTACATTATTTCCGTAAAGCGGAATTACCCTAAGGGCGAGAAATTCAGCATGAGAAACCTGCTTAAGCAGCTTTCTGTTTCCTTCTGGGCCCTGGCTGCTGTGCTGATTGTGGTTGTAGGCGTTGTGGGCGGCGCGTTTACCGCCACCGAGTCTGCGGCAATTGCCGTAATCTACAGCCTGATTGTCAGCGTATTTATCTACAAAGGACTGGATTGGAAGGGCGTGTGGAGAGTGCTCAGCGACTGCGTTGACACCCTGTCCATCGTACTGATTCTGATTGCTACCTCCAGCATTTTCGGCTTCTGCCTGACCCGCCTTCATGTGCCGGATCTGGCAGCCCAGGCCATCACCGGACTGACCACAAACCCCATTCTGCTGGTGCTGATGCTTAACGGAATCCTGCTGATTTTAGGCTGCATCATGGATATGGCTCCCATCATCCTGATTGCCACGCCGATCCTTCTGCCCATTGCAGAATCCATCGGAATCGATCCCATTCAGTTCGGCATCATGGTGGTGTTAAACTGCGGTATCGGCCTTCTGACCCCGCCTGTGGGATCGGTGCTCTTTATCGGTTCTGCTGTGGCAAAGCTTCCCATGGAGAAGGTGGTAAAGGCTACGCTGCCTTTCTATCTGTGCATGATTATCACCCTTCTGTTAATCAGCTTCTTCCCCATTTTCAGTCTGGGACTTCCCATGCTTCTGGGGTCATAAGCGGGATTAAAAAAGGGATTCAAAAGTGCCGTGCCCCTTTGGCAGGCCCTATGGGGAATGACCGGCATGGGGTAGGATAAAGGGGCCTTATAAATAGGAAAAGACAGACGCAGAGGAGGAATCATTCTTGAATTTTCAGTATACCTACCGGACAACCGCTAAGGATATCTGGCAGCTGTCCATGTATCACATTTACGGTTCCATGGCTGGGGCCGGAAACCTTCTCATCACAGTGGGAGCAGCAGCCCTGATCCTTACCCGGTGGCAGATGGCGCCGGGCTGGCAGCGGTTTCTTCTTGTGGTCTGTCTGATCTTATTTCCGGTGATTCAGCCCCTTGCCGTATACTGGAGGGCAAGGAAGCAGGCCGCCGGGACAGCCCGTGAGATTACCCTCAGGGCGGACGGTCAGGGCCTTCACATTTCGGCGGAAAAGGAGCGGTCAGATATCCCCTGGAGCGCAGTGCGGCGAATCGCCAAAAAGCCGACGCTCCTGGTGATTTACTCCGATACCACCCACGGTTTTATTCTGTCAAACCGCGTCCTGGGAGAGGAAAAGGAACCCTTTTTCGAGTATGTATACACGAGAATCCGAAAGGCAGATGCCGGACAGAAGAAGGACGGCGGCAGGGAAAAGAAAGGCGGGAAAAGGTGAAGCGGAGGGTACGAAATACGCTGTTTCTGGCAGGGATGCTGCTTTGCGGCGTCGGCATTTTTGGTATTGCCGGGAGAAGAGAAAATCTTACCGTTCCTGCCTATGTCCTCACCTATGCGGAGAATCAGACGGAGGATTATCCCACCACCAGGGCGGCTGAGCGTTTTGCTGAAATGGTGTACCAGCAGACCGGGGGAATGGTGGAAATCCAGGTTCATGCCGGATCTTCCCTGGGGGATGAGATGTCCATGGTGGAGCAGCTGCAGTTCGGCGGAATTGATTTTGCCCGGGTCTCCCTCTCCAATCTGGCCAATGAGCTTCCTAAGCTGAACGTACTGCAGATGCCCTACCTGTACACCAGTTCGGAGCACATGTGGGATGTGCTGGACGGAGAGCTGGGAGAGGAATTTATGGAGGCCTTTTCCGGCAGCAATATGGTTCCTCTCTCCTGGTACGATGCCGGTTCACGGTGCTTTTATACCACGAAAAATCCTGTGCAGAGCCTAAAGGATCTTAAGGGACTGCGGATACGGGTTCCAGATTCGGAGCTGATGCGGGATATGATTACTTCCATGGGGGCGGTGCCAGTACCCGAGGCTTATGAGCAGGTGTATTCCTCTTTGGAAACGGGGAAAATCGATGGAGCGGAGAATAACTGGCCCTCCTATGAGGCTATGGGCCATAATGAGGTCGCCCGGTATTATACCGTAGATGACCACATGCGGATTCCCGAGGCCCAATTAGTTTCCGCACAGACCTGGGAGAAGCTTCCCAAGGAATACCAGGAAGTCATCAGGCGCTGTGCCCAAGAGTCTGCGGAGTATGAGCGGCGGCTCTGGAAGGAGGAGGAACGGCTGGCGAAGAGTAGGGTGATTGCGGAAGGCTGCATCGTCATCGAGCTGAGCCAGGAGGAAAAGGAATCCTTCAGAGAGGCGGTTCTTCCGCTGTATGAAAAATATTGTCCCGAATATCTGGGTCTTGTGGAGCAGATCATTGCATTGGGAGAAGAAGAAAAATAGTAAATTTTGCCGCGCTGGAGATTTCTTCGGCGCATTTTTTATATTATAAGCAGAAGCAAGAATTTCCTTTTTTGTTATCAGATTCCTTATAAGTGTTGACGTATGTTCCAAAAAATAGTATAGTACTTTATGTAGTATTTACAAAAATAATAGGAGGAATTTACGTTATGAGAAAGAGAGCATTATCGGTTCTTCTGGCAGCGGCGATGTCCGTATCCCTGATGGCATGCGGTTCCTCGTCCTCTGGCACGGCTACCACGGCAGCTGCAGGCGACGCTGCGGCAGAGACCACGGCAGCAGAGGCAGGGGATACTGCAGCAGAGGAAGAGCAGGCAGAGGCTAAGCCAGCCAGCGATATCAAGGTCGGCATGGTTACCGATATCGGCGGCGTAAATGACGGTTCATTCAACCAGTCTGCATGGGAAGGACTGCAGAGAGCCGGCGAGGAGCTTGGCATCGAGGTAAATTACTTAGAGTCCAAGACCGACGCAGACTATGCACCGAATCTGGAGACCTTTATCGATGAAGATTATGACCTGATCATTGCCGTTGGCTACATGATGGCTGATGCTCTGCGCACGGCAGCTGAGGCGAATCCGGACATGCACTTTGCCATCGTTGACGATACGGCCAACTCTGATCTGGAGAACGTAACCTGTCTGATGTTCCAGCAGGCTGAGGCATCCTACCTGGTAGGTATGGTTGCCGGCATGATGACCGAGACGAATAAGGTCGGCTTTGTGATTGGTATGACCAACGAGGCCATGAACCAGTTCGGCTACGGCTACTGCGCAGGTGTTCTGGACAGCAATCCGGATGCAGAGGTTCTGCAGTACAATGTTAACTCCTTCGGCGATGCAGCCGGCGGAAAGAGCGCAGCTACCAGCATGATTGCAGACGGCGCAGACATCATCTTCCACGCAGCAGGCGGCACTGGACTTGGTGTGATCGAGAGCTGCAAGGAGAATGGAATCTGGGCGATCGGCGTAGACAGCGACCAGAGCTACCTTGCTCCCGAGTCTATCCTGACCTCCGCCATGAAGCGTGTAGATAATGCCACCTACGAGATCTCCAAGGCCTGCGTAGAAGGTACGGTTTCAGGCGGCATCATTACCTACGATCTGAAGAGCGAGGGCGTAGATATTGCTCCTACCACGGACAACCTTCCTGAGGAGATTCTGACGGCGGTAGAAGAGGTGAAGGAGAAGATTAAGTCCGGAGAGCTTACGGTTCCTTATGATAAGGAGTCCTTCGAGGCCGCTTACGGCGACGTTTACACTCTGGATTAAGCTTCGTATTACAGCGCAAGCTGTGTAATCAATCAAACACAGACAGCTCCTGCCTGGAGCGGAGCTGTCTGAAGCTGCAGGGAGGATGCCGGGAAACATTTTGCATGGACAGGTATCCTCCTTCTGTTGTGAAGGTCTGAATTGACGGATGTGGGCCGGGGATGCGGCCGGTGTCCGTGAGCTCAGTTCTTTTGCTTTTTACAAATTACAGAGAAAGGATGAGAAAGATGAGAGACATATCCATGGAGCGGGTAAACAGCACCAGACAGGAGATACTGAATATTATCAAGAGTCCCACGCTTACCCATGAGCAGAAGATTGCGAATATGGCGATTCAGGCAGATTCCCTGATGGAGGTGCTGGATGTGCCGGAGGGACTGGATGAGCTGTTAAATGTACCTGATGAAGAAAAATGCTTCTGCGATCTTTACGAGGGCCATGCGCCGGTCAGGCCGCGCTATATTATTCCGGACTACGGCAAATTTATGCGGGAGGGAAGCGCGTTTCTGCAGCTTCCGCCGCCGAAGGATATTTTCGAGGCGCTGAATTCCCTGCTGATTTTCTATAAGCATGTGCCCAGCGTCACCAATTTCCCTGTTTACGTGGGCGCCCTGGATGAGCTTCTGGAGCCTTTTATGGATGATGTGGATGAGGCTATGGCGAAGAAGCTGATCCGCCTTTTCCTGACCCATGTGGACAGGACCGTGCTGGATTCCTTCTCCCATGCCAATATCGGGCCTAAGGCTACCAGAGCCGGCCGGCTGATTCTTGAGGCGGAGGCCGAGTTAGAGCAGGCGGTTCCCAACCTTACCCTGAAATACCAGGAAGGCGTGACACCGGATGATTTTGCCCTGGCAGCGGTCAATACGGCTCTCCGCAGCGCCAAGCCAAGCTTTGCCAATCACGCCATGTTTACCGGCGAGCTGGGAGAAAATTATGTGATTGCCAGCTGCTACAACGGCCTTCTTTTAGGCGGCGGCTCCTATACCCTTTGCCGCCTGATGTTAGGCACCATTGCCCGCAAGTCTGAGAGCCTGGCGGACTTTAAGGAGCGGATGCTTCCCCATGTGATGGATGTGATGGCAAGATACATGGATGCCAGGATCAAATTTGAGGTGGAAGAGAGCGGTTTCTTTGAGAACAATTTCCTGGCAAAGGAGGGCTTTATCCACCGTGACCGGTTTACGGCCATGTTCGGCCTGGTGGGCCTGGCAGAGTGCGTAAATACCCTTCTTGAAAAGGAAGGCATTTCCGGACGCTACGGCCGCGATAAGAATGCCGACGATTTAGGCGTGGAGATTATGGAGCAGATCCGAGCCTTCAATGAATCCCATGTGAATCCCTACTGTGAGGCCACCGGCGGCCATTTCCTGCTTCACGGCCAGGTGGGCATTGCCCAGGACCACAGCGTGACGCCGGGTACCCGGATTCCCATCGGCGAGGAGCCGGATGAGCTGATTGATGAGCTTCTTCACTGCAGCCGCTTCCATAAATATTTTCCGTCGGGAATGGGGGATATTATCCCTATCGATGTGACTGTCCATCAGAATCCGGCCTATGTGCTGGATATCGTAAAGGGATCCTTCCGGAAGGACCTTCGTTACCTTTCCTTCTTCTCCAGTGACAGCGATGTGATCCGGGTAACCGGCTATCTGGTGAAGAAATCGGAGATGGCGAAGCTGGATGCGGGGCAGAATGTGCTTCAGGATACCACCCAGCTGGGACTGGGCGCTTCAAAGAACGGAAAGATTCTGGAAAGAAGAGTACGCTAAACAGATAGGAGGAGCTTTCGTGGGAAAGGTAAGCCATGTGGATGAGAAGACGATTGCGATCCAGATGAAGGACATCGTAAAGAAATTCGGTGATTTTACCGCCAATGACCATATTAACCTGACGGTTCATAAGGGCGAGGTCCATGCGATTCTGGGCGAGAATGGTGCGGGAAAGAGTACGCTGATGAACGTACTTTACGGCCTGTACCGCCCCACCTCTGGGGAGATTTTTGTGGACGGAAAGCAGGTTTCCATCGACAGCCCCAAAAAGGCCATTGAGATGGGCATCGGGATGGTGCACCAGCACTTTATGCTGGTGCCGCCTTACACGGTAACCGAGAACATTATCCTGGGCATGGAGCCAAGGAAGGGCCTGGTAGTGGATCTTAAGGAGGCCCGAAAGCGGGTGCAGGAGATTTCTGAACGCTACAACATGCAGGTGGATCCCGATGCAAAGATCGAGGATATTTCCGTAGGCATGCAGCAGCGGGCGGAGATTCTTAAGGTGCTGTACCGGGGCGCGGACATCCTGATTCTGGATGAGCCCACCGCCTCCCTGACCCCTCAGGAGATCCAGGAGCTGATTGAGATTATCGGCCATCTGACCGCAGACGGGAAGTCGGTCATTCTGATTACCCATAAGCTTAAGGAGATCAAGGCCAGCGCCGATTACTGCACCATTATCCGCCAGGGCAAATATATCCGCACCGTGAAGGTGGATGAGGTGGATGAGCACGATCTGGCCTCCATGATGGTAGGCCGCGACGTGGAATTTGTGGTAGACAAAAAGCCGCTGACGCCCGGCGACGTGGTGCTTTCCGTAAAGGATCTGCACGGAAAGGATTACCGGGATGTGGAGATCTTAAAGGGACTTGACCTTACGGTGCGCCGGGGCGAGATCGTAGGTCTTGCCGGTGTAGACGGCAATGGACAGACGGAGCTGGTAGAGATCCTGACGGGACTGAAGAAGGGAGACAGCGGCCAGGTGATGGTAAACGGCCAGGATATCTTTAATGCCACCCCCAGAGAAATTTTTGACCGGGGCATTACCAGTATTCCTGCAGACCGGCAGAAGCACGGCCTGGTGCTGGAGTTTTCCGTGGCAGAGAACCTGATTCTGCAGAACTACGGCAAAGAGCCTTTTTCTAAGAAAGGTATCCTGCAGAATAAAGCCATAATGGAGCATGCGAAAAAGCTGGTAGAGAAATTCGACGTTCGTCCTGCCGGATCGGAGACCAGGCCTGCGGGCACCCTTTCCGGCGGCAACCAGCAGAAGGTAATCATCGCCAGAGAGGTGACCAATGACAGCGACCTGCTGATCGCGGTAAATCCCACCAGAGGCCTGGATGTGGGCGCTATTGAGTTTGTGCACCGCTATCTGGTGGAGCAGCGGAATAAGAACAAAGCGGTTCTTCTGGTTTCCTTCGAGCTGGATGAGATCATGAGCCTTTCCGACCGGATTGAGGTAATCTTTGACGGAAAGATCACCGGAGGCATGGCCGGAAAGGATGCGGACGAAAATACCTTAGGACTGATGATGGCGGGAGGGAAAGCACATGAATGAGAAAAAAAGCATATGGGATAGCAATGCGGTCTATACCTTCATATCCATTATCTTTGGCTTCCTGGTCGGAGCAATCCTTTTGACTGCTGCAGGGATTAATGCGGGGGAGGCGTACTCCAAGCTGGTGACCGGCGTATTCAGCAAGCCGAAATTTATTATGTGGGCTATCATCTATGCCAGCCCCCTGATCCTCACGGGACTGAGCGTGGCCTTCTCCTTCCGCACCGGCGTGTTTAATATCGGAGCAGAGGGCCAGTTTGTTATGGGCTCCCTGGCAGCCTGCGTGGTGGGAATCAAGCTTTCCCTTCCGGCACCTCTTCATGTGCTGGTCTGTATCCTGGCTGCCATGGCCGCCGGTGCAGTCTGGGGGGCCATCGTGGGCCTGTTAAAGGTAAAGAAGGGCATCAATGAGGTGCTTTCCTATATCATGTTTAACTGGATTGCCTTTTATTTCTCCAACTACGTGGTGAATATCCCGGCCATTCACCGGGAGGGCGGCGGCGAAGCCACCAGAGATATTGCGGATACGGCCCGGATTCTGATGCCGGAGGCCATCCGGAAGGCCACCGACTGCCAGAGCGCCAACTGGGGCATTCTGCTGGCAATTATCGCGGCAGTGATTATCTGGTTCCTGATTAATAAGACCACCCTGGGCTACCAGCTGCGGGCAGTAGGCTTTAACCGCCACGCTGCAGAGTACGGCGGCATCAATGCCAACCGGGCCATGATGACGGCTATGGCCATCTCCGGCGCTATGGCAGGTCTTGGAGGCGCGGTGCAGCTTATGGGCATGTCCGGGCGAATCAGCCAGTTTGCCAGCCAGGAGATGTTTGGTTTCCAGGGAATTACGGTAGCGCTGATCGGCGCCTCCAATCCCATCGGATGTATTTTTGCCGGCCTGTTTTACGGCGCCATGAAGTATGGCGGCAGTAAGCTGAGCCTGATTAAGACCCCTTCGGAGGTTGTGGACATTATTATGGGCACCATCATTCTCTTTATTGCGGTGTCCCATATTTTCCGGAAGCTTCTTGCCGGCAGAAAGAAAGGAGGAAACTAAATGGATACGATTATCCGTGATTTAGGACTACTGATTAACGCCACCCTGATTGCCACGCCGCCTCTTCTGTACGCGGCTTTGGGATCCTGCTTTTCTGAGCGCAGCGGCGTTGTAAATATTGGAATTGAGGGCATGATGAGTATCGGCGCCTTTGTAGGCGCGGTGGTGGCTCTGGCTACAGGACGGCCCTGGTTTTCCTTTTTCTGTGGCGGCCTGGCGGGAGCGGCCTTTGGCTTAATCCACGCCATCGCCTGCGTGACCTACGGGGCAGATCAGACCATTTCCGGTACGGCCATTAACTTCCTGGCTCCCGGTCTGGCGGTATTCCTCTGCAAGGCCATGTTCGACAATTCTTCGGATACTCCGCCTCTGGATACGGCCAGCAAGCTGCCGAAGCTTTTTGACGGCGTATTCCCGGCAGGCTCCTTCATGTCCAATGTATTCAGCACCTACGCGGCAGCTTACTTAAGCTTCGTGGTGGTGGCGATCGTGTGGTTTGTCTTCTACAAGACCCGGTTCGGCCTCCGGCTGCGGGCGGTGGGCGAGCATCCCAAGGCCTGCGATACCCTGGGCATCAATGTATTCCGGATCCGCTACATCTGCGTGATCCTGTCCGGATTCCTGGCAGGACTTGGCGGCGCTTACGTGACCCTGGCTACGGTAAATCAGTTCCGTCCGGTGGTTATCGTGGGCCAGGGCTTTATCGCCATCGCCGCGGTAATCTTCGGAAAGTTCACCCCTCAGGGAGCTATGAAGGCATGTCTGCTCTTTGGCCTCTGCAGCGGTGTCAAGGTGCTGGCCAGTGCCGGAAACAAGGTTTCGCCGAACCTGATTTCCATGATTCCTTACGTGGTGACCATCATCGTTCTGGTGCTTTTTGTGGGCCATGGCCGTGTTCCGGCAGCCAACGGAAAGCCCTACGTAAAATCAAAATAAATGAATACCAAATAAATGGATATCGTTTTAAGGCCGGCAGTGAACCTGGTAGGGGAGTGCCGGCCTTTTGGCAACGATGGAAATGCATGTTTCCAGCTGGAAGATGCGGGCTTTTTGCGGCAGAGACAGTGTTTTGCAGCTGGGAAAGCACAGATATTCTCAGTTGTGACAGCACAGGCTTCTGCCAGTCGGAAAAGGAGGAAATTATAAATGAATGAAAAAGAATTGATCCGTCAGGCCCTGGAGGCCAGAAAGCGGGCATACACGCCCTACTCAAATTTCCAGGTGGGAGCGGCGCTTTTTTCCGCCGATGGGAGAGTATTTACCGGATGCAATATTGAAAGCGCCAGCTATACGCCCAGCAACTGCGCGGAGCGGACGGCCTTTTTTAAGGCGGTCAGCGAGGGCGTTTATGATTTCACGGCTATTGCCATTGTGGGCGGGCCAAAGGATGCCAAGGAGTTAGAGATCTGCGCGCCCTGCGGTGTGTGCCGCCAGGTAATGATGGAATTCTGCGATCCGAAGACCTTCCGCATCCTTCTGGGAATTTCGCCGGAAGAGTATCAGGAGTACACCTTAGAGCAGCTTCTTCCTCTGGGCTTTGGCCCCGGAAATCTGGGAAAGGAGAGAAAAACAAATGATTGATCTTCATCTTCATCTGGACGGTTCCCTGCCTCCGGCCCTGCTTCTTCGCTTGGCCGAGATGGAAGGGGTGACGCTGCCTGCTAAGGACGCGGAAGGACTGGTTCCCTGGCTTTCTGCCCCCATAGACTGCAGCAGCCTTAATGAATATCTGGAAAAATTCGACCTGCCGGTTTCCTGTATGCAGAGTCCAGAGACCATAGCCGCTGCTGCCGGCGGGCTGGTGGATGAGCTTTCCCGGGAGGGGCTGGTGTACGCAGAGATCCGTTTCGCCCCCCAGCAGCATATGCGAAAAGGTCTGTCCCAGAGACAGGTTGTCCGGGCAGCTGTGGATGGCATGGAGGAAGCCTGCAGGCGTACCGGCTTTCAGGCGGGATTAATCCTCTGCTGTATGCGGGGCCGGGAGAATCTTCAGGAGAATTTGGAGACTGTCCAGGTGGCTTCGGAATTTCTGGGAAAAGGCGTCTGCGCTGTAGACCTTGCGGGAGCGGAAGCCTTGTTTCCTACTGGTGAATTCGGGGAGCTTTTCTCCCTGGCCAGACAGTTAAGCGTTCCCTACACCATCCATGCTGGAGAAGCCGACGGGCCGGAAAGCATCCGGGCGGCCTTATCCTTCGGAACCCGGCGTATCGGCCATGGAGTTCGGTGTATAGAGGACGAAAAGCTGGTGGAGGAGCTTAAGGAGAAACAGACCACTTTGGAAGTGTGTGTCATCAGCAATCTCCAGACCAAGGCCATCCCGGAAGGCAACGTTCATCCGATTCTGCAGCTTCTTCGCCGGGGACTTCGGGTCACCGTGAACACGGACAATATGACCGTATCCCAGACCACCATCGCCCGGGAATTTGCGTACCTGCGAAAGCTGGGCATGACGCCGGAGGAGGAGCGGCAGCTGCTGCACAATTCTGCGGATGCCGTATTTCTTTCCACGGAGAAGCGGGAAGAGCTGAAGGAGAGGATTGACCGAGTGTTAGCGTAACCGCAAAAACCAGACAGGCCTGTGCTCATGAGTTGGAGAAACGCGGATTCAAGCGTTTCAATTAGGAGAAAACTATGCCATTACAAATTGTGCGAAATGATATTACGAAGATGGAGGTAGACGCAATCGTCAACGCGGCAAATACTTCCCTGTTGGGCGGGGGCGGTGTTGACGGCTGCATCCATCGCGCTGCCGGGCCGGAGCTGCTGGCGGAGTGTCGGACTCTGGGCGGCTGTGATACAGGCAGCGCAAAAATCACAAAGGGCTATCATTTGCCCTGTAAGTATGTGATTCATGCCGTAGGGCCGCGTTGGCGGGACGGCAGACACGGAGAACGGGAGCTGCTTGTTTCCTGCTACCGGACTGCCCTGGAACTGGCGAAGGCAAACAAATGCGAGACGATTGCCTTCCCGCTGATTTCCTCCGGCATCTACGGTTATCCGAAAGATCAGGCCCTGCGGGTGGCCATTGATACAATCAGCGGCTTCCTTCTGGACAATGACATGACCGCCTACATCGTAATTTTCGACCGGAAGGCTTATCAAATCGGCGAAAAGCTGTTTGCCGATATTGCCGAATATATTGATGATCACTATGTGGAGGCGCATACTGACAGTCGGGCTGAGCGTCTGCGCCGCCTGAATCTGTTTGAAAGGCTGTCTGGGAACCAGGCAGATGCTTATCCGAAAGATGGCTGGGGAGAACACGAGGCCGCCAAACAAGAGAAGGAGTTATATCCGTCTGCTGCTGAACCAGACCAAGCAGATGTTCCGTTTGCGGCTCCATCTGCACCTGCGCCCAGGATGGCAAAGTCTTTGGACGATGCCCTTAAGGAAATCGATGAGAGCTTTTCCGAAATGCTCCTTCGCAAGATTGATGAAAAAGGCATGACCGATGCCCAGTGCTACAAAAAGGCAAACATTGACCGCAAACTGTTTTCCAAAATCCGCAGCGACAGGCTGTACAAGCCGTCAAAGCCTACAGCAATCGCATTTGCGATCGCCCTGGAGCTTCCGCTGGAGGAGACAAAGGATATGCTCATGAAGGCTGGTTTCGCCCTTTCCCATTCAAATAAGTTTGACATCATCATTGAATATTTTATCCAGCAGGGGAACTACAATGTTTTCGAGATTAACGAGGCACTGTTTGCCTTCGACCAGAGCCTGCTGGGGGCATAGATCACCTCTCACTTATTGACGCCAAAAAGGAATTGAGGGTGATATTTTGTGGATTTGCAGTAATGTCGCCTGCCAAGCGACCAAATTGGATAGGATTTCCTCTATACTGTGACTGTAAGGTAAAGGCCAGACAGTCACAGTTTTTGGAGGTATCGAAGATGAGAAAGAATTTAACCGAAATCGTATTTATCCTTGACCGCAGC
>JAGHER010000142.1 GCA_017889125.1 Lachnospiraceae bacterium
AAGTTGTAGTAAATTGTCTATAAAATTGAATCAGCGAAGTAAACCGATGAAGTGGAGATAAAAACAGACCGTGCACTTACAGAGAGCCTGTCAGGCTGAGAGCAGGCAGAACGCAGACTGTTAAATGGACCACGGAGGGCGTTGTCAAAAGCCGGATCCCCGGCTGAGTATTCAGCGACGTGAGTCACGCGTAAGATGACGGGAATATGTTGGTATTCTGCTAAGTGCACGAAGCAATTCGTGAATCAAGGTGGCACCGCGGGCCTTATTTTCGTATCGTAATTGATGCATCCGTTCTCCTTTAGGAGCAGTGGATGCTTGAATCGAAAACCCCGTCCTTGACTGGATATGAGAAGTCCATGTCAGGGATGGGGTTTTTTGTTGTGTCAGGCTGCACTTTTTATATCCAGACACAGGCAGAAGGAAACAGGCGATTCAGGATAAGGAGGACAAAGGGATGATGACTTTGGAAGAAGTGAGACAGGCGGCCAGGGAGGCCGGTGCGGATGGCATAGGAGGTCTGGCAAAAGATGCTGGCGCCGCGAATATGGTTGACGCAGCTGATGTCGTGAATATGGCCAATTCCGTGAATTCAGCTGGCGCGGGTGATGGGACAAGGGCAGAAAACGGACTGGGATACCGCCGCATCCCCATATGCCGGGAGCTGTATGCGGATCAGCGGACGCCTATCCAGGTGCTGCGGATCTTAAAGGCGGTGAGCAGCCACTGCTATCTTCTGGAAAGCGTGGAGGATTCCCGCCAGTGGGGGCGCTATACCTTTCTGGGCTACGATCCGGCCATGGAGATTGTGTGCCGGGGAAACCGGGCTGTGGTTACCGGGTCGGAGGGCGTCCGGGAGGAGGAGATTAGCCATCCCAGGGAGATCATCCGGCAGGTACTTGCAGAATACAAAAGTCCCAAGGTGAAGGGGATGCCGCCCTTTACCGGCGGGCTGGTAGGTTATTTTTCCTACGATTACGTGAAATACGGGGAGCCGGTGCTGCGGACGGGAGCCGGGAGTGGGGATGCGGCGAGGAACCTTGAGAAAGCGAAAGCAGCGGAGATGGCTGGGGAAACGAAGTCTCAGGGGAATGGAGTGGAATCGGCAGAGTCCGACTTCCCTGACGCAGACCTGATGCTCTTTGACAAGGTGATCGCCTTTGACCAGTTCCGGCAGAAAATCCTGCTGATTGACAATGTCCGCCTGGACTGTCTGGAGGAGGATTACCGCCGGGCGGAGGCGGATTTAAAGGCCATGGAAGAGCTGATCCGCCATGGGACAGAGGCTCCGGCGGAGGGCCTGGAGCTGAAAAGTGAATTCCGGCCTGCATTTACCAAAGAAGAGTACTGTGCCATGGTAGAAGCGGGAAAGAAACATATCCTGGAGGGAGATATTTTCCAGGTGGTTCTCTCCAATGAACTGGAGGCGGAATTTTCGGGAAGCCTTCTCAATGCCTATCGGGTGCTGCGGACAACGAATCCTTCGCCCTACATGTTTTATTTTTCGGGAAATGTGGAAATCGCCGGAGCATCGCCGGAGACGCTGGCAAAGCTGACGGACGGCTGCATTTCCACCTTTCCCCTGGCAGGCACAAGGCCGAGAGGAAAGACAGATGAGGAGGATGCCAGACTGGAAAAGGAGCTTTTGGCTGACGAGAAGGAGCTGGCGGAGCACAACATGCTGGTGGATCTTGGGCGGAACGATATTGGCCGGGTAAGCCGGATCGGGTCAGTGAAGGTGGAAAAATATTTAAGCATCGAGCGGTATTCCCACGTGATGCACATCGGCTCTACCGTCACCGGAAGGCTTCGTGAGGATAAGGACGCTTTGGATGCTCTGGATGCCATCCTTCCGGCGGGAACCCTTTCGGGAGCGCCGAAGATTCGGGCCTGCCAGATTATTGAGGAGCTGGAGGGCGGACGCCGGGGCCTTTACGGTGGGGCCGTAGGGTATCTGGATTTCTCTGGAAATATGGACGTATGCATTGCTATCCGGCTGGCTTACGCCAGGGACGGAAAGGTGACGGTGCGAAGCGGCGCGGGAATCGTGGCGGACAGTGTGCCGGAGCTTGAATACCAGGAATGCTTAAACAAGGCGCGCGCCGTGCTGAATGCCATTGAGACGGCGGGGAAAGGAGAGGACTTATGATTCTGCTGATTGATAATTATGACAGCTTTTCCTATAACCTGTACCAGCTGGTGGGAAGCATTGAGCCGGATATCCAGGTGGTGCGGAATGACGCCATTACCGTGGAGGAGATTTTGGAAAAAGGGCCGGAGCTTTTAATCCTTTCTCCCGGGCCGGGGCGGCCGGAGCAGGCAGGTGTCTGCATCGAGGCGGTAAAGCGGCTTGGCGGGGTTATCCCCATCCTTGGGGTGTGCCTTGGCCATCAGGCCATCTGCCGGGCCTACGGCGGTGCGGTGACATACGCAAAGCAGCTGATGCACGGGAAAACCTCCCGGATTTATACGGATCCCGGCGCAAGGCTTTTTCAGGGAATGGACACAGAGCTTACCGTAGGGCGGTATCACTCCCTGGCAGCGGACGGAGAGACCCTGCCGGACTGCCTGGCAGTGACGGCCAGGACGGCAGACGGGGAGATCATGGCGGTGGAGCACAAGGAGTACCCGGTGTACGGCCTTCAGTTTCACCCGGAGTCCATTCTCACGCCTCAGGGGCGGCAGATGATGGAAAATTTAATCCGGTGTGTATAGAAGGATTTGCGGATAAATTTGCGGAGCGGGCAGATTTACAAAGCAAGCGAAAACAAATAAAGAATAGATAAAAAATGCGGAAAAGGAGTTAACGATATGATTCGAGAGGCGATTACAAAGTTAGCGGCAAAGGAAAATCTGACTTACGAAGAGACTGAAGCGGTAATGAATGAGATCATGAGCGGCCAGGCAACCCCGGTGCAGATGAGTGCGTATCTGACGGCCCTCAGTTTAAAAGGCGAAACCATCGATGAAGTAACGGGCTCGGCGGCGGGAATGCGCAGGCACTGCATCCGCCTGCTCCATGACCTGGATGTGCTGGAAATCGTGGGAACCGGCGGGGACGGCTCTAATTCCTTTAATATTTCCACCACATCTGCCCTGGTGATCTCAGCGGCGGGCGTGCCGGTGGCCAAGCACGGAAACCGGGCGGCCTCCAGCCGGTGCGGCGCGGCAGACGTACTGGAGGCGCTGGGCGTGGATATTGCCGTAAGCCCGAAGCGCAGCGCGGAGATCTTAAAGGAGATTGGCATCTGCTTCCTTTTTGCTCAGAATTATCACATCGCCATGAAGTACGTGGCGCCGGTGCGGCGGGAGCTGGGAATCCGCACGGTGTTCAACATTTTAGGGCCTCTGACTAATCCGGCCGGAGCAAATATGCAGGTGATGGGCGTTTACGATGAAGGCCTGGTGGAGCCATTGGCGCGGGTACTGAATAATCTCGGGGTAGCCAGGGCGCTGGTGGTCTACGGCCGTGACCGGCTGGACGAAATTTCCATGAGCGAGTCCACCAAGATCTGCGAGGTGCGGGACGGAAGCTTCTCCTCCTATGAGATTACGCCGGAGCAGTTTGGCTTTGTCCGCTGCCGGAAAGAGGATCTGACCGGAGGAACGCCCGAGGAGAATGCGGCCATCACCCGGGCTATTCTTGCCGGGGAGCAGGGGCCAAAGACGGATGCGGTGCTTTTAAATTCCGGCGCGGCCTTATACATTGCCGGAAAGGCAGCCTCGATTGAAGAAGGAATCCAGCTGGCGAAGGAGATGATTGGCAGCGGGAAGGCAGCCAGACAGCTGGAGCGGTTTATTGCGTTGAGCCAGGATAAAACGGTGGATTAAGAGAGGAGCAGGTGCAGCAGATGAAAATACTGGAGGAGCTGGCGGCTGCGGCCCGAGAGCGCGCAGCTGAACAAAAAAATAAGATCTCCCCGGCTGCCATGCGGCGGATGGCGGAGGAGATGAACGCGGATACAGGCTTTCCCTTTTGTCAGGCAATAAAACGGCCGGGACTTTCCTTTATCTGCGAGGTGAAAAAGGCATCCCCCTCCAAGGGCGTCATTGCGGCAGACTTCCCTTATCGGGAAATCGCCAGAGAATATGAAGAAGCCGGTGCGGCGGCCCTTTCCGTATTGACGGAGCCCACCCGTTTTCTGGGGCGGGATGAATACCTGGAGGAAATCGCCGGACAGGCGGGGATTCCCGTACTGCGGAAGGATTTTACGGTGGATGAATACATGATTTACCAGGCAAAGGTGCTGGGAGCTTCAGCGGTGCTGCTCATCTGCAGCCTGTTAAGCGGGAATCAGCTGAAGGAATATCTGGAAATCGCCCGCAGCCTGGGGCTTTCTGCTTTGGTGGAAGCCCACACGGCAGAGGAAGTGGAGATGGGGCTTTCGGCTGGGGCTGGGATTATCGGGGTCAATAACCGGAATCTGAAGGATTTTACGGTGGATATCGATAACTCGGTGCGGCTTCGAGAATTGGTTCCGCCGTCAGTGTGCTTTGTCTCCGAGAGCGGCATCCGGACAGCAGAGGATTTACGAAGGCTTTATGAAAATGGCACAGATGCGGTGCTAATCGGCGAGGCCTTTATGCGGGCCGGGGACAAGAAAGCCCTTATGGAAGCCTTCCGAAGGGAGGCACGGTGATGGCGGGCGGCTACTCGCCCCGGATCAAAATCTGCGGCCTCACCCGCCCGGCAGATATTGCTGCGGCGAACCGCTGGCGGCCGGATTACATTGGTCTTGTGTTTGCCAAAAGCCGCAGGCAGGTAAGTCCAGAGCAGGCCAGACAGCTGAAGGCGCTGCTTTCTCCGGGAATCCTTGCGGTGGGGGTGTTTGTCAACGGAGACCCGGAAGAGGAGGCATGGCTTTTTAGCCAGGGGATTATTGATTTAATCCAGCTTCACGGACAGGAGACGGAAGAAACCATCGGGAAAGTGAAGGCGCTTACCGGAGGAAAGGCGATGGTGATCAAGGCTGTTTCCGTCACCGGGCCGGAATCCATCCGGCAGTGGGCAGACAGCAGGGCCGATTACCTTCTCTTAGACAATGGACCGGGAGGGACGGGAAGTGCCTTCGACTATAGCCTGATTGAGGAAAATCGGCTGGAAAATCTGACGGAAAAGCCATTTTTCCTTGCAGGCGGCCTGGACCCGGAAAATGTGCGGCAGGCGGTGAGGCGGCTTTCACCCTTTGGGGTGGATGTGAGCAGCGGCGTGGAGACGGCTGGAAAAAAAGATGAAGAAAAGATCCGGCGCTTTATCCGGCAGGTGCGGGCAGCGGAGTGAAAAAATCGATGGGATAGGACGGAAAGAAAAGCGGGCAGGAGAAGGCGGAGAGGGAAGAAGAGACGAGAAGTCCGGGAAAGCAGAAGATGTGAGGAAGCGGAAAATACAGGAACGTTGAGCTTGTGAGAAAGCTGAATGTGCATGAAAGATGCGTGCGAAGAAAAACGTGAAAAGAGCAAGAGAGACGAGAACGCAAAAAATCGGCAGGAGGACAGACAAATGAGCAAAGGAAGATTTGGCATCCATGGCGGGCAGTACATTTCGGAAACGCTGATGAATGAACTGATCCGGCTGGAGGAAGCTTACGAATATTACAAAAATGACGCAGAATTTAACCAGGAACTGAACGATTTGTTCCGGGAATACGCCAACCGGCCGTCCCTTTTATACTACGCAGGAAATATGACCAAAGACCTGGGCGGGGCGAAGGTGTACTTAAAGAGGGAGGATTTAAACCACACCGGCGCCCACAAAATCAACAACGTGCTGGGACAGGCCCTTCTGGCCAAGCGCATGGGAAAGACCAGGCTGATTGCCGAGACGGGAGCAGGCCAGCACGGGGTGGCGACGGCTACGGCAGCGGCGCTGATGGGCATGGAGTGCGAGGTGTTTATGGGCAAGGAGGACACAGACCGGCAGGCCTTGAATGTGTACCGGATGGAGCTTCTCGGGGCAAAGGTACACCCGGTGACCACGGGAACCCAGACCCTTAAGGACGCAGTAAACGAGACCATGCGGGAGTGGAGCTGCCGGGTGGAGGACACCCATTACGTGCTGGGCTCGGTGATGGGGCCTCATCCCTTCCCCACCATTGTGCGGGATTTCCAGAGCGTCATCAGCCGGGAGGCCAGGGAGCAGATCCTGGAAAAGGAAGGAAAGCTTCCGGCGGCGGTATTTGCCTGTGTGGGCGGCGGGAGCAATGCCATGGGCATGTTTTATCATTTTATCCCTGATGAAGGCGTGCGGCTGATCGGCTGTGAGGCGGCAGGAAGAGGCGTGAATACAAAGGAAACGGCGGCCACCATTGCCACGGGAAGCTTGGGCATTTTCCACGGGATGAAGTCCTACTTCTGCCAGGATGAAAACGGGCAGATTGCCCCGGTGTATTCCATTTCCGCAGGGCTGGATTACCCGGGAATCGGGCCGGAGCACGCTTACCTTCACGACATTGGACGGGCAGAGTATGTGCCGGTGACGGATGATGAAGCGGTGGATGCCTTTGAATACCTGGCAAGGACGGAGGGCATCATCTGCGCCATTGAGAGTGCCCATGCAGTGGCTTATGCGAAAAAGGTGATTCCCCAGATGGAGCCTTCGGAGAGCGTGATTATCTGCCTGTCGGGCCGGGGCGATAAGGATGTGGCGGCAATTGCAAGATACAGAGGGAGGGATATCCATGAGTAAGATTCACAAGGCATTTTCCAATGGAAAGGCATTTATCGGATTTTTGACGGCAGGCGACCCGTCGGCAGAGTGTACGGTAGATTACGTTTTGGCCATGGCAGAGGCTGGGGCGGATTTGATTGAGATCGGCATTCCCTTTTCCGATCCTACCGCAGAGGGTGCGGTGATTCAGGAGGCCAATGTGCGGGCCCTTAAGGCGGGCATGACGGTGAATGGCGTATTTGACATTGTGCGGCAGGTGCGGGAGAAAAGCCAGGTGCCCTTAGTCTTTCTTACGTATTTAAATCCCGTGTTCCATTATGGATACGAGGCATTTCTGGAGCGATGCAGGGAGCTGGGGGTGGACGGTCTGATTATTCCGGACCTCCCCTATGAGGAGAAGGAGGAGCTGGCCCCCCTGGCAAAGGATTACGGCGTGGATGTGATTTCCATGATTGCGCCCACCTCATGCCAGCGGATTAAGCAGATTGCCTCGGAGGCAAAGGGCTTTATCTATGTGGTGTCCTCCATGGGCGTTACCGGCGTGCGGGCGGAGATTGAGACGGATATCGGCTCCATGGTGAAGGTGATTCGGGAGGTGACGGACACTCCGGCGGCCATAGGCTTCGGTATCAGCACGCCGGCTCAGGCAAAGGAGATGGCGGCTGCGGCAGACGGAGCTATTGTGGGGAGTGCGATTGTAAAGATTATCGCCCGGTATCAGGATCAGGCCAGGGAGCCGTTGATGGAATATGTGCGGGAGATGAAGGCGGCTGTGCGGGAGACTGAGTGACGGGAAGCAGTGATGCGGATGAAATCCAGGATGCAAAAATTGCGATGTAAACAGAAAACTGGTAGCAGCGAGTGGTACGCCGTGGGGAACAGCGTGGGTTGAGAATGCGGTTTGCAGTTGACATCCGGCGGCCAGGCAGAGTAAAATGAAAAAAGATTTGCATTCAGGGAGAGATTTGCATGAAGGAAGGACAAAGTGTGCTTGGGGTCATCTGCGCCTGTTATGACCAGTTTTTCGAAGCGGAAAAAAAGATAGCCGACTGCATTATGGAGCGGAAGGAAGAGGTGGTGGAGATGACCGTGGCGGAACTGGCGGCGGCCAGCAAGACCAGCGATGCCACCGTTTCCCGCTTCTGCAGGCGGTGCGGCTTTAAGAGTTTTCAGAGCCTGAAGCTGGCGCTGGCGAAGGAAGTAATGGAGGAAAGCCAGAAGGCGGTGCAGGTGACCAATGACATTGACCGGCAGGAGAAGCGCCAGTCCATTCAGAATATTCTGGCAAACAAGGTGGCGGAGCTGGAGGAGACGGCAGCTATGATGGATGAGGAGGAACTGGAGCAGGTGCTGCAGCTTTTGGAGAACGCTCAGACGGTGCAGGTGGCGGCGGTGGGCAATACGATCCCTGTGGCTATGGACTGCGCCTTTAAGCTGAACCAGCTGGGAATCCGGGCCGTGGCCGGGACCATCTGGGAGGAGGAGGCCGCCCACGCTTTTAACCTGACCTCCAGAGATGTACTCCTTTTGATCTCCAATTCCGGCATGTCCAGGCGCCTCCAGACCCTGGCCCGGGGCGCCAGGGAAAATGGCGCAAAGCTTATCATCATCACCAATAACCCCAACTCCCCTCTGGCTGCCCTCTGCCATCGGCGGCTGGTTACGGCCACCAGGGAAAAGCTTCTCACGGAGGAATTCTGGTTTTCCCGGATTGCTTCCATGATGGTAGTGGAGATTTTGTATTTATTTTTATTCGCCAGCCGAAAGGACGCGCCGGAGCATATCCGGCGCCACGAGCGGGCTATGCTGCCGGATAAGAGCGGCGTGTCTTAATTGAAGAAGCAGGATGACCAGAAAAGAAAATTCCTTCTGGCAGCCTGCTTCTTTTCTTTTTCGAGAAACGCGGATGAAAGCATTGGCGTGCATATTTTGGCATTATGCATAAAATCCTGGCGGAATGGATAAAAAATAAGAAGAAGGATTGTGTAAACTGATGAAATTTTACACGAAATAATATTTCTTATAAATGAGTATTGACGAAATGAAATTACTGTACTATGATATACACAACAGATGAAATGAAATTTCATAAAATCAAGGAGAGGTGACGTATGATTTACACGGTTACATTTAATCCTGCCCTGGATTATGTGGTCAGGGTAGAGCATTTTGCCGTTGGCAAGGTGAACCGCACCGTGAAGGAAGACATCTATTATGGGGGAAAAGGCATCAATGTATCGGCGGTTCTGGCAAATCTGGGGATGAAGAGCACGGCCCTGGGCTTTGTGGCAGGCTTCACCGGGGAGGAGATTGCGCGGGGAGTAAAGACCCTGGGCTTTGATTCGGAGTTTATCCGGGTGAAGGAGGGGATGTCCCGGATCAATGTGAAGCTGAAATCCGATGAGGAGAGCGAGATCAACGGCATGGGGCCGAAGATCACCGGCCAGGATGTGGAGCTTTTGTTTCAGAAGCTTGACTGTCTGAAGGAGGGGGATGTGCTGGTGCTTTCCGGAAGCATTCCTGCGGCCATTGACAAAGACATCTACGAGACCATCGTGAAACGGCTTTCCGGCCGGGGCATCCTTACGGCAGTGGATGCGGAGAAGGAACTGCTTCTTAAGGTTCTTCCCTATCATCCATTCCTGATTAAGCCCAATCACCATGAGCTGGGCGACATGTTTGGAAAGGTGCTTAAGACCAGGGAGGAAATTCTTGCCTGCGGGGCCAAGCTTCAGCAGATGGGGGCGCGGAACGTGCTGGTTTCCATGGCCGGGGACGGCGCTATTCTCCTGGCAGAGGACGGGCAGGTTTACACCCAGGGGACGGCGAAGGGCACGGTGAAAAATTCTGTGGGCGCCGGGGATTCCATGGTGGCCGGATTCCTTGCCGGGTATCTGGAAAATGGCGATTACGGCCATGCGCTGAAGCTGGGAACTGCGGCGGGAGGGGCTACCGCATTTTCTGATGGGCTGGGAAGCGGGGAAATGATCCGCGGACTGTATGAGACGCTTTGATGGGAGGTCAGGGAAAATGAGAATTACGGAGATGCTCAAAAAGGAAAGCATAGCGTTAGGCGTGGCGCTGGGCTCTAAGGAGGAGGCCATCGACCGCCTGGTGGGTCTTATGGACGCAGGCGGGCGGCTTAAGGATAAGGCTGGTTATAAGGAAGGAATCCTGGCAAGGGAAGCCCTTGGCAGCACAGCGGTTGGGGACGGTATTGCCATCCCTCATGCAAAGGTGGATGCGGTAAAGGAGCCGGGCCTTGCGGCGGTGACCGTTCCTGCCGGTGTGGATTATGACGCCTTTGACGGATCCCTGGCCAATCTGATCTTCATGATTGCCGCTCCGGCAGACGGAGCGGATGTGCATCTGGAGGCACTGGCTAACCTGTCCACGCTGTTAATGAATCCTGGCTTTAAGGAAAAGCTTCTGGCTGCCGGGGATGCGGATGAATTTCTGGCAGTGATCGATGAGGCGGAGACTGCACATTTTGGGGAGAAAAACGATACACAGGGATCCGGAGGGGAGCCGGATCGGGAAGGAAGCGGCAGTGGCCAGGCTGGAACCGCAGGCGGCAATGGCAGCGGAAAATCAAGTGTGGCAGACAGTGACGGCAGCAGCGGAAAGTCGAGCGCAGCAGGCAGAAATGGCGGCAGCGGAAAGTCAGGCGCGGCCGGTGCCGACGGACAGGGCGCGGCCGCATCTTTATCTGGCGGCTATCGGGTGCTCTGCGTTACCGCCTGCCCCACAGGAATCGCCCACACCTACATGGCGGCGGAAAATCTGGAGAACACCGGAAAGAAGTTAGGAATCCCGGTGAAGGCAGAAACCAATGGCTCCGGCGGCGCGGCCAATGTGCTGACCCCGGAGGAAATCCGCAGCGCTGAGGCCATCATCATTGCAGCTGACAAAAATGTGGAGATGGCCCGTTTTGACGGAAAGCCGGTGCTGATGGTTCCCGTGGCTGACGGCATCCACAAGGGCGAGGAGCTGATTAAAAAGGCGGTCAGCGGCACCGTGCCCATCTACCACGCCCAGTCCGGCAGCCGGGAGGAAGGCAGCACACAGAGCACAGACGGGGCGGGAAGAACCATTTATAAGCACCTGATGAACGGCGTATCCCACATGCTGCCCTTCGTGATCGGCGGCGGCATCCTGATTGCCCTGGCTTTTCTGCTGGATGATTACTCCATCGATCCGGCAAACTTCGGAAAGAATACGCCGCTGGCCGCTTACTTAAAGACGGTAGGCGAGCAGGCCTTCGGCATGATGCTTCCCGTTCTGGCCGGTTTCATTGCCATGAGCATTGCTGACCGTCCCGGACTGGCGGCCGGTTTTGTAGGCGGAATGATTGCCAAGATGGGCGCCACCTTTGCAAACCCGGCAGGCGGCGCGGTAAATGCCGGGTTCCTGGGTGCGCTGTTCGCCGGTTTTGCAGGCGGATATCTGATGCTGGGCTTAAAGAAGGTCTGCAGCCATCTGCCCAAGTCCCTGGAGGGAATCAAGCCGGTGCTGATTTACCCGGTACTGGGAATCTTTCTCACTGCGGTGGTCACCACCCTCATCAATCCGCTGATGGGCATGATTAATGACGGCCTGAACGGCTTGCTTGGCGGCATGGGCGGCAGCAGCAAGGTGCTTCTGGGCGCAGTCCTGGGCGGAATGATGTCCATTGACATGGGCGGCCCCTTCAATAAAGCCGCTTACGTATTCGGCACAGCCCAGTTGGCAGAGGGGAATTACGATATTATGGCCGCGGTTATGGCAGGCGGTATGGTTCCGCCTCTGGCCATCGCCCTCTGCACCACCTTCTTTAAGAACAAGTTTACGGAAAAGGAAAGACAGTCCGGCATAGTCAATTACATCATGGGCCTTTCCTTTATCACTGAGGGCGCCATCCCCTTTGCGGCTCAGGATCCGCTGCGGATTCTTCCCTCCTGTATCCTGGGCTCTGCGGTGGCCGGTGGATTATCCATGCTCTTTGGCTGCACCCTGCGGGCGCCTCACGGCGGGCTCTTCGTCCTGCCGACCATCGGAAATCCGGCAATGTATCTGGTCTCTGTGGCGGTTGGGGCCATCGTAGGCTGTCTGGTGCTGGCGGTGCTTAAGAAAAAAGCGAATTAAGATATTCAATAAGGAAGCTTCGGAAAGTGGAAGACATTTTTCGGAGCTTCTTTATTTTTATAAAAATTGTTCACTGTCGATTTCTGTCAAAAAGGTAAAAATTTTGTAAAATAATTAAAAATAAAGTTATCAACAGAAAAATGTTGATAATGTGGATAATTATGTGGAAAAATATAATCTTATTGAGTCTCGTCAGACACAGCCTTTTCTTGCCAGACCAAATGTTGTGTGATATACTAGGGGCCACGGTTTGAAGCGGGCAGGGAATCCTGGGCTCAGGAGCCTTTGCCCGGTGTAATGTTTGCAGAAAGGATTATCATGAAATTACCCTTTTTTTCAGAAAAAGACGGAAGGAGCAGGGGGGAGCTGTCCCGGCTTCTGCCTGGCCTTTTGGTGTTTTCTCTGGCTTTAACCCTCTGGGGCTGCGGTTTTTCCGGGGCAGAGGACATGGAAGGCAGCAAAAAAGGCGGCAGCGGGAATGACAGCCGCCTGGCGGTGGCGGTTACCCTTTTTCCCTATTATGATTTTGTCCGCCAGGTGGCCGGGGACCGGGTGAAGCTGGAGCTGGTGGTGCCTGCCGGGATGGACAGCCATTCCTTTGAACCTACCCCCGCCGATGTAATTAAGATCCAGGAGGCGGATGTCTTCCTTTATAATGGGGGACATATGGAGCACTGGGTGGAAGAGGTTCTGGATTCTCTTGACCGCTCCCAGATGATAGATGTCCGCATGATGGATTATGTGGATGTGCTGGAGGAGGAGCTGGTAGAAGGCATGGAGGATGCAGAGCACGGACATGACCATGAGGATGGCGAGGAGCCGGGGGATGTTCATGATCATGACCACGAAGAAGATGCTGCAGGCGCCGCAGAAACCCTTGCACCGGGCCAGTTAGCGGAAATCGAGTACGATGAGCATATCTGGACATCTCCGGTAAATGCCATGACCATTGTGGACGTAATCTGTCAGGCCCTCTGCGGCGCAGACCCGGATAATCAGGCAATTTATGAGGCCAATGCCGCCGCCTACAAGGAGCGTCTTTCTTCTCTGGACGAGGCCTTCCGGGAAACGGTAAATGCAGGAACCCGGGATATGCTTGTGGTGGCGGACCGTTTTCCTTTCCGTTATCTTACGGAAACCTACGGGCTTTCCTACCGGGCGGCATTTGCAGGCTGCAGCGGGGACACGGAGCCAAGCGCCAGAACCATTGCCTACCTGATTGACCAGGTGCGGGAGAAGGAGCTTCCGGCAGTGTATTATCTGGAGCTTTCCAGCCACCGGGTGGCGGAAATCATCAGCGAGGAGACGGGAGCAAAGCCCCTCCTTCTCCATTCCTGCCACAATGTGACCCGGCAGGAATTTGAAGAGGGCGTGACCTACCTGCAGTTAATGGAGCAGAATGTAGAAAATCTGCGGATTGGACTTGGCGTGGAAGGCCCTGAACCAGCGGGCCAACAGAAAGAGGTTGAATAATGAGTGCGCTGATCACCTGTGAACATGTGGATTTTGGATATGAGAACCACGATGCGGTAATCGATGTGAGCATGGAAGTAAATCCTGGCGATTACCTGTGCATCGTGGGAGAGAACGGCTCGGGAAAGAGCACCCTGATGAAAGGGATTTTAGGGCTTCTTAAGCCTACGGCGGGCACTCTTACGGTGGATGAAGAGCTGCGCCGCACCGGCATTGGCTACCTTCCGCAGCAGACGGCGGCACAGCGGGATTTCCCGGCCACGGTATTTGAAGTGGTTCGCTCCGGCTGCTTAAGCCATATGGGGCGCCGCCCTTTCTTTTCCCGGGCGGATAAGGAGCTGGCCCTGGAAAATATGGAGCGGCTGGGGATTTTGGGCCTTCGGAAAAAATGCTACCGGGAGCTTTCCGGCGGCCAGCAGCAGCGGGTGCTGATCGCCCGGGCACTCTGCGCCACCAGGAAGCTGTTAATCCTGGATGAGCCTATTACCGGGCTGGACCCTTCGGCCATCCAGGAGCTGTACGCATTGATTCGGCAGCTGAACCGGGAGGACAAGGTCACCATCCTGATGGTTTCCCACGATATTCAAAATGTGGTCCATCAGGCCAATAAGATCCTCCACCTGCAGCAGCGGGTAGTTTATTATGGAAATGTAAAGGATTATGTGAAGAGCCAGGCGGGGCTGGAGTTTTTGGGAGGTGATGAGGAATGAGCCTGTTGATGGAAATGCTGTCCTACCCCTTTTTGGTGAGGGCCTTTGTGGGCGGGATACTGGTGTCTCTCTGTGCCTCCCTCCTTGGCGTCAGCCTGGTGCTTAAGCGCTATTCCATGATTGGAGACGGCTTATCCCATGTGTCCTTTGGCGCCCTTTCTGTGGCCATCGCAGTGGGCTGGTCACCTCTGGCTGTGTCCATACCGGTGGTGGTGCTGGCGGCATTTTTCCTGCTGCGAATCACGGAAAACGGCAGAATGAAAAGCGATGCGGCCATTGCCATGATCTCTGCAAGCGCCCTGGCCATCGGCATTCTGGTCACCTCTATGACTACGGGAATGACCACGGATATCAGCAGCTATATGTTCGGAAGCATTCTGGCCATGAGCCCTGCGGATGTGCGCTTAAGCGTGGTGCTGTCGGCGATTGTGCTGGGCCTCTTTGTCTTCTGCTACCACAAGATGTTTGCGGTGACTTTTGATGAAAGCTTTGCCAAGGCCACCGGTGTGCGGGTGGACCGGTACAATGTGCTGATTGCCATTCTCACGGCGGTAACCATCGTGCTGGGCATGCGGATGATGGGGGCAATGCTGATTTCCAGTCTGATTATCTTCCCGGCCCTCACCTCCATGCGGGTCTTTAAAAGCTTTTTTGGCGTGGTGCTGTCCTCGGGGATCGTGTCGGTGGTCTGCTTTGCCATCGGCATGGTGCTGTCCTACACCTTCTCCACACCGGCAGGGGCCAGCGTGGTGGTGGTGAATCTGGCCTGCTTTCTGCTGTTCGGCGCGTGGCAGGCGGCCGGGCGGCTGAGAGGATAGAGAAGGCTAACGAGAAAAACTTTGCGGTCGGACGGTCTCTTGACTTTCCGGCCGCTTTGTGCCAAAATGATAGGCAGCGCAAAGGTTTTGTTTCAAAGGCGGCTATATTAGAAGGATTGCCGCCAGTTCAGAGAAAGAAGGAAATAAAGATTATGACAAAGATTGATGTGATCTCCGGTTTCCTGGGAGCCGGAAAGACAACATTTATTAAGAAGCTTCTGGAGGAAGCCATTGCAGGTGAGCAGGTGGTGCTGATTGAAAATGAATTTGGCGAGATCGGCATTGACGGCGGATTTTTAAAGGATGCCGGCATCGAGATCCGGGAGATGAATTCCGGCTGTATCTGCTGCTCTTTAGTGGGTGATTTCGGCAAGTCCCTTCAGGAGGTAATCACCCGGTATCAGCCTCAGCGGGTGATCATCGAGCCATCCGGCGTAGGAAAGCTTTCCGATGTGATGAAGGCCGTGCGGGATGTATCCGCCGATCTGGACGTGACCCTGAACAGCTCGGTAACGGTAGTGGATGTAAAGAAGTGTAAGATGTACATGAAGAATTTCGGCGAGTTTTTCAATAACCAGATTCAGTACGCCGGAAATATCGTTCTCAGCCGTACGGATATCGCAGACCAGGATAAGGTAGAGGCTGCAGTTTCCATGATCCGGGAGCTGAATGACAAGGCATCCATCATCACTACCCCCATAGACCAGCTGACCGGCGCGCAGCTGCTGGAAATCATCGAGAAGCCGGACACCATGCTGGAGGATCTGATGGCAGAGGTGCAGGAGCAGTATCGGGAGCATGAGCATCATCACCACCATCACGATGGTGAGGAGTGCGGCTGCCACCATCATGACCATGAGCACGAAGACCATGACCATGAGGGCCATGAGCATCATCACCATGATGGCGAAGAGTGCGGCTGCCATCATCATGAGCACGAGGGCCACGAGCATCATCACCACGATGACGAGGAGTGCGGCTGCCACCATCATGACCATGACGAGCATGACCACGAGGGCCACGAGCATCACCATCACCACGATGACGAGGAGTGCAGCTGCCACCATGACCACGAAGGCCACGACCATCATCACCACGATCACGGCGAGGGCTGCAGCTGCGGC
This sequence comes from Lachnospiraceae bacterium, assembly GCA_017889125.1. Lineage (GTDB taxonomy): Bacteria > Bacillota > Clostridia > Lachnospirales > Lachnospiraceae > Caccovicinus. The sequence continues at coordinate 15,917 of JAGHER010000142.1, forward strand.
TGCCATGACCACGATCATCACCACGCCGATGAGGTTTTCACCAGCTGGGGCATGGAGACGGCAGCGCCCTTCAGCCGGGAAGTGCTGGAGGGAATCCTGGAGGAACTGGCAGAGACCACCCATTACGGCGAGGTTCTCCGGGCCAAGGGCATGGTTCCCACAAAAGAAGCAGGGGAGTGGCTGTATTTTGACCTGGTTCCGGAGCAGTATGAGATCCGGAAGGGTCGTCCGGATTACACAGGAAAGATCTGCGTGATCGGCGCACGGCTTAAGGAAGAAGAGTTAAAGAAGGCATTTGGCAGAGGGTAAGCAGATGGCAGAGTATGATTTAAATGATGAGATGATCCCGGTATTCCTGATTAATGGCTTCCTGGAGGCAGGGAAGACCCAGTTCCTCCAGTTTACCATGGCCCAGGACTACTTCCAGACAGAGGGAAAGACCCTTCTCATTGTGTGCGAGGAGGGTGACACGGAGTACGATGAAGCGCTCTTAAAACGGACGAGAACCAGCGTGGTGTATATCGATGAGCCGGAGAAGCTGACGCCGGAATACCTGACGGAGCTGGAGCTGTTGAATGATCCGGAGCGGGTGCTGATCGAGTGGAATGGCATGTGGAATATGGATGATCTGCGGCTTCCCAGAGACTGGAGCATTTACCAGCAGATCACCATCCTGGACGGCTCCACCCTGAATCTTTACATTGCCAACATGAAGCCCCTTCTGGGAGCAATGCTGCGCAATTCCGAGCTGGTCATCTGCAATCGGTGCGATGACATTTCTGACGAGATGCTGACCAGCTACCGGCGGACCATCCGGGCTATGTGCCAGAACGGTCAGCTGATTCTGGAGGATAAGGAAGGGGAGATTCAGCAGGAGATGCTGGAGGAGGATCTTCCTTACGATGTTCACGCCGATGTGATCCGCATCCAGCCGGAGGATTACGGCATCTGGTATTTTGACTGCATGGATGTGCCGGAGCGCTACGAGGGAAAGACGGTGGAATTTACCGGCATGGTATTAAAATCCCCGGAATTTCCAAAGAATTATTTTGTCCCCGGCCGCATGGCTATGACCTGCTGCGAGGCGGATATGACCTTTATCGGCTACATCTGCAAGGCCAGAGAGGCGAAAAATCTGGAGACCAGGCAGTGGGTGCATGTAAAGGCGAAGGTGGCCTACGAGTACTGGAAGGACTACGGCGACAAGGGGCCGGTGCTTTACGCGGAGAGCGTGGAACCGGCGGGAGAGATTGACGGGTACGTACAGTTTTAAATCCGTTTTACCAGTAGTTTAAAGATAAGAAAAGCAGCTGTCTGAACAGAGGATGGCTGCTTTTTGATTTGGAAGGGATGAAAAGGATGAAAAATGCTTTCCAAAACTGTTTTATCAATATTTATGCAGTGGAAAATCTGCGTTTTCCTTGATTTTCCCAGTGGTGTATTGTAAAATTATACAAAGGTTTCGCCAAAAAGCTTTCGCAGGGTGTGTGCGGGAAAGACTGTCCTTGGCCTGTGGATACACAATGGGAAAGCGGAGAAGGGAGGCGCTGACGGAAAGGCGGAGCTTTCTTTTCATTGTGCAGAACATTAGGGCAGGGACTGTCCGAATTAACGCCTGTGGAGTCAGTAGGCTGAAGGGACGAAGAAGCAGGAAGCCCATTGTCATCATCTGTGGGCAGTTTACAAATACATAAACGATGGAGGATAACGTATGATAGGGAGAAATCGTGCCGCATGGATGCTGATTGCGGCAATGGTTATGAACCTGGCGGCTCCAGTGTCCAGTGCAGTCGCTGCGGAAAATTCTGCCAGGTCGACAAATCGCCTGGGGGGGGTAACAGCCAGAAGCCGGGCCAGCGGCAGTGACGCCGGTCATGCAAGTGACAGTGAAGCTGAGCGAGAAGACGGATGGGTAACCACAACCGATGGAAAGATGTACTATCGGGACGGCGAGCCGGTGATGGATGAAATTATCACAGTTGGCGGCAAGTCTTATTATTTGGATGAGGACGGTTACATGGTTTCCGCTGAGTGGATTGAGTATTCCGGAAGCTGGTATTACTTCAAATCCGACGGAACCATGGTAAAGCATGATGAGTTTGAACTGAGAACAATTGCAGGAAAGCAGTATGCCTTCGGTGAAGACGGCGCTATGCTGATCGGCTGGGTATCCAGTGCCACAAACAAGGAAGTGACAGGCCAGGAAGACTGGAAGGAAGCGGATTATTATTTTGATGAAATTAACGGACTTCCCGAGTGGCAGGAACTGACGGTTTACGGCGGCTGGAAGGATGCTGCAGGAGAGGACAATTACTGGTTCTATTTTGACCAGAAAGATGGCAAGGCAACAGGCCTGAAAGAGATTGAAGAGAAGCTTTACTATTTTGGTGAAGACGGAGCCATGCGGACAGGTATGGAGGTTTGGGTAGGCAATATCCTTTACCAGCTTGACGATGAGGGCGTGGCAGAAATGATTTCCGCAGCAGACGGCTGGGTAGAGACCGATGCAGGCAAGATGTTCTATCAGAACGGCGAACCGGTAAAGGGACAGATTGTCGAGGACGGAAATGAGAGCTATTATCTGGATGCAGATGGCTACATGGTTTCTAAGGAGTGGGTTGAGTATTCCGGAAGCTGGTATTACTTCAAATCTGACGGAACTATGGTAAAGCATGATGTATTTGAACTGAGAACAATTGCAGGAAAGCAGTATGCTTTCGGTGCAGACGGCGCCATGCTGAGCGGCTGGGTTTCCAGTGAGACCAATCAGGTGGTGACGAGCCAGGAAGGCTGGAAGGAAGCGGATTATTACTTTGATCTCAACAGCGGACTTCCGAAATGGATCAAGCTGACGGTTTACGGCGGCTGGAAGGATGCTGACGGTGAGGCAGAATACTGGTTCTGCTTTAATGAGGACGGCAAGATCACCGGCCTTAAGATGATTGACGAAAACAATTACTATTTTGATGAAGATGGTGCAATGCTGACGGATACACAGGTTACTGTGGACGGCGTGGTTTATACCATCAACAGTGACGGTATTGCTACGGTTAAGAGCTCTGGCAGCGGTTCTGGCTCCGGCGGATCTTCTGGCGGAAGCTCCGGCGGTTCGGGTGGATCCGGACGTACTGACCTTACTACTTCTTCTTCGGGAAGCAGCGGCAGAACCTACAATGATTCCGTTAAAGGAACAGTAAACACGGTTACGGGAATCGTTACCGGCGCCAGCAATGTAACTGGCGACGGACAGAGCCATTGGATGCAGAATGAAAACGGCTGGTGGCTGTCTTTCGCGGACAACTCCTGGCCCACAGGAAGCGTTGTGGTGAAGGAAGACGGCACCCAGGGAATCGCTTTCCAGTGGGAGATGGTCAACGGTCAGTGGTATGCCTTCGACGACAAGGGCTACGCCAGAGATGGTATCTTCTATGATGAGACCTATGGCGGATGGTTCTGCATAGACATCAACTTAGGAATGAGAACGGGATGGCTGCTTGTGGACGGTACGTGGTACTACGCAAATCCTGCTTCAGACGGAAACAGAGGCATTTTTGCCAACTCCGGCTGGGCAGAGGTTGACGGCAAATGGTACTACTTTAACCCGGATGGAAGCATGGCAGCATCTACGGTTATAGATGGATATACAATTGATGAAAACGGCGCCAGAGTGTAATCTGACGCAGAGAGAAGAGGAGATACCAGGCAGGAGGTATCTCCTCTTTTTGTGGCTATTTTTCTGAATGAGCTGCTTTTCTGAATAAAAAGAAAGCCAGAAGCAAGGATTTTGTAAGATAGGATTCGTTGTATTTGTATTCCAAATAGGGTATAATGAATGCAGCGTGCATTGTACATGGCCCTCTGCGGTCATGAATAATCGAGATAAATTTATCTAAAGGAATACAATTTATGGATGAAAAAAATTACGAGGATATTCTGAAACGCCGGCAGGAGCGTTGGAAGGATGAGAAGAAACGCCGCAGAAGAAAGGTGATGCTGGTGTATCTGGTGATACTGGCAGCTGTTGTTGCGGCGGGGATTTTTGGATATGGTATTTTGCGGCGGCGCCATGTGTCGGCCGGAGAAACCGTTTATCAGGATGGGACCGCCGATGGAATCCAGTCTCCGGCAGATGCTGGGACCGTAAATGGCGAGGCTGCAGATGCTGGATCCGCAGATACAGAAGACAAAGATACCGGGGTTATCGGCCGGTTCTTTTCCTGGCTGGGTGATCTGTTTGGACAGGATGAGAAGGGGATTCTGGTGAATCCAGGCCAGGTGCTGAATCCAGATGGTTCTGTGCCGGGAGGAAATTCCGGAGACGGTGAAAGGGGCAAAGAGAACGGCGGCAATCCGGAAGACGGCGGAAATTCTTCGGCAAATTCGGATGAAGCCCAGGACGGCAGCGGCGGTCAGGGCGAAGGCCAGCCATCGTCTGATGGGGCAAAGGATGGAGAGGAAGCGCCAGCTACCCTGGAGGCTCTTCTTGCCCGGGCAGAACGGCTGGCGGCTGGTTACGATTATGAGGGAGCCATTGCCCTGATTCAGGAAAACGAAGAATTTTCCGGTCAGCAGCAGGCCCAGGATGCGGTGAGCCGTTACCAGGAGATTCAGTCCGGGCTGGTGGAGCAGGATGTGAACCAGGTCACCCATGTGTTTTTCCACTCCCTGGTGATTGACACGGCGAAGGCCTTTGACGGCGACAGCGATGCCAATGGATACAATCAGGTGATGACCACAAAGGATGAATTTGAGAAGATTCTCAATGAAATGTATAACCGGGGCTTTGTGCTGGTGCGCCTTCACGATCTTGCCCACGAGGAGACCGATGAGAACGGCAATACCCGGATGGTGAAGGGGAAGATCCTTCTGCCGGAGGGGAAGAAGGCCTTTGTCATGTCCCAGGATGATGTGTGCTATTATCCTTATATGGACGGGGACGGATTTGCCAGCCGGATTGTCATCGGGGAGGACGGGAAGCCTACCTGCGAAATGGTGCTGGAGGATGGAACTGCAGTGACCGGTGAATTTGATCTGGTTCCCATTCTGGAGCGCTTTATCCAGGAACATCCGGACTTTTCCTACAAGGGCGCCCGGGCGGTGCTGGCCTTTACCGGCTATGAAGGCATCCTGGGCTACCGCACAGCCGCCTCTTATCAGGACAGTCCCACCTACGAGGAGGACCGCAGGCAGGCCGCAGAAGTGGCTCAGTGCCTGCGGGACAATGGCTGGGAGCTGGCCTCCCACAGCTGGGGGCACCGGTATCTGGGACAGCTGGATATGGACAGCTTCCGCATTGACACAGATAAATGGGAGAATGAGGTAGAGACACTCATTGGCCCCACAGATATTATCCTGTATCCTTTCGGCGACGATATTTCCGACTGGCATCCCTACACGGCGGATAATCAAAAGTATCAGTATCTGCGGGAAAAGGGCTTCCGCTACTTCTGTACAGTGGATTCCAGCCAGTACTGGGTGCAGATTTCCGATGACTGCCTGCGGCAGGGAAGACGGAATCTGGACGGCTACCGGATGTGGCAGGACATTGCCGCAGCCCAGGAGGGCGGAAGCGGTGTGCGCCGCCTGGATGATTTGTTCCGGGCTGAGGATGTATTTGATCCGGCACGGCCTACACCGGTGGTGTGGAATTAATCGAAAAGGAACCGCTCTGCCAACCCTTTCCAGTAATCCGTAAATCCGGCTTTTTCCACATCCTCGGCATAGTAAACGGGAAGCCGCCCGATTTCCTCGCCATTAAGGGAATAAACCAGCCATCCTGCCTGGCCTCCGGCGGTGACGGGAGCGTCGGCATACTCCTGGAGAACCAGCTGTTTTTCTATGGCGGAGAGATCCTCACCATTCAGACTGAGCCAGGAGAAGGTGTCCTGGTAGGTGAGGGGGACCGTGTCTGCTTTGCCATTTTTCACGGTCATGGCAGGAAGAGGGAGAAGCTCCTGATCCTGATACAGGCGGCATATGCTGAAGCCATAGTTTAGGAGGGTCATCGCATCGGAAAAGCGGGCCTTGTAGTCCGGCGCGGCCATGATGGAGGCGATCAGGCGGACGCCGTCCTTTTCCGCAGTGCCGGAAAAGCAGTATTTTGCCAGAGAGGTGGAGCCGGTCTTTAAGCCGGTCACGGTGAAGTTCGTGGCCATCTTCAGCAGCTTATTGGTGTTGGAAAGGCCAAATTCCTTGGTCCCCTGGCGGGTCACATGGGTGATGGTGTCCATCCAGATGGTGGAATAGGTGTGGATCTGGGGATAGCGGTTGATTAATTCCCGGCTCATCAGGGCAATGTCCCTGGCCGTAGTCACATGGGTGGGGGAATCGGTCAGGCCGCAGCAGTCTTCAAAGTGGGTATTGGTCATGCCAAGCCCGGCGGCGCGCTCATTCATCCGGCGGACAAACTCTGCTTCGCTTCCGGCTATGTACTCTGCCATGGCCACTGAGGCGTCATTTCCGGAGGCAATGACGATGCATTTGATCAGGGTCTCTACAGTCTGCACCTCCCCTTCCTCCAGAAAGACCTGGGAGCCGCCCATGGACTGGGCGTAGGCGCTGGTGGTGACGGCATCCGTCATCTGGATCTCTCCGGCCTCTAAAGCGTCAAAAATCAGAATCAAAGTCATAATCTTCGTAATGCTGGCGGGACTTCGCGGTTCGTCAGCATTTTTTTCGTACAGCACCTGGCCGGTGGAGGCCTCCATCAGGAGGGCGGAAGGGGCGGAGACGTCAAAGGACGCCGAGGCGGAGGCATTGGCCAAGACGGCCTCTCCAGGCTGCCTGACCAGTGTGGGAGCAGTGGGGGAGAAGGCAGGTAAGGCGGCTGCGGCTGGATGGGAGGAGACAGGCAGGAGGGGGCCGGAGCCTGGTGAAGAGACGGCAGCAGCGGCCGGCAGCGAACCGGCAGGGGTGAAGGTGAGGAGGAAGGAAAGGAGAAGGGCAAGCCACGATTTCATAGGCAATTCCTCAGAAGAAGGTTCTCTTTCCAGTTTATGAGAGACCATGTAAAAAGAATGACAGAAAATCGTAAACAGTTTATGGTAAAAATAGCGGTATTTTATGTTATACTTTCTTTCAGAGTGAAAAAATGAGACTGAGATACGGAGGAAAGCAGATTATGAGAATCATCAGACGCCTGCTCTGCACGGCAGCGGCAGTTACGTTATTATGTACGAATACAGCGGGGGCTGCAGTGATCATCGTTGAGCCCAACCCCATTTCCGGAAGACAGACGCAAAACGGATCGTCCCAGGGGCCGGAATCATCTTCGAATGTTTCCATGGAAGGCCCGGGAGGAAGCGGGACGGCCTCCTCGCCATATGCGCAGGGGCCGGGAGCATCCAGCAGCGGAAGCGTCCAGCAGGGCACGGCACAGCCGGGTACGGCGCAGTCTGGTACGGAGCAATCCAGCACCATCCAGTCCGGCACATCCGGCCAGGGCTGGGAATACGGTCCGGGAGGCCAGGGCCAGCAGCAGAATCAGCAGACGCAGGGGCCTCAGTCTTCCAATCAGCAGTCCCAGAGCCAGCAGTCCTTAGAGGGCACCGTTTTTGCTGGATCCTCCAAGGTGGCAGCGCCTGCGGTGTCTGCGGAGGGAGCGGTGCTCTTAAACTGCAATACCGGACAGATTCTTTTTGAGAAAAATTCGTCCACGCAGTTTTATCCGGCCAGCATTACCAAGATCATGACTGCTTTATTGACGGTGGAAAACTGCAGTATGGATGAGATAGTGACCTTCTCGGAGACCGCTACCACAAATCTGGAGTCGGGTGCTGTTACCATCAAGCTTACGGCAGGGGATCAGCTTACGGTGGAGCAGTCCCTGTATGCCCTTCTTCTGAAATCGGCCAATGAGGTGGCCAACGGTCTGGCGGAGCATATTTCCGGCAGCGTGGCAGCCTTTGCAGATCGGATGAACCAGAGGGCGGCGCAGCTTGGCTGTAAAGGAACGCATTTTGCCAATCCAAACGGCCTGAATGACAGCACCCATGTCACCACACCCTATGATATGGCGCTGATCGCCCGGGCGGCCTATGCCAATCCTACGGTGGCAGCCATTTCTTCCACGCTGTCCTACCAGCTGCCGGCTACCAAGAACAGCTCCGGCCAGACGGTTTCCATGGGCCACAAGATGCTTTATCCCACGGATTCCCGGTACTATCAGGGCATCGTGGCGGGAAAGACCGGATACACCTCCAAGGCAGGAAACACGCTGGTTACCTGTGCAGAGCGTGACGGCCTGCGGCTGGTTGCCGTGGTGATGAAGGCCAGCGGAACCCATTACACGGATACTAAGGCCATGCTGGATTACGGCTTTGCACTGGCCCAGCAGGGAGAGATTAGCACCTCAGCTGCCGGACAGACCGGTTCCACCCAGAGTATTTCTGCTGGCTGGAAGCAGGACGGAAACGGCTGGTATTATGTTCTTCCCGACGGCGCAAAAGCGGCAGGACGCTGGATTGAGGACGGCGGAGCGCACTACTGGATCAATTCCTCTGGATACATGGTCACCGGCTGGCAGCAGGCAGAAGGCGGCGTGTGGTATTATTTCCATTCCGACGGTGCCCTGGCAGTCAGCGAGTGGGTGGATGAAAACGGCCAGTGGTATTACCTGGGCGCAGACGGAAAGATGCTGACCAATGCCGCTACCCCTGACGGCTATTATGTAGGTGCGGATGGCAGGATGATTTCGGCTTCCTGATAAGAGAAGTGAAAAGAGACAATGCAAAAGATTTCTATTTATACAATCCCATTTATCCATTCCCAGGCCGCCGCTGCTATGCAAAGCAGCGGCGGCCTTTTCCTGTACACTTGACGATGCACGTTTTTAAATCGATTCTCCCCTAACCAAAAAGTTTACAGGAATTTCAAACATATTACAGTTTCACTAAAGCTTTCTCCGCTATCATATTTATCAGAAAACCTGCCGCCCTGAGGCTGCAGGAAAGAAATATCTGCCCCAGGCAGAAAGGAGAGGCTTTATGGAAAAAATCATTGCAGTAAAAAAAGAAAAGGAGCTTATGGGGATACGGCGCCGGATCTGGGGTATTGCCCTGATTGCGGCTGTCCTTTTCACCCTTCTGACCGGTCATATGCGGGCCTACGCAGCAGGAGGCCTGGATTTAAGCACCGACTATCCAGGCATTTCGGTGAAGCCGGGAGACAGCCTGAGCATCGGGCTGAATCTGGAGAACACCACAGGAAGCGGTCTGGACGCGGATGTGTCCATTACCTCCCTGCCGGAGGGATGGGAAGGCTACCTGCAGGGCGGAAGCTACCAGGTGAGCCGCGTCCATGTAAACAGCGGCGATGAGGGGGCAAGCCTGACTCTGCACATCACCGTGCCGGGCGAGCTGACGGAGGGAACCTACCAGGCATCCGTGCTGGCCTACGCAGGGGAAGGCATTCAGGATACCCAGACCATCACCTTCCAGGTAAATCAGGTAAATGCCGGAAAGGGAAGCTTTACCTCTGAATATCCGGAGCAGGAAGGACCATCCGGAACTACCTTCAGCTTCAGCACTACCTTAATCAACAACGGACTGAAAACCCAGTCCTACAGCTTATCCTCCAATGCCCCGGCAGGCTGGAATGTAAGCTTTACCCCTTCCGGTGAGACCACCAAGGTGGCGGCAATCGATGCAGAGCCTGGAGACAGCCAGGGCCTGAATGTATCGGTAGTGCCCCCGGAAGGCGTGGAAGCAGGAGAATACGCCATTTCCTGCAGCGCCGTGTCTGCGGAGGAGACCTTAAGCACTGACCTGAAGGTAGTGATCACCGGAACCTACGGGCTTTCCGTCAGCACTCCTGACGGCCGCTTAAGCTTTGACGCCCAGGCCAACAAGGAATCTGACCTGACGCTGGATGTGACCAACACCGGAAATGTGGATCTGGAAAATGTATCTCTGACCTCAAGTCTGCCCTCCGGCTGGACGGCCACCTTTGACCTGGAGGACAACATGATTTCCTCCCTGCCTGCAGGCAATACCACCCAGGTAATCGTCCATGTGAAGCCGGATTCGGACGCCATTACCGGTGATTACGCAGCTACCTTCACGGCTTCCTGCGAGGAATCCAGTGCTTCGGCGGATTTCCGCGTATCGGTTAAGACCAGCACCCTGTGGGGCGCCGTTGCTGTCCTGGTGATCCTGTGTACTGTGGGCGGCGTGGGCTATGTGTTCCGCAAATACGGCCGGCGTTAAACGCAAATCAGCCATGGAAGGAGGAAAATGCCTTGGCAGAAGAAACGTACATCATTCGGACGGAGGGCCTGACGAAGCTTTACGGAGAAAAGAAGGCTGTGGATAATCTGAATCTGGAGATCCGCAAAGGGGAGATTTTTGGCCTTTTAGGGCCCAACGGCGCCGGAAAGACCACCACAACGCTGATGCTTCTGGGGCTGACGGAGCCCAGCGCCGGACAGGCGTGGATCGACGGGAAGGACTGCACCAGAGACCCCATTGCCGTAAAGCGGATGGTTGGATACCTTCCGGACAATGTAGGCTTTTATGCGGATATGACCGGAAGAGAAAACCTGCGGTTTACCGGACAGCTAAACGGCCTTTCCCGGGAGCTTACGGAGGAGAGGATTGCCGATCTTTTGGAGAAGGTGGGAATGACGGAGGCCGCTGACCAGAAGACCGGTACCTACTCCCGGGGCATGCGCCAGCGCCTGGGCATCGCTGATGTGCTGATGAAGGATCCCAGCGTGGTGATTATGGATGAACCGACTCTGGGCATTGACCCGGAAGGCATGCGGGAGCTGATGGACCTGATCCGCACCCTGGCGGTAGAGGAAGGGCGGACGATCCTGATCTCCTCCCACCAGCTGTACCAGATCCAGCAGATCTGCGACCGTGTGGGGCTTTTCGTAAAAGGAGAGCTGATTGCCTGCGGCTGCATCGATGAGCTGGCAGCCCAGACCAGCCAGGAGGGGCGCTACGTGCTGGAAACCTCCGCGATCCCTAATGACGGGGGATACGGGGAGCTGCTTAAGAGCCTGTCCAATGTGGAGCGGGTAGAGCGAAAGGGCGACTATTTTATGGTGGAATCCCGCTGGGATGTGCGGCGGGAGCTGGGACGCCGGGCCGTGGAGGCTGGCTATACCATTGCCCACCTGCGCCAGCGTGGCGACGATCTGGATGAGATCTACCGCCGGTATTTTGAGAAAGGGGATGAGAAAAATGAAGGCAGTTCAGGAAAAAATAAAGGCTTCCTTTCCCGTTATCGGAAGGAACGCTGAGGAAAGCGGCCCCCAGCCCCAGAGAGCTGACGGGAAAGGCGTCTCCCAGCCTCAAAGAAGCTTCGGCCTTGGCGCCCTCTACCGCAAGGAGATGGCTGACCACATCCGCAGCAGGCGTTTTTTGATCGTGCTGATCCTGATTCTCCTTACCAGCTGCGCCAGCATTTACGGTGCGCTCTCCAGCCTTTCTGCGGCGGTGGAATCGGATTCCAGCTACATCTTTCTGAAGCTGTTTACCTTAAGCGGAAACTCCATTCCCTCCTTCACCTCCTTTATTGCCCTTTTAGGGCCCTTTGTGGGGCTTACCCTGGGCTTTGACGCCATCAACAGCGAGCGCTCGGAGGGAACCTTAAACCGCCTGGTGGCCCAGCCCATTTACCGGGATGCGGTGATTAACGGAAAATTCCTGGCAGGTGCGGCCATTATCTTTCTGATGGTCTTTGCCATGGGCCTGACCATCGGCGCGGTGGGACTTTTGTTTTCCGGAATCCTGCCCAGCGCAGAGGAGGTGGGGCGTGTGGCCGTCCTTCTGTTTTTTACGGCGGTCTATATCTGTTTCTGGCTGGCGCTGTCCATCTTTTTCTCCGTGATCTGCCGCCATGCGGCCACTTCTGCAATGGCCGTGATTGCCCTGTGGATCTTTTTTGCCCTGTTTATGTCCCTGGTGGTCAGCATTGTGACGAACCTGGTGTATCCGCCATCCCAGATTCAGACGGCCGGACAGCTCCTTGACCAGTACAATCTGCAGCTGAATTTAAACCGTCTGTCGCCTTATTATCTTTACAGCGAGGCGGTGTCCACCATCATGAACCCGTCGGTGCGTACCACTAACCTGATCCTGCCCCAGCAGCTCTCCGGCGCGGTAAGCGGCTACCTGTCCCTGGGCCAGAGCCTTCTTTTGGTATGGCCTCACCTTACGGGGCTGCTGGCGCTGACGGCCATCGCCTTTGCGGCATCCTACGTAAGCTTTATGCGCAGGGAGATCCGCAGCCGGTAGGACGAGAAAATCAATCTGTGAATTCTATGTGAAATCCATCTGGATTCTCTTGCATTTTATGGGAAAATGCATGAAAATACAGATGGATTTTTGCATAACAGGAAATGCACAGATTTTTATTCAGGAGTGGTGATAAAATGCGGCTTTTAATCGTGGAGGATAATCAATTGCTGGCAGAATCCATCCGGGATGTCTTAAAGCACCGGTATGACTGCCAGATCTGCGGAGACGGGGAGACGGCCTCCTGCCTTCTGCGGGACGGGAATTACGATGGAGCGATTCTGGACGTGATGCTGCCGGGAAAGGATGGGATTTCCATCGTCCGGGAGCTGCGCCAGAACCGCAGCAGTATTCCCGTCCTTATGCTTTCAGCCAGAAGCGGCACGGAAAACCGGGTGCTGGGGCTGGAAAGCGGCGCAGATTACTATCTGACCAAGCCATTTGCAGTCTCTGAGCTGGTGGCCGTGGTGGGGGCGCTGACCCGCAGGAAGGGGGAGGTGCTTCCCGCTGTCCTTACATACGGAAATATTTCCCTGAATCAGGGTGATTTTACCCTTCAGGGACCTGGAGGCAGCATCCGGCTGGGAAAGAAGGAATACGAGATCATGCGGATTCTCTTAAGCAGCCGGGAGATAGTGATCTCCAAGGAAACCCTTCTCTTAAAGGTCTGGGGAAATGAGGGGGAGGCCGTGGAGAACAATGTGGAAACCCACATTTCCTTCTTAAGGAGGAAGCTGGAATTTCTGGAGGCGGATATTGAGATTCAGACCCTGCGCAGGCTGGGCTACCGGCTGGCGGAAAAGACAGAGGAAATGGAGGCGGTGGGAAGATGAAGCGGGAATGGCTTCGGGTAAAATTCATCCTTTGTACCATGGGAGCGGTGACCGCCGCGATATGTCTGTCCCTGGCGGCGGCCCTGCTGCCCGGCGGGCATATCCGACGGGACTATCTCCATGTCCAGATCATCACTGCCGGCATTATCTGGTGCTGTGCTCTGGTCTTTTCCCTGTTCTTTTCTGCCTGGGCGGCGGGACCGGCAGAGCGCAGGCTCCGCTTTCAGAGACGGGTGGCGGCAGATGTCTCTCATGAGCTGAAGACGCCCCTTTCGGTGATTATGGCCAATGCAGCCCTGCTGAAGGGAAGCTGCTGCGGCATATCCCCGGACTGGGACCGGTGGCTGGAGCATATGGATGAGGAATGCCAGCAGATGGCCGCCATGCTGGAAAAGATGATGTCTCTGGCAAAAAGTGAGGAGATGAGCCGGAAACGCAGATATTGGGAGGATTTCAACCTGAGCCGAACCCTGGAGGAAAAGCTCCTGCTTTTTGAGCCTGTCTTTTATCAGGCTGGGAAGGTCCTTTCCTGGCAGGTGGAGAAGGACCTGTTTATCCGGGGAAATAAGACGCAGGTCGGCCAGGTCATCCAGGTGCTTTTAGACAACAGCGCCAAATATTCTGCTCCGGGAGGCCATGTCCAGGTGATCCTGGAGCGTGTCTCCAAAGGGCGGGTGCGCCTGTGGGTCAACAGCCAGGGAGAGCCCATTCCCCCAAAGGATCAGAAGCGGATATTCAGCCGCTATTACCGGGGGACAAAAACCTCTGGAAAAAAAGGCTGCGGCCTGGGTCTGGCCATTGCCGGAGATATTGTCCATTTTCACAGCGGGCGGGCCGGCGTCCAGTACCAGGATGGAAGGAACTGCTTTTATGTCCTGTTGAAGACCAGGCAGGGAGAGCTTCGCAAAACCTGGGAATCCCTTTACAAGGCTGCGAAATCTTGTGTATAATGAGAATATCGCTGAATGGAAAGGGGAGGATGCATAAGATGAAGGAGAAACTGTATACAATAGAAGTAATGGATGCGCTGAAGGCGGCGGATGAGTGTCCCTGCTGTTACCTGGAGCGGAAGATGGAGCAGGATACCATTGCCTTCGTACTGGGGGCTTCCTATATGGAGGACGATATCCGGGCAGAGACAGACCAGGCGGGCTTCTGCCGCCATCACACCAAGATGATGTATGATTACGGCAATTCCCTGGGAAATGCGTGGATCTTAAAGACGCGGATGGACCGGGTGCGGGGCCTTTTAAAGGATCAGGCCCAGGGAAAGATTACTCCGGGAAGCGCCGTCTCTGCAGGGAAGAAGGCCTCTTTCTTATCCCAGATTTCCGGGGGGATCCGTCATTCTGCGGACAGCTCTTCTGGCGGAAAAGGAAATGGAGAAGGAGGCTGGATGAAGGCATCGGAGGGTACCTGCTATGTGTGCCGCCGCTTTGAGGAGGCTTACGGCCGGATTATCCGCACCTTTATCTATCTGATTCAGAAGGAGCCGGAATTTTTAGAGAAGCTTAAGGCCTCCAAGGGCTTCTGCCTTCCCCATTTTGCTGACCTTCTTGAGGCCTGCCAGAGCGGCTTTTCCCCGGAGGAGCAGAAGGTCATTCCTGCACTCTATCAGCTGATGGAGGAGAATCTGGAGCGGATCCAGGAAGACATCAACTGGTTTATCGACAAATTTGACTACCGGAACAAGGACGCGGACTGGAAGACCTCCCAGGATGCCATCCCCCGCACCATGCAGAAGCTGGTGGGCGGCTACCCGGCAGATCCGGTGTTCCGGCAGAAGTAAGCCTGTCCGTAAACTCAGGGGAAGATGGGAGGAGATGCCATGTGGGCAGCGGTGGCTGCAGGATTTCTGGCCGCGGGGGCAGGATGCCTCATCCGGTCAGAATATGAAAAAAATCATTTCGTTGCGGAGGAGCTTCGGATCACATCACCGAAAATATACCGGGAGAAAAAGCTTGTGTTTCTGACGGACGTCCATGACAAGGAATTTGGGCCTTCCAATGAACGGCTCCTCCACGCTGTCCGCCGCCTTTCTCCGGACGCCATTCTCATCGGCGGCGATCTGATGGTGTCCAAGGGCAGGGGCAGATTAGATGCCTCCTTCCGCCTGATGAAGGGGCTTTCTGACCTGGCGCCGGTGTACTACAGCCTGGGGAATCACGAGATGCGCCTCAGGGAGGAGCGGGAGGTGTACGGCAGTCAGTTTGACCGCCTTCTGGATAAGGCCAGGCAGCTGGGAATCCACATGCTTATTGATGAAAAGGCTGCGCTGGATGAGGACACAGATGTGTGGGGAATTGATCTGCCCAGGGTCTGCTATAAGAAGCTCTTTCTGGAAAAGCCGGAGAAGATGCCCGAAGGATATCTCCAGCAGAAGCTTGGACGGGCAGATGGGGAGCGCTTCCAGATCCTTCTGATGCATTCGCCCCTTTACTTTTCCGAGGCCAGGCAGTGGGGAGCCGATCTTACTCTGGCAGGCCATTTCCATGGCGGAACTGTACGGATTCCCGGTCTTGGGGGGCTGATGACGCCCCAGTACCAGTTTTTCCTGCCCTGGTGCGCCGGGACCTTTCTGGAGGAGGGCCGGGTGATGGCCGTGGGCCGCGGCCTGGGCACCCATTCCATCAATATCCGCTTCAATGACCTGCCGCAGCTTTTAAGCATCCGGCTGGCACCAGGGGATGCGGTCACCGTGCAGGAGGGGAAGCTTTAAGGGAGACCAGCAGAGACATCAAACGACATCCGATTTGGTGTCTTTTTTTCTGGAAAAACCATGGGAAAAAGGAGTTTTTTTGCCGGAAAAGGTCACATAATGCGGCGATTTTTCGTAATTTAAGAAAATGCTGGTTTAAACGGCATCTCGGCTAAAGGAAAATGGCCTGAGGACGGCGGGATAATGGAGGTCGGAATTTGTCGATGCGAAAAGGCGGAGTGTCGAAGCCTGCGATGGAATTTCATTGCGAAGCGGTTTTCTCACCGTCTATAATACTGATTGCAGCGAAGGCAATTGTAAAAAAGAAGGAGGATTAGGTGTATGGGAGAACTGAGTATTGCGATTGCAGATGATAACCCGCAGACGCTGGGGAGATTACAGGAAATTTTGGAGTCGGAGGAAGGCTTTTTGGTTGTTGGAAAAGCAGATAATGGTGAAGACGCTTACAATATGATTGTCCGGACAAATCCGGATGTGGTGCTTCTGGATGTGATTATGCCGAGAATGGACGGAATTTCGGTGATGGAGAAGGTGCGCAGGAACAATACCCTCAAAAAAGTACCGGCATTCATCATGGTCACCGCCGCAGGAAGCGAAAATATGACGGCAGACGCATTCCGCATGGGCGCAAATTATTACGTGATGAAGCCGTTTTCCCGGGAGGTGATCGTGGATAAGGTGAGACGGGTAGGACGGCTCCGGGAGAAGACCCCGGTTCCCGGCGAAGTGCGCACCGTAAAGCCTTATGCCAACAAGGAAGAGTACATGGAGCAGAATCTGGAAAATGATGTGACGCACATTCTGCACGAAATCGGCATTCCTGCGCATATTAAGGGATACCAGTATCTGCGTGACGCCATCATTTTGTCGGTGGAGGATCACGAAATGCTGTCCTCCGTGACGAAAATCCTCTATCCGGCCATTGCCAAGAAGCACCAGACCACAGCCAGCCGTGTGGAGCGGGCCATCCGCCATGCCATCGAGGTGGCCTGGAGCCGGGGCCGGATGGAGACCATCAATGAGCTCTTCGGCTACACCGTAAGCAACGGCAAGGGGAAACCGACAAATTCCGAATTTATTGCCCTGATCGCCGACAAGATCCGGCTGGATTATAAACGAATGTGACAAAAATAACGATGAAAAATCGTCAAAACGCAAAAGAAAATTCTTGAGATAAGGCTTCCTAAAATTAGAAAAATATTGTATACTATACCTATGGGTTTTTATCGGAAGTATAGATAGTTGCGAGGGAGGTTATTTCATGAAGAAGATATTGTTTGTAGCATCAGAAGCGGTTCCGTTTATTAAGACCGGGGGGTTGGCGGACGTAGTAGGCTCTCTGCCAAAGTGTTTTGATAAGGAATATTTTGATGTTCGGGTTATGATCCCCAAATATCTTTGCATAAAGGAAGAATGGCGCAACCAGATGCAGTATGTGAATCATTTTTACATGGACTATCTGGGCCAGAGCCGCTACGTAGGCATTCTGCAGTACGTGTATGACGGCATTACCTTTTATTTTATTGACAATGAGAGCTATTTCTGCGGGGCGAAGCCCTATGGCGACTGGTATAATGACCTGGAGAAATTCGCCTTTTTCTCCAAGGCAGCACTGTCTGCCCTGCCGGTGATCGGCTTCCAGCCGGATGTGGTTCACTGCCATGACTGGCAGACGGGCCTGATTCCCGTTCATCTGAAGGACAAGTTCCACGAAGGCGAGTTCTTCCGGAACATGAAGTCCGTAATCACCATCCACAACCTGAAATTCCAGGGCGTGTGGGATGTGAAGACGATTCAGCGTCTCTCCGGCCTGCCGGATTACTATTTCACCCCGGATAAGCTGGAGGCTTACAAGGACGGCAATATGCTGAAGGGCGGCATCGTATTTGCCGATGCCATCACCACCGTAAGCAACACCTATGCGGAGGAGATTAAGATGCCCTTCTACGGCGAGGGATTGGACGGCCTTATGCGCGCCCGCTCCAACAGCCTGCGCGGCATTGTAAACGGAATCGATTACGGTGAGTTTGATCCCGAGACCGATACCATCATTGCCCAGAATTACAACGCCAAGAATTTCCGCAAGGAAAAGATCAAAAATAAAAAGGCTCTGCAGGCAGAGCTTGGACTGCAGCAGGATGAGCGCAAGTTTATGATGGGTATTGTTTCCCGTCTGACTGACCAGAAGGGTCTGGATCTGATCCAGTGTGTGATGGATGAGATCTGTACCGATGATGTGCAGTTAGTTGTGCTGGGAACCGGCGATGAGCGGTATGAGAATATGTTCCGCCACTATGACTGGAAGTACAATGACCGGGTATCCGCCCAGATTTACTATTCGGATGCCATGGCACATAAGATTTACGCTTCCTGTGATGCTTTCCTGATGCCGTCGCTCTTTGAACCCTGCGGCTTGAGCCAGCTGATTGCCCTGCGCTACGGCACCGTACCGATTGTGCGGGAGACCGGCGGATTAAAGGATACCGTGCAGCCCTACAATGAATACGAGGGCACCGGCACCGGCTTCTCCTTTGCTAATTACAATGCACACGAGATGCTGGGAAGTATTCGCTACGCAAAGTACGTATATTATGATAAGAAGCGGGAATGGAATAAGATCATTGACCGCGGAATGGCACAGGATTTCTCCTGGAATTCTTCTGCAAAGAAGTATCAGGAGCTGTATGACTGGCTGATTGGCTATTAAATTTTTGGCAGTGGCCTTTAATTCTCTGGCAATGGCCTTTAAGCCGGTCTGGATGAATCAGGGACGGTGGAGGATCCGGTGAGATTAAGTTTTGAAGAAAGAAAAGCGGCGGCCCGTTGGGCCGCCGATGCCACGTGGATGGAACAGGAAAAATATCTGGATGATCCGGAGTACATGGAATGTGTCCGGGATCTGATCGATCATCCGGCAGTGCGTTCCATGGAGAAGTATATTCAGCATGGAAGCACCACATGCCTGGCTCACTGCATTCAGGTATCGTATTTAAGCTACCATATCTGCAGGAGATTCGGCTGGAACAGCCGGGAGGCGGCCAGAGCAGGACTTCTTCACGACATGTTCCTTTATGACTGGCACACCCATTGGCGGGAAACGGGAGAGCGATTCCATGGTTTTACCCATCCCGGGAAGGCTCTGCGGAACGCACAGCAGCATTTTGTCCTGTCGCCGGAGGAGTCCGACATCATCCTGCGCCATATGTGGCCCCTGACGCCGGTTCCCCCAAGAACGGGAGCAGGATTTGCAGTGGTTTACGCAGATAAGCTCTGCAGCCTGACGGAGACTGCCCTTCAGGTGCGCAGCTGGTTTGCGTGGAATTTTTTGCTCAGGAAGGCATAAAGATGGATGCAGGCCTCTGACTCTGGAGTACACACCGGTGGCACTGCTGCAGTAAAGAAAGACAGAAAGTAGGATAACATGAGTATTTGGCAGGAAATTCTGGGAAATCAGGTATTAGTAAGCTCCGTAGTTGGCTGGACGGTGGCGCAGGTCCTAAAGACCATCATCGACTGCGTCCTCAATAAAAATTTCAACGCAGAACGGCTTTTTGGCTCGGGCGGCATGCCCAGCTCCCATTCTTCCACGGTGTGCAGTCTGACGGCGGCATCCTGGATCTGCTATGGCGTGGACTCCTTTGAGTTTGCCATCAGCTTTGTTCTGGCCATGATCGTCATGTACGATGCTATGGGCGTTCGGCGGGAGACCGGAAAGCAGGCGAAGCTGTTAAATTCCATCCTTCTGGAAAATCCGCTGAAGCTCAGTGCGGAGGTACTTCAGGAAAGACTTAAGGAATATGTGGGACATACCCCCCTCCAGGTTTTTGCCGGCGCCGTGCTGGGAATCGGCCTGACTCTTGGGATTAATCATTTTTATTATTAAATTTCTGAACACAGTGTTTTTGGACGGCGGGCGGCTGCTTTTTGCGGCTGCCTTCTTTGCTTTATGCGGAG
>JAGHER010000143.1 GCA_017889125.1 Lachnospiraceae bacterium
ACCGATACAGCTTCTTATGCTCGTACACCGGCTCAGAAGTTAACTGTACCTGGAGCTTTTTAAAGGTATTGATATCCACCTGGGAAAGCATGACCGAGGTGTGCACCTGGCAGTCCTTCAGCTTGGGAAGCTGGGCCAGGGCCTTTTCGGCGTTGGGATCGGTGGCGGCGCTGACCGACAGGGCGATGAGCACCTCATCGGTGTGCAGGCGCGGATTGTGGCTTCCCAGATACCGGGTCTTTAAGGTCTGGATAGGCTCGATGGCCGAGGGGGCGATCACATGGATCTCATGGGGAATACCGGCCAGCTCCTTTACTGCATTGAGCAGAAGGGCGGCAGAGGCGCCTAAGAGAGCGCTGGTCTTTCCTGTGACGATCCGTCCGTCATTAAGCTCCATGGCAGCTGCAGGAGACTGCTGGGCAGCGGCCAGGGTGTTGCAGACCCCAACCACCTGACGCATGGAGGGGGTGATATTGTCCTTCTTCATCAGAAGCTCGATCTTATAAACCTCGTCAGGGGAACCGGCGTCAGTGACTGCCCGGTTTAAGGCCTGATAGTAGCGGCGGATGATTTCCTGATTGGAGGCCTCGCGGCACACCTGATCATCCACAATGCAGAATCCGACCATATTTACGCCCATATCAGTGGGGGATTTGTAGGGACTTTTTCCGTAAATGCCTTCGAAAATGGCGTTTAACACAGGAAAGATTTCCACATCCCGGTTATAATTTACGGTGGTCTCGCCGTAGGCCTCCAGATGGAAGGGATCGATCATGTTTACATCATTTAAGTCAGCGGTAGCTGCCTCGTAGGCCATGTTCACCGGATGCTTTAAGGGCAGATTCCAGATGGGGAAGGTCTCGAATTTGGCGTATCCCGCCTTGATTCCCCGCTTGTTTTCATGGTAAAGCTGAGATAAGCAGGTAGCCATTTTTCCGCTTCCCGGGCCGGGGGCAGTGATGATGATTAATGGCCGTGTGGTCTCGATATAATCATTTTTCCCGTAGCCCTCATCGCTGACGATCCGGGAGACATTGGCTGGGTAGCCTTCAATGACGTAGTGGCGGTAGGTCTTGATCCCCATGTGCTCTAACTTGATGCGGAACTGGTCGGCGCTGGACTGGCCGGAATACTGGGTGATGACCACGCTGCCCACGTAAAGGCCCTTATCCCGGAATTCCTGGATCAGGCGCAGCACATCCATATCATAGGTAATGCCCAGGTCATGGCGGACCTTATTTTTTTCGATGTCGGCGGCATTGATGGCGATGACTAACTCAGCCTGGTCGGCAAGCTGAAGGAGCATCCGCAGCTTACTGTCCGGAGCGAAGCCGGGAAGAACTCTCGATGCGTGATAATCATCAAAAAGCTTTCCGCCAAATTCCAGATACAGCTTGTCGCCGAATTTTCCGATCCGCTCCCGGATTTTCTCCGACTGAAGCGAAAGATATTTGTCATTATCAAATCCGATTTTCATGATTTATCCCCCGTAGATGATGTGTGATTCTTTAGGTACTCGCTTTTTACATAGCCTTTATTGTCCCTGATTTTTGCGAAATTGTCAAGTGCGGAAATCCCCTCTTCCGGATTCCGGTAGTATTTCCCGGCGCCCTGTGCTATACTATCACCGAACGTGCACGAAGGAGAATAGAAAAATGGATGAGATTGCTGTGCTGATTCCCTGCTATAATGAGGAACAGACCATAGAAAAGGTAATCCGGGACTGGAAGCGGGAGCTTCCGGAGGCCGTGATTTACGTATATGATAATAATTCCACCGATGGTACCGCGGCTATTGCTGCCCGGGCGGGGGCGGTGGTGCGGGCAGAGTACTGCCAGGGAAAGGGGAATGTGGTCCGCCGGATGTTCCGGGAGATCGACGCCCGGTGCTACATCATGGTGGATGGAGACGATACCTATCCGGCGGAGGCGGGCAGAGCCCTGGCGGACGGCGTGCTGAAGGGCCAGGCGGATATGGTGGTGGGAGACCGCCTTTCCTCCACGTATTTTCAGGAAAATAAGCGGCCCTTCCACAATCTTGGCAACACTCTGGTACGCGGCTGCATTAACCGCCTCTTTAAAAGCGAGATCCGGGACATCATGACTGGCTGCCGGGCCTTCAGCTTTTCCTTTGTCAAGACCTTTCCGGTGCTTTCCCGGGGCTTTGAGATCGAGACGGAGATGTCCATACATGCGGTGGATAAAAACATGGCTATGAAGAATGTTGTCCTGGATTACCGGGACCGCCCCCAGGGAAGTGAGTCAAAGCTCAATACCTTTTCCGACGGCCTGCGGGTGCTGAAGACTATTTTCCGGCTTTACCGGGATTATAAGCCCATGCACTTTTTTGGCGGGGTTGGGGTCATGCTGCTGATTCTGGCGGCAGTATTTTTCATCCCGGTATTCCGGGAATATCTTGCCACCGGACTGGTGCCGGACTTTCCCACCCTGATTGTCTGCGGCTTTTGTTCCATGGCGGCGTTTCTGTCCATATTTTCCGGCCTGATTCTTCAGAGCCAGCTGCAGAAGGACAGGCAGGCCTTTGAGTTCCGCCTTCAGGCTGCGGACTGGGAATATAAGCGCAGGAAGGAGGCAGCTGATGAAAACAAGAATTAAGATTTTGCTGGGAGCTGCCAATGTGGCGGCTGTCAGCGGCTTTATCCGCATCTGCGGCCTGGAGGACCGCATTTATTTTAATAAGAGCTTTTTATCGGCGGCCCTGTTCCTTTTGACTATCGCCCTGGCCGGGCGCACCTGGGAGGAGCTGTCACGGGATAAGCGGCGGGGAAGGACGGCATTTTTCCTTTCCTGGCTGCTGATCTTTACGGAGCTTCTGGGAGGAAGCCTGCGGCTTCTGGAAAATCACGGCGGCGTGATGATTACGGTATGGAGCGTTCTCTGGATGCTTGGAAGCGCCTTTTTCCTCTCCTGGCTGCTGGAGCCGGCCTTTTATCGGCTGCTGGGGATTTCCTGGAAGGAGAAGCGGGAATTTCGGCAAACAGGAAACGAGCAGATCGAAGAAAGGCGGCCTGAAAGAGGGCAGATTGAAGAAAGGCAGCCTGGAAGAGGGCAGATTGAAGAAAGGCAGCATGGAAGAAGGCAGATCGAAGAAAGACGGCCTGAAAGAGGACAGACCGAAGAAAGACAGGCCAGAGGCAAGCATCGGGTGACGGCGCCAGGAAGTGCCAGGGAGCTTAACCGGATTTTCCTTCTTTCCTGGCTGGTGCTCTTTTTTAGCTGGATTCCCTGCTTTCTGGCTTTTTACCCTGGCCTGTACTGCTATGACATGATCTGGCAGTGGTCCATGTTTGAATCTGGAGTATACAGCACCCATCATCCCCTGATCCACACCCTGTTTGCCGGAGGACTTATGCGGCTGGGGAAGGAGATTGGAGGCTCATGGGAAGCGGGGCTTGCGCTGCACTCCCTGGTACAGATGGCGATTCTTTCCGGATGTATGGCCTTTGCCCTTCGCTATCTGGCAAAGATCAGGGCGCCCAGAGTACTCTTTCTGGTATGCGGCGCCTTTTACCTGCTGTTTCCCTTCTTCCCGGTATCGGCGGTCAGCACCACCAAGGATGTGATTTTTGGCGGCCTGATGCTGGTGGTGTTTGTATGCCTGTGGGAGATGGCTGCCGGAAGAGCGCTTTACCGGGGCTGGCGGCTGGCGGCCTTTATCGCTGCCGCAGTGCTGATGGGGCTGTTTCGGAACAATGCGGTGTACGGACTGGCCTTTCTGGCGGCCTGCCTCTTTTGTGCAGCGGCGGCGGGGCGCTTAAAAAGGCGGGCAAATTCCTTTGCCTGGCGCATGGGTCTGCTCTTGGCGGTGGTCATTGTAGGAATCCAGGGCGGCTTCTGGGGACTGGAGAAGGGGCTGCAGGCCCAGAAGGGAAGCATTGCGGAGATGTGCAGCCTGCCCATGCAGCAGCTGGCCAGAACCTATGTCTATCACCAGGAGGAAATCTCTGCTGAGGATAAAGAGCTGCTTTTTTCTTATCTGCCGGAGGAAAATCTCCTGAGATACAAATATTACGTTTCCGATCCGGTGAAAGCAGGCTTTAATCAGGATTATTTTGCAGAACACACCGGCGATTTTGTGCGGCTGTGGTTAAAGCTTGGCCTCCGGCACCCGGAGGAATATCTGCTGTCCCCCCTTTATAATATGATGGGACTGTGGTATCTGGGCGGCGATTCCAGCTGCTATGTGGAGTATAACATGAGCGAACCCTTTGACCAGGAGCATGTGGTGGCGGCCGCAGGCAAACTTCCCTGGCTGAAGGAGGCGTACACCTGGTTTACGGACGAGAACCTGCAGAAGTACCTGCCTGGGGTCTGCATATTCTTTTATACTTCCTTTTATGTGTGGGCGGTGCTGGTGTCCGGCGCTTATCTCTTTGCGGCAAAGCGGTATGCCTGCCTGGCGCCGGTGCTGTTTCTGGGCGGCTACATCCTGACGCTGGTCCTGGGGCCATGCGTGACGGTGCGCTACCTTCTGGGGGTGATGATGGCGGTGCCGGTGCTGGCTGTCTGCGGGACCTTAGACGGTGGGAATAATGCCGGAATTTCCCGCGTAAAATAAAAAGACATCAATCCAGGCGGTGCCGTATGGGCGAATGGAAATGGTTAAAACGGACAGGGGCTGTCATCCTTGCCGTCATGCTGCTGTGCATGGCGGGGGTGACGGCCTCTTTTGCTGAGGAGGGGGACGGGCCGAAGGAATTGACCCTGTATGCCCAGTCTGCCGTTCTGATGGACGGGCAGACTGGCCGTGTGCTGTGGGAAAAGGAGGGGGATATGGCCAGACCTATGGCAAGCACCACAAAGATCATGACCTGCATCCTTGCCCTGGAGCTGGGGCTGGATGAGGAGGGGCGCACCACACAGGTCTCAGCCAATGCGGCCGCCCAGCCGGAGGTTCATCTGGGCATGCGCAGAGGGCAGACATTTTTCACCAGGGATCTCCTGTATTCGCTGATGCTGGAATCGCACAATGACACGGCTGTGGCTATAGCCGAGGCGGCAGCCGGAAGTGTGGAGGCCTTTGCCGGGCTGATGAACCAGAAGGCAGAGGAGCTGGGCTGTGAGGACACCTGGTTTATTACGCCCAATGGCCTGGACGGGAAGGTGACCCTGGAGGACGGCACGGAAAGGGTGCATTCCACCTCCGCCAGAGATCTGGCGGCCATCCTTCGCTACTGCGTCCTGGAATCCCCCATGGCAGAACGTTTTATGGAAATTACCCGCACCTCGGATTACTGTTTTCGGGACGCAGAGGGAAAAGGAAGCTACAGCTGCCGCAATCACAATACGCTTCTCACCATGATGGAGGGGGTCCTTTCGGGAAAGACCGGCTTTACCAATGGTGCGGGCTACTGCTATACGGCGGCAGTGGAGGAGGGGGGGAGGGTCTTTGTCATCGCCCTCTTAGGCTGCGGCTGGCCGCCCCACAAGACCTACAAATGGTCCGATGCGTCAAAGCTTATCGCCTATGGGAAGGAAAATTACCAGTACCGTGACCTTTACCGCCCGGTGGAGCTTGCAGAAATGCCGGTGAAGAACGGGGTAAAGGAATATGAGGGGCTGCCCGATACGGTGGCGCTTAAGGCCGGTATGCCGCAGATGGAGGAAGGGTGGACGGCAGGGACTGGCAATGCAGCTGCGGGCCAGCCGTCCTCCGCCGCAGTCCTCCCCATCCTCACCAGTCCCTGGGATCAGGTGCGCATCGTCAAGCGCCTTCCTGCCGCCCTGAAGGCCCCGGTGGAGTCAGGTATGGAGGTGGGAACCATCGAGTATTACCTCAATGAAGAGCTGGCGGCCAGAGCGCCGGTGTACACGGCGGAAGCTGCGGAGGCATTCACCTTTTCCTGGTGTCTGCGCCGGGCTGCTGCTGACTTTCTGTTAAATCATTAACAAACAGTTTGGCAGGAAACTATCTGCCCGGAGCCAGGAGAAGGAGAATTTTTGCACAAAATGCCGGATTAGCCCGCAATATGGTTGGAAATGACTTGATATTTTTCCTAATTCATTATAAAATTACAATTGCAGGATTTTTTGATTTACCAGGAGCCTGTTTGGAATTAAACAAACAGACTCCTGTCAAAATATTTAAAAATGGAGGACTGCAAAATGAGTATTTCAGCACAAACCTCATCAAGAAAAAGAATAAACGCTTTGCTTGATGACAACAGTTTTGTCGAAGTCGGCGGGTACATCACAGCCAGAGCCACAGACTTCAACATGACTGAACAGGAAACACCGGCAGACGGTGTAGTGACCGGCTACGGTACGATTGACGGCAATCTTGTGTATGTGTACAGCCAGGATGCTGCCGTTTTGGGCGGTTCCGTAGGCGAGATGCATGCGAAGAAAATTTCCAATCTCTATGATCTGGCCATGAAGATGGGTGCTCCGGTGATCGGTCTTGTGGACTGCGCTGGTCTGCGCCTTCAGGAGGCCGTCGATGCGCTTAATGGTTTCGGGCAGATTTATCTGAACCAGACCATGGCTTCCGGTGTGATTCCGCAGATTACGGCTGTTTTCGGCGCCTGCGGCGGCGGCATGGCAGTATCGGCGGCCATTTCCGACTTTGTCTTCATGGAAGAAAAGAGCGGAAAGCTGTTCGTTAATTCCCCTAACGCCTTAGATGGCAATTACACGGCCAAGTGCAATACCGCATCTGCAGCATTCCAGAGCGCGGAGGCCGGTCTTGTGGATTACGTTGGTGAGGAGAGCGAGCTTTTAGAGCAGATCCGGACCCTCGTAGCCATCCTTCCGGCAAACAATGAGGATGACATGTCCTATGACGAGTGCAATGATGACTTAAACCGTCTCTGCCCGGAATTAGCTTCCTATTCCGGCGATGCTGCTGCCGCACTGGCTGCTGTATCTGATGAAAACTTCTTTATGGAGATGAAGAAGGACTACGCACCGGAGATGGTAACCGGCTTCATCCGCTTAAATGGCAATACCGTAGGCTGTGTAGCCAACGCCGTACCGGATTCCAAGAAGAGTCCTGCCCCGGTACTTACCGTTAACGGCTGCGAGAAGGCTGCGGATTTCGTGAATTTCTGTGACGCCTTCAGCATTCCCGTCCTGACCCTGGCTGATGTGAAGGGCTATCAGGCGGACAAGGAGTCTGAGAAGAAGATTGCCCGGGCAGCAGGCCGTCTGACCTACGCTTACGCAAATGCCACCGTTCCCAAGGTTACCGTTGTGACGGGACAGGCCTACGGCACCGCTTACCTGACCATGTGCAGCAAGGCTCTGGGCGCAGATATTGTATATGCCTGGAATAAGGCTTCCATCGGCATGATGGATGCTTCCGCCGCAGTGAAGATCATGTACGCCAAGGAGATCGAGGCGGCAGAGAACGCACCGGCGCTGATTGCGGAGAAGACCGCAGTATACGCCAAGGAGCAGTCCAGCGCGGAGGCGGCAGCCAGAAGAGGCTATGTGGATGATATTATTGAGCCCGCCGACACCAGAAAGCGGGTGGCTGCAGCATTAGAGATGCTGTTTACAAAGAGAGAGGATCGTCCGGATAAGAAACACGGTACAGTCTAGGAATGAGGTGACGCAGAATGAAAAGAAGAAGAAAGCTATTCGCCGTCATTGCCGCGGTGCTGTGTCTCGGTTCACTGGCAGGCTGCGCCTCTCAGAG
>JAGHER010000017.1 GCA_017889125.1 Lachnospiraceae bacterium
GGCAACCGCCCGAAAACGGGAAACGGAAAGCCATCTGACTGAGGCAAAGGAAGTCTTTGCCGAGGTGGAGGACAGTCCGGTAATGCAGCAGCTTTGGACAGCGTACCGGAAGAAGTTTTCTTATGCGTCTGATCTGGAGTGGAATATCGTGATGAAAGCGGTTCGCATACTGTATTCTCTTGCAGAGGAGGGTTGATGGATGGAATGACCTGATATTGCAGTTCTAATTAAAAATGTAGAGCACCGGAAAAATGGTGCGCAATAAACAAAATACCCCGGGGATTATCAAGTATCCCTTCTGGCAGATGACTTACCAGAACCCGAAGGCAGTGTACGCCTGTGTGAATCTGGGGGAGGCGGTGGCGACTCAGGAAATAAAGAATAGGTCGCTTTGCATTGATGGGGATATTGGGGAGGTATTAAAAAAATTAAAATGAAAAGCGATAGTAATCGTGCCATTACCGGTTCAAAAATATTGACACGATTGAGCTGATTCGCTATTCCTCAGTTCCGGCTACTGACACGGCAATCCGCCGTATGATTAAGGAAACGGATGATCAGACCCGCGCGACTATTTTCCGTATGTCGGAATCAGGATCTTGCAAATATGTTCTATCGGCTGCGTTTGATTGAGGCTTATGGGACTGAAATGGGAAAGATTATGAAAGTATAAAAAGGTATGGGAGAAAAGTCTGTGATTGAAACCACAAAAAATGCCTTTAAGATTATACTGCCGAATATTAACGCAAAATATGAAATAAGAAATGATTTTGCGTCTCCGACAGAGCCGTCTGCAAATGATTCTGCGGAAATACCGCTTAGTGACAGAGACGAAAAAGTAATGGAATATGCCCGGACGCATGGAGCTGTTACAAAAAATGATGTGATCGGATTGCTTGAAGTGAGTGCTTCCACTGCAGCCAGAGTCCTGAAGAAGCTGGTAAAAAGCAATCTGTTAAAGCAGAACGGAAACGCAAGGAGTACAAAATATACCATTGTAAAATAATAGAAAGGTTATAAATATGACACAAGAAGAACGAAGAATTTACCTCATTCAGGCGCTGCAGCATGAACTGCCGCAGTATGGGCAGATTCCCATCCCTGCCGGCAAAGAGGAACAATGGAGGCTTTTGCGATCATTGTTCAATGTCCGTCCGCCTTATCCGGCTTCTGCTGATTTTCTGCGGATACAGGATGAATATCTGACGGAGATGATTCAGGAGAGGGGAATTGTAGAGGCAGAGGATTTGCAAAGGACGAAAAATAATGCAAATATTTCCCTCTGGCAGGGGGATATTACAACGCTGCGCTGTGATGCCATTGTAAACGCGGCAAACAGCGCTCTATTGGGGTGCTGGCAGCCTTGCCATTCCTGCATCGACAACATGATTCACTCACTTTCGGGCGTCCAGCTTCGAATCAGGTGCAGCGAGATCATGGAGGCGCAGGGGCATGAGGAAGAAACGGGAAATGCTAAAATTACTCCCGCTTATAATCTTCCCTGCAAATATGTGCTGCACACTGTAGGCCCCATTATCCTGGGGCCGCTGCGCAGAAAGGACTGCGATCTGCTGGCCGGATGCTACCGGTCATGCCTGGAGCTGGCGGCAGAAAACGGGGTGCAGTCCATTGCCTTCTGCTGCATTTCCACAGGCGTTTTTCATTTTCCGCAGGAGAAAGCAGCAGAGATTGCGGTGGAGGAAGTGAGGGACTTTTTGAAAACAGACAGTTCCATTCGCCAGGTGATTTTTAATGTTTTTACGGATAAAGATCTGTCGATTTACCGCAGGCTGCTGGAATGACAGCTGCAAAAAGTATTTCGAAGTCGTATGAGAAAATGGATGGAAACAGAATAAGTGTGCTGCGCTCTTGGAATGGGCGGGATTGAGGACATTGGCTTGTGGCTGATGTCCTTTTTTGGCAGCAAAATAGAGCAGAGGAAAGCCTGTACAAAGGATACCGCAGGAAATGCCGAAAAATCTGCCCTGAAAAATCCGTAAATTCCCTCGCCGCTCTTTACAATCTTCCATAAATAGTATATGCTAACTATAGCGTTATTCTTTAAAAAAAATAACGGTTGGAGGATGAACATCATGAAGCTTATTCGCACAACAGAAGCGGAAGGCGCGGTATTGTGCCATGATATTACACAGATTGTCAGGGGCGTGACTAAGGATGCCCGGTTCAGGAAGGGGCATGTGGTGACGAAGGAGGATATTCCGGTGCTTTTAAGCCTGGGGAAGGACCAGCTTTATGTCTGGGAGAAGACGGAGGGCATGCTTCACGAGGATGAGGCGGCGGAGATTCTCTGCGCCATGTGCCGGGGGGCATATATGGAGCGCTCACAGCCGAAGGAAGGAAAGATCGAGCTGACGGCAGCTGCAGACGGCTTGTTTAAAGTAAATAACGAGGCGCTGAAAGCGGTGAACGGTATGGGGCAGATGATGATTGCCACCCGTCACGGCAGCGTACCGGTAAAGGCTGGGGACAAGCTGGCGGGAACGCGGATTATCCCTCTGGTTATCGAGAAGGAGAGGATGGAAGAGGCCAGAAGGAGGGCTATGGAAATCACCGGCGGAAGTCCTATTTTGGAACTTAAGCCTTTTCGGAAGAAGAAGGCCGCCATTGTCACTACGGGAAATGAGGTGTACTATGGCCGGATTGAGGATACCTTTTCGCCGGTGATCCGGGAGAAGCTGGCAGAATACGGTGCAGAGGTAATCGGTCATGAGATCTGGAATGATGACGATAAGAAGGTAACGGAGGCCATCCTGCGGATGATTGAAAAGGGGGCGGAGCTGGTGATCTGCACCGGCGGCATGAGCGTAGATCCAGATGACCGTACGCCTCTTGCCATTAAAAATACAGGGGCGGCAATCGTTTCTTACGGTGCGCCGGTACTTCCTGGGGCCATGTTTTTGCTGGCGTATTATCTGGTGGGTGAAGGGCAGACATGCCAGACAGATAAGAGGAGAGAATCCCAGACAGACAAAGGGCAGACATCCCGCACGGTTCCCATCATGGGCCTTCCCGGCTGCGTGATGTACGCCAAGCGCACCATATTTGATCTGGTGCTTCCAAGGGTGATGGCTGATGATCCGGTGACAGCCGAAGAGCTGGCATCCCTTGGCCAGGGCGGTCTGTGCCTAAACTGTCCTGTCTGTACTTACCCGGCCTGCGGATTTGGAAAGGGGTGGTAACTGGAGATGAGCAAGGATAAAGATATGCAGTTTACCCATTTTGATGAACAGGGAAACGCCCGGATGGTGGATGTGGGCGCCAAGGCGGACACTGTGCGGGAAGCCAGGGCGCGGGGAAGCATTTTCATGAGCAGGGAATGTCTTTCCATGGTGAAGGCCGGAACGGTGAAGAAGGGCGATGTGCTGGGAACAGCACGGATTGCCGGAATCATGGGGGCCAAGCGCACCTGGGAGCTGATCCCGCTGTGCCATCCCCTTCCCCTTTCCAGTCTCTCCATTGACTTTTCCATAAAGGAAGAGAGCAGTGAGATTGAGGCGGTCTGTACCGCCAGAACTACCGGGAAAACAGGCGTGGAGATGGAGGCGCTGACCGGTGTCACCACGGCGCTTTTGACCATCTATGACATGTGCAAGGCAGTTGACCGGGCCATGGAGATGGGGGAGATCCGTCTGGAGAGGAAGTCTGGCGGAAAGAGCGGCGAATTTTTCCATCCAAAGGCGGCAGGAGCGCAGCACAGCGGCCTGGCAGCTTCTGCAGAGGCGGTCATCGGCGAAGACATAACTGACAAATTGGTGAACAGGGGATGAGGGATGATGAAGGATTCCTATGGAAGAACAATTGACTATATGCGGATTTCCATTACGGACCGCTGCAATCTCCGGTGCTGCTACTGCATGCCTGAGGGCGCCAGAAAGGAGCCGCCATCCCAGATCCTCACCTTTGAGGAGATTCTGGCGGTGGTCATCTGCGGGGCTGGGCTTGGCATCCGCCACATCCGCCTTACCGGCGGGGAGCCGCTGGTGCGGAAGGGCTGTGCCCAGCTGGTGCGAATGCTTAAAAGTGTGCCGGGAATTGAGACAGTGACCCTGACAACCAACGGGATCCTTCTGAAGGAGAACCTGACTGCACTGCTGGATGCAGGTATTGACGGCATCAATGTGAGCCTGGACACCAGGGACCGGGCGCGCTACCGGCAGATTACGGGGGTGGACGGGCTGGAAACCGTGGAATCCGCCATCCGTGCGGCCTGCAAATGCAGGATACCGGTGAAGGTAAATGCCGTGTCGATTGATTTTGACTGCTGTGGTTTCGGACGCGGTGATTTCGAGGAGGGAGAACTGCAGAATGTATCCCGCCAATTTCTCCTGCCGGACTGGGCAGCGGTGGCGGAGCTTGCCAGAGAGCTTCCGGTGGATGTACGGTTTATTGAAATGATGCCCATTGGATATGGAAGGCAGTACCAGACCATAAGTCATGAGCAGCTCCTGGAAGAGATGAAGGCCAGGTATCCGGGGCTGGAGCCGGACAGCCGCCGCCATGGAGCAGGGCCTGCAGTGTATTACCGTGCGCCAGGTTTTCAGGGAAGCCTCGGATTAATCAGCGCCATTCACGGTAAATTCTGCGGGGACTGCAGCCGCGTCCGCCTTACTGCAGAAGGATTTTTAAAGACCTGTCTCTGCTATCCCGACGGCGCAGACCTGCGGGCGGTGCTTCGGGGGCCGGAGAGTCCAATACTTCGGGCAAACGGCCATTTCTTTTGGCCCTTTGCTGCCTGCCCTGGGGAGGAAGGCCTGCAGCGCCGCCTGCGGGAGGCCATGGAGAAGGCCATTTTGGAAAAGCCCGGGGCCCACTGTTTTGAAGATCCCCGGGCCATGAGGGAGCAGCGAAATATGATCGATATAGGAGGATAAATACATGGAGCAGGAGAGACGGGAGGGACAGATCCGGGCGGTCTGTATCAGCGAAAAGCGGGGTACAGAAAAACGTGCCGTGCCGGAGGGCCATCTGGTGCCTCAATTTGGCATCGAGGGTGACGCTCACGGGGGAAACTGGCACCGCCAGGTAAGTCTGCTTTCCTATGACCGGGTGAAGGCCTTTAATGCCCGGGGAGCAAATGTCCAGGACGGAGCCTTTGGGGAAAATCTGGTTGTGGAAGGGATTGATTTTTCTGCATTGCCGGCAGGAACCCGCCTTCTGGTAAATGAAGCAGAGCTGGAGATGACCCAGATTGGCAAGGAATGCCACAGCCACTGTGCCATCTATCAGCGGATGGGCGAGTGCATTATGCCCACTCAGGGCGTATTTGCCCGGGTAATCCGGGAGGGCTGGGTGCGCCCGGGAGATAAGCTGCAGGTGCTTTTGCCGGATGCGGAGCGTCCGTTTACAGCGGCGGTCATTGTCTTAAGCGATAAAGGTGCGGCCGGGGAGCGGAAGGACGAAAGCGGACCGGCCGCCAGAGAAATTTTGGAAAAAGCCGGTTATCAGGTAGAAGAGACCCTCCTTCTTCCCGATGAGCCGGAGGTGCTGAAGCAGCAGCTGATCCGCCTGGCGGACAGCCGTCAGCTGGATCTTGTGGTGACCAGCGGCGGCACCGGATTTTCCCTGCGGGATCAGACGCCGGAGGCTACCATGGCGGTGGCGGAGCGGAATGCGCCGGGCATTGCCGAGTACATCCGTTACCGTTCTATGGAGGTGACCAGCCGGGCTATACTGGGCCGGGGCGTTTCGGTGATCCGGAAAAAGACGCTGATTGTGAACCTTCCGGGAAGCCCGAAGGCGGTACGGGAGAGTCTCGGATTTATTTTGGAGCCACTGGAGCA
>JAGHER010000144.1 GCA_017889125.1 Lachnospiraceae bacterium
CTGGGAGCCGGTGAGGCCGGAGGGGCCCCGGCGAAAGCCTCTGGCAAAGGCGGGCCCCCTCCTTCCTCTTTTTCCGGAAGAAACGGTATGAATGGGAACGGTATTCATCAGCAGATTTCCGCCCCGGCAGGCATATCCTTCTCCGGCTTCATCAGGGCAAGATTGCCCTCCGCATCCTCAGCGCACAGAAGCACACCCTCAGAGAGGACGCCTGCCAGCTTCGCGGGCTTTAAGTTGGTTACCACCATAACCTTCTTTCCCACCATCTCTTCCGGCGTATAGTGGGCCTTAATGCCGCTGACGATCTGGTGCACCTGGCTGCCGACCTTTACCTTGGAGCAAAGAAGCTTCTTGGACTTGGGCACCGCCTCACAGGCAATAATCTCGCCAACCTGGAACTGCAGCTTGGCAAAATCCTCATAGGTGATTTCCGGCTTCGGCTCCAAATCGATTTCCTTCTGGGCCGCGCTGCCTGTTCCTGCTGTGCCATCTGTTCCGGCATCCGCTGCGCTGCCTGCAGAAGCCGCACCATCTGCTCCGCCAGCCTGAGCCTGGCCAGCACCCGAAGCACCAGCCGCACCCTGGCCATCCCCTGCCTGGGCGCTCTCCGCCGCATGAGCCGCCATCTGTGCCTTCTGAATCTCCTCTGCCTTAACCATCACTTCCTTTAAGTCCAGACGGGCAAAGAGGATCTGAGGCTTATCGGTTACACTTGTTCCTGAAGGATACAAACCGAAGGAATCCATCTGGGAAAGCTCTCTCTTTTCCGCGTTCAGCTGGCTCAGAAT
Source organism: Lachnospiraceae bacterium (assembly GCA_017889125.1). GTDB lineage: Bacteria > Bacillota > Clostridia > Lachnospirales > Lachnospiraceae > Caccovicinus. The sequence goes on from JAGHER010000144.1 coordinate 789, forward strand.
CTTTTCCGATGTCTCCGGCATAAAGGAGGATAACAGGGAAGCGCCAATAACGATGGACTCGGTCAGATTGTAAAGCACCGTAGCCAGACGGTCCTTCTTGGCCTCATCCTTGGCCAGGGCCCAGGGCATGGTCTCGTCGATGTATTTGTTGCACCGGCGGAAGATCTCAAAGATGGCGGTAATGGCGTCTGCCACCCGCAGCTGATCCATCTTCTCCACGGTCTTCTTTACCGCAGCCAGCACGGAAGCCTTTAAGTCCTCATCAAGGGCTGCCTCCTCGCCTTCTGCCGCGCCCTTATTCTCCACAAGGCCGCCGAAATATTTATTGCTCATGGAAATGGTCCGGTTCACCAGATTTCCCAAAATGTTTGCCAGGTCGGAATTCATCCGCTCCACCATCAGCTCCCAGGAAATCACGCCGTCATTCTCAAAGGGCATCTCGTGAAGGACGAAATAGCGGACAGCGTCCACGCCGAATACATTTACCAGATCATCGGCGTAAAGTACATTTCCCTTGGACTTGCTCATCTTTCCGTCGCCCTGTAAAAGCCAGGGATGGCCGAATATCTGCTTGGGCAGGGGAAGATCCAGAGCCATCAGGAAAATAGGCCAGTAGATGGTATGGAAGCGGATAATATCCTTGCCGATCAGATGCAGGTCGGCAGGCCAGTATTTTCCAAACAGCTCCCCGTGATTTCCGTCGCCGTCATAGCCCAGGCCGGTGATGTAGTTGGTCAGGGCGTCCAGCCACACGTAGGTTACGTGCTTGGGATCAAAGGAAACCGGGATTCCCCAGGAGAAAGAGGTGCGGGACACGCACAGATCCTGCAGGCCGGGAAGGAGGAAATTGTTCATCATCTCGTTCTTCCGGGATACGGGCTGAATGAACTCGGGATGGCTGTTGATGTGCTCGATCAGCCGGGGAGCATACTTGCTCATTCTAAAGAAGTACGCCTCCTCCTTAGCAGGCTGCACCGGGCGCCCGCAGTCGGGGCACTTGCCGTCCACCAACTGGGACTCGGTGAAAAAGGACTCGCAGGGAGTGCAGTAAAGGCCCTCGTAATAGCCCTTGTAAATGTCTCCCTGATCATAAAGCTTCTTAAAAATCTTCTGCACCTGGGCCTCGTGATCTGCGTCGGTGGTGCGGATAAACTTATCGTAGGAGGTGTTCATCAGATCCCAGATTTCCTTGATCTGGCCTGCCACCTGATCAACAAACGCTTTTGGCGTAACGCCGGCCTGGGCCGCCTTCTCCTCGATCTTCTGGCCATGCTCATCGGTTCCGGTCTGGAAGCGGACATCGTAGCCCTGCTCTCTGCGGAAGCGGGCAATGCTGTCTGCCAGCACGATCTCATAGGTGTTTCCAATATGGGGCTTGCCTGAGGTATAGGCGATGGCCGTAGTGATATAATACGGCTTCTTGCAGCTGCTGCACATATTCTTTACCTTCCTTTCCTGTGAGACAAGAGAAAGCCCGCCTTTAACAATTTAAAGACGAGCTTTCCCGTGGTACCACTTTAATTCACCCTTTCTTCATCGGAAAGGGCCTCCTTCGGCTGCCTGGGGCCTTACGCCTGCCATGACAGCCTCTCACGATAACGGGTGAATCCGTTGAAGCTTCAAATCCACTGGGGGGTTCAGCTCCAAAGCTCCGAGGCCATCTTCACCGGCACTCTCCATCCTCCCTTCTCAGCTTCCGGGATTCTCTGTCCATGTGCCCTGCCGGCTACTCTTCTCTTCATCGCTTTTTTCTCTTTACTTTGTGTTTAGTGTACCTATTTCCGCCCTGTTTGTCAAGAGGAGCAGGAAAAACACATATCTTGTAATCTGGCCGAATATACTATATAATGGCATTAATTTGCATTCATCCTGAACACCCGCCTGCGGCACTCTGCCGCCTTTTTCTGATGGAGGATTTACCATGGAGCAAAACATAAGACGCATCCTGCCCCGGACTGCCGGCATGCTGCTGGCAGTTTCTCTCTGCCTGGGAGGCTGCCAGGGCAAAGGCACGGCGCCAGGCGCCGGAGAGAGCGATGCCCCGGCCTTTGCCGAACTGAAAGAGGAATATTACCAGGCTGCGGCTTCTCTTGATTACATGACTGAGCGGCGCCTTGTCCGGGACCCGGAGGCCGCCGGCCTTTCCGTCTGCTACCCTTCCTTTCCGGACCTTACGGAAAATGCCTGGAAGAAAGAGCTTGATCTGGCCAAATCCCTTCGCTTTCAGCTGAATACCATCGACAGCACCACTCTGGATGCGGAGGATCAGTTCCTTTACCAGCTGCTGTCCGATCACGCAGACAAGCAGCTGGAAACGGAGGAGTTTTCTTCCTTCCGCCTGCTTTCCTGGCTGTCGCCGGAGCAGGGGCTGATGGTGGAGATTCCCAGACAGTTAGGACACATCTCTTTTGAAAGCAGCCAGGATGTGGAGGATTACTTTACTCTGCTTTCAGACCTTCCCCGGCTTTTTAAGGATCTGGCGGATCTTTCCCGGCAGGAGATGGAAAATGGGCTTATCCTCACTCCCCAGTGGCTGCAGGACGCGGCGGACGCCTGCGCGCCCTACTGTCTTGATGCAGAGCACAACAGCCTCTCATTCGTATTTTCCCTTCAGCTTGAGGCCCTTCCGGGCCTTTCAGAGGAGGAGCGAAGCGCTTATGAGGAACGGCATCTTCAGCTGATGAAGGATACGGTAATTCCGGCCTTTCAGAAGCTTTCTCAGGATATCCGCGGCCTTTCGGGACAGGCCATGCAGCAGGAGGGCCTCTGCGGACGAAAGGGCGGCAGGGATTACTACTGGCATCTGGTGCGCTCCGATACCGGCACCTCCTACCGGGATATTTCCCAGATTAAATCGGCTCTGGAAGAGCAGCTGCAGAACAATACCCGCTCCATGAACCGGCTTCTGGAGGCTGCGCCGGATCTGGAGGACAGTGCCGGTGCAGCCTTTGACCGTTTTGCCGACGCCGACCAGATACTGACTTTTTTAATGGAAGAAACCGGAAAATCTTTTCCGGAGACAGGCGAATGGAGACTTTCTGCTGCCGCTGTTCCTCAGGAGCTTGCCGGGCTGTGGGACGTGCCCGGATTCTTTGAGCCGGCCGCCGATCAGCTTATGGACGAGAGCACCATATGGATCAGCCAGTCCATGCTTAAGGATCCCGCACAGCTTTACCCGGCTCTTGCCCAGGCCGCCTGGCCCGGCGCCTTTTACCGGGAATCCTGGCTGCGGGAAAATCAGACAGAGCCGGTGCGGCAGGTGATCTCCTGTCCTGGATGGGAAAAGGGCTGGGATCTTTACGCCAGAAGCTACGCCTTCTCCTTTGACAATGGTCTTTCCAGAGAGGCCAGACAGCTGGAGCGTCTCTCCCTTTCCTCCTCCCTGACCATCCGCGCCCTGATTGACATTCAGGTCAATTATTACGGCTGGGGGCAGGAGGAGGTCAGCCAGTTTCTTGCCGAAAATTACGCCATCGAGGATGAACGGGTCAGCCAGTCCATCTTTCAAAGAGCGGTCTACTCTCCCGGCAGCAGCCTTACTGCTTGTCTGGGGTATCTGGAAATCCGCCAGATGAAGACACTGGCCAGAGACGCACTGGGGGATAAATTCCAGGAAGCGGAGTTTCACCGGTTCCTCTTAGAGACAGGGCCTGCCCCATTTTCCCTCATCCGAAGCCAGCTGGATGCCTGGATCACCAGCCAGAATATGCATGTCCTTCCCCAGCAGATTTGCTTATCCAAAGCGATAATCCAGCCGTCTTGTACTTTTTTTGTACATTGAAATATACCTCTTGCCAAATGCAAAACATTGGCTATAATACTATATGTAGTTCAGAAATACATCTTATTACACAAGATATGATAAAATATACTATTTTAAATGGAGGAATGATTTGGAATGAACATCATCAAACGAAGCGGCATGGAGGTTCCCTTTGACGCCGTCAAGATAGAGGAAGCGGTGAAAAAAGCCAATACCAGCGTCCAGGAGGCTGACCAGCTTTCCGACAGCCAGATCCGCCTGATTGCCGACCACGTTACCGGGCAGTGCGGCGAGATGAAGCGCAGCCCCAACGTGGAGGAAATCCAGGACATGGTGGAAGAGGAAATCATGAAGCAGAAGGCCTACAAGCTGGCGGCCAACTACATCACCTACCGCTACAAGAGAGAGCTGGTGCGAAAGTCCAATTCTACCGACAAGCAGATCCTCTCCCTGCTCGAGTGCAGCAATGAGGAGGTGCTTCAGGAAAACTCCAACAAAAACCCGGTGGTCAACAGCGTGCAGCGGGATTACATGGCCGGTGAGGTGAGCAAGGACATTACCCGCCGCTTCCTTCTCCCCCAGGATATTGTGGAGGCTCACGAAAAGGGCCTGATCCATTTCCATGACGCCGATTACTTTGCCCAGCACATGCACAACTGCTGTCTGGTGAATCTGGAGGACATGCTGCAGAACGGCACCATCATCAGCGAGACCATGATCGAGCGGCCTCACTCCTTCTCCACCGCCTGCAATATTGCCACCCAGGCCATCGCCCAGATCGCCAGTTCCCAGTACGGCGGACAGAGCATTACCCTGTCCCATCTGGCTCCCTTCGTGGAGGTGAGCCGGCAGAAATTCCTCAATGAGGTGCGGGCTGAGCTTGCGGCACAGAATATTGATGCCGATGAGGAGATGGTGTCCAGCATTGCCGAGATGCGGGTAAAGCGGGAGATCAAGCAGGGTGTGCAGATGATTCAGTATCAGGTGATCACCCTGATGACCACCAATGGTCAGGCGCCCTTTGTCACCGTGTTCATGTATCTGGACGAGGTGCCTGAGGGACGGCTCCGTGACGACCTGGCATTGATTATTGAGGAGATGCTGCTGCAGCGGATCCAGGGCGTGAAAAATGAGCAGGGCGTATTTATCACCCCCGCCTTCCCCAAGCTGATCTACGTGCTGGAGGAGGACAATATCCGTGAGGGAACTCCCTACTGGGAGCTGACCAAGCTGGCTGCCCGCTGTACGGCAAAGCGCCTGGTGCCGGACTACATTTCCGAAAAGATTATGAAGAGCTTAAAGGACGGAAACTGCTACCCCTGCATGGGCTGCCGTTCCTTCCTGACCGTATATCACGATGAGCAGGATAAACCGAAATTCTACGGCCGCTTCAACCAGGGCGTGGTGACCATCAATCTGGTGGACGCCGCCTGCTCCTCCGGCAAAGATATGGAGAAATTCTGGTCCATCATGGACGAGCGCCTGGAGCTGTGCCGCAGAGCCCTCATGTGCCGCCACGAGCGCTTAAAGGGAACGCCATCCGATGTGGCGCCCATCCTGTGGCAGAACGGCGCCCTGGCCCGGTTAAAGAAGGGCGAGACCATTGACAAGCTCCTTTACAATGGCTACTCCACCATCTCCTTAGGCTATGCAGGCCTGTGCGAATGTGTCCGCTACATGACCGGCAAATCCCACACCGACCCGGAGGCCACGCCTTTTGCCCTGGAGGTTATGGAGTACTTAAACGAGGCCTGCCGCAAGTGGGCCGCAGAGACGAACATCTCCTTCAGCCTTTACGGAACGCCCTTAGAGTCCACCACCTATAAGTTTGCCAAGAAGCTTCAGGACCGCTTCGGCATGATTCCCGGGGTGACGGACAAGAATTACATCACCAACAGCTATCATGTTCATGTAACGGAGCCCATCAACGCCTTCGACAAGCTGACCTTCGAGGCCCAGTTCCAGGAGCTGTCTCCCGGCGGCGCCATCAGCTATGTGGAGGTACCTGATATGCAGGACAACATCGAGGCTGTGCTGGCGGTGATGCAGCATATTTACGAGCACATCATGTACGCGGAGTTAAATACCAAGAGCGATTACTGCCAGGTATGCGGCTATGATGGAGAGATCCGGATTATTGAGGACGAGCACAAGAAGTTGATCTGGGAATGTCCCCATTGCGGAAACCGGGATCAGAACAAGCTGAATGTGGCCAGACGGACCTGCGGCTACATCGGCACCCAGTTCTGGAACCAGGGCCGTACCCAGGAGATCCGGGAACGGGTGATGCATCTGTAAGAAGCTGCATCTGCAAAGTGATTCATCTGCAAGAGGTAACGATCATGAATTACGCGGAAATCAAATATTACGATATTGCAAACGGGCTGGGTGTACGCACCAGCCTGTTTGTTTCCGGGTGCACCCACCGGTGTCCCGGCTGTTTTAATGCGGTCGCCTGGGATTTTCACTACGGAAAGGAATTTACTCAGGAGACCATGGAGGAAATCCTTAAATCATGTGAACCCGGCTATATCCGGGGACTGTCCCTCTTAGGCGGCGAGCCTATGGAACCGGCCAATCAGGAAGGCCTCCTTCCCCTGGTAAAGGCTTTTAAGGAACGGTTCCCCCAGAAGGATATCTGGTGCTACACCGGCTACACCTACGAGACCGATTTGCTGGCGCCGGAGGGAAAAGCCCGGTGTGCCGTCACCGATGATCTGCTAAGCTGCATCGATATCCTGGTGGACGGGAAATTTATCCAGGAGGAAGCCGATATCACCCTGAAATTCCGGGGCAGCCGCAATCAGCGGGTGCTGCAGATTCAAAAAGATGGGTGCCCGGTGCTGTTTGAATAGATTTCTTTAAGCAAAAAAGCCGCCGCAGGAAATGGCAGGTGCTCATCTGGCACTTATCATTTCCTGCAGCGGCTTTTATTTTTCATGATTTATTTTGAATTTACTCCGCCATATTGCGGTAATCGCTGTCATAGTACATGGTTCCGTCTTCCTCAGACTCGATGGAATCAATAGTGTACACCTGGCCGTTTTCCTGAAGAATCAGGCCTTCCAGCTCATAGTTTTCCGTAAAGGTGTTCACGATAGACTGCACCACCAGGCGGATCTGAAGATCGTCCTCCGCATCGGTAATCTGATTCAGATTCAGGGTGCCGATGCCCTCGGTGCCCTCGTCGAAGCTTACCACCTCGGTGCCCTCAGCTAAAACCCCGTACTCAATCATCTTCTCTACGATTCCCTGGGCATCCAGCTCTTCCGTATCCAAAGCGTCCAGCTCCTGAAGGAGGCCGTCGCCATTCTTCTTAAAACGGTAGATGGATACGGTAGCCATTACCGGAAGGTTCTCATTTCCCTTATTCCGCTCCTCCATGGTGTCAGCCTTAATGGCCTGGGTAGTCGGCATAGTAGCCTCAGCGGCGTTCTTTTCCGGTGTGGGGGTACAGGCCGCCAGGGACATCACCATCATCACAGCAGCCAGCAGCAATATACATTTTTTCATGAATTTCACAGCCTCCTTCAATCTTTCCCGCAGCCGCGCTTCTGGCTGCAGCCATCTTTCTCCCGGAACCAGTGGTCCAGACAGGCAAGGGCTTTCGTAAGTGCTGCCAATTCTTCCTCCGTCAGCTGTTCGACTACGCTCTGAATCATCTCCTGATGAAACCGGGCATGATGCTGATAGGCAGCCTTTCCCTTTTCGGAAAGCGAGATATAGACCACACGCCGGTCTGACTGACCCCGCTGCCGTATAACATACCCTTTCTTCACCAGACTATTCATGGCAATGGTCAGGGTACCTACGGTGACGGACAGTTCTCTGGCAATGGTTGACATATTTTTCGGTTCCTGTATGCCAATCGCCTCAATCACATGCATATCATTATTTGTAAGATCCTGAAACTCCGATGATTCCAGAGATCTCTGCTCAATTTCCATTACATCCCGAAACAGATTCACCAAAACCTCGTTCAGCGTTCCGTAACTGTCCACACGTGTTCCTTTCTCAGCTTTCATTTAAACGTACCTGCTGATTATACATGATTTTTTTCCGTTCCACAACCGGGTAATCCTTATGAAATTCTTACAAGCTTGTGATTTTTCTGTGAATGTCCGCCGACTTCACAGCCAAAATGACGGTATCTGTTCAGGGCTGCTGCGGTTCCTCAAAAACAAGCCGGGCAAATACCTCTCCCCGTTCTTCAAAGTTTTTAAAAATCCCGTAGCTTGCGGCGGCGGGAGAAAGGACGCAGCTTCTGCCCTTTCTGGTCAGGCGCTTGGCCTCCCGGACCGCATCCTCCAGATGCTTTACCTTAAGCAGCCTCTCCGGCCCCTGAAAGTCTGGATAATCCCGCTGAATCTCCTGGAAAATCCGCTCTCCTGTAGCCTCCATCAAAATGATATTCCTCACCGTGCTTTCCGACAGATACCGGATCAGATCCTCATAGTCGATTCCCCTGTCCATGCCGCCAATCAGTACCGTGTCCGCATCCTTTAAGGTATTTAAGGCCTGGATGGTGGTATCGCAGATGGTAGAAATCGAATCGTCATAGTATCGGACCCCATCCTTAAGCCCCAGATTAAACAGCCGGTGGGGAAGAGGAGCAAAGGTCTTAAGGCCCCGGCAGAATTCCTCCTCACTCAGGCCCAGAAGACGGCAGGCCGCGTAAACCACTGCAATGTCAAAATAATTATGATGGCCCAGGAGACGGATTTCCTCCTGGGGGATGGCAAAGCATTCATCGCCCTGATACACCTTGTTTCCCTTGAGAAATACCTGGAATTCCTTTCCCCCGGCGCATCTTCCATCTTCCCCGCTGCCTTCACGGCCTTCCCCATCACCCTCTCCCAGATCCCAGACGGAAATCAGGCGGGAGGGACATGTCCCAGGCTTTGGCAGGCACTGGCTGGAGCAGAGCAGCACATCCTCCGGCCGCTGGTTTCGGTAAATCTTTTCCTTGGCAGCGGTATATTTCTCCATGGTGCCGTAATGATCCAGATGTTCCTCATGAATATTTAACAAAATTCCCAGGTGAGGCGACACGGTCATATATTCCAGCTGATGGCAGGACATCTCAAAGACAACCACCGTGTCCGGCTCTATCTCATCTACATGGTCAAAGGCAGGAATGCCGATATTTCCGGCAATCATAGTCTTTCTCCCGGCTTCCTTCAGGATATGGTAAAGGAGGGAGGTGGTGGTGCTTTTGCCCTTTGTGCCGGTGATGCCCACAATCTGATCCCGGAACAGCTGGAAAAATACCTCCGTCTGGGAGATAATGCTGCACCGGTAGGATTCAATAGGCCGCTCCAGGACAATTCCCGGACTCTTAAATACCACATCATATTCATCCAGGGTCTTCTGGTAATCCGGCCCGGTAATCCAGGAAACATCCGGATCCGGAAGCCATGGCTTTTCCGTATTCTGGTCGGCAATGGTAAGGGACTCATACCTTTTCGTGCGGGACAGCATCCGGTAAGTGGACTGTCCCTCCCGGCCAAAGCCCAGGAGCAGTACCTTTTTCCCCTTTACCCAGGGGTCAATCCGCGTCATCTTCTCGTTCATTTTCCTTCCTCACACATCGTTCCTTAACCAGGGCCAGCCACTCTTTCGGAACCAGGTTCTCCTCATCAAAGTATTCGCTGTAATGATCTCCCTCTGCCGCGTACCGCTCATAAAGACCGGTGGATTTATAATACTCCAGAAGAAGGGGAAGCTTTTCTCCCTTCCGCTCCCGGTTCTTTATGGCAATCACAATGGCCGTATTGATCTCGCTGCGGCTTCCCACGCATTCGAAGGGCTTCTCCTCCTGGATACCCGTAAGCTTTTCCAAGGTATCCCGAAGACTCTCATCCTCCAGCATATCCCGGCCGAAAATCTCCCGCACCTCCTCCGGGTCAAGGAACGGCGACAGGATCAGATACACGAAAAGGCATTTTGGACAATGGCCGCACCAGGAATCGGTCTTGCTTCCCGCATTGCAGCTGCGAAACACCGGGTGATACTGGCGGCATCCGGCAAAATACCTTGCAATCTGAAACTCGCTCAAGGTCCGCAGGAGGCTGAAATAATAGGCGCTTCCCGGCAGATACCTTGCCGCATAGTCATGAAAATCTTTCTCAAAGCGAAAGCTCTTGGAATACTGGTGATTGACCATGCTTCCAGCCACCGTGCTTTCGTTGGCGCTGGACTCATTGGAGAGAGCCACCCAGGAAAGGCCGTAAAGCCTGGCCGCAATCAGGGAGGAGAAGGCCACGATGGCAGAAAATGGCGTGTGGCCGTTTAAAAAGCCCTGCTTATTTAACTCCAGCATATTTTTATCCAGGGTGCGGCGGACGCAGATTACCTGACTTTCCGAAAGCCCGGCTTTATCGGCCGTCTGAAGGGTGGCGCCCCGCGGATTAATGATATAGCCCATAACCTTCTGGCCTGCTTCCTTCAATAATTCCAGGGTCACTGCCGAATCCTTGCCGCCGCCGATGGGGACGAGGACTGGGGTTTGCGAGGGCGCTGGTGCCGTTTTCTCAACCGAAGTCTGTCCGGTCAGACATTCCTCTGTCAAAGTTTTCCCAGTCAAACCGTCTCCCATCATCACTTTTCCGGCCAGGCATTCCTCTGCCCGATTTTCTTCTCCTGCCGATTCCCCGGCCGCTCCCTCTGCCTGTATCTCCATAAATCCGGAAATTTCGGCTTCCCGAATACCGTTTACATAGAAAAATTCTCCAAGGCCATGGAAATACAGATCCTTCCACCACTGAATCTGCTCCCCAGTGAGGCTTCCCGCCTTCACCTTTACCAGGGGAGAGCAGGTGATTTTCCAGTAGCTTACCAGCTCCGTCATTCCCAGGGAGAAAACCATCTTTTCCAGAAGACGATCAGTATTCCCTTTCAGCTTTCCCTGCTCCGGCACATTCCCATCCGCCGCCCGGGGCCGGGGAAACGTCCAGGCAGGGGAAAATTCTGCCAGCCCGGGAATCTCAAAATGATAGGTCACCTGCAGGAAATCCCCCTGCTCCTCCATCTCATAGCTATGATAAATAAATTCCGGATAACGATTCCGGAATTCCTCGTATTTTCTCGTATTATTCTCCATATGCATTCCTTTCCACAGGGATCTGTTTCCCTTTGATTATAGCGGACAAAACCGGGATTTGCAATGCTTATCTGGGCTTTACTCTGCTCAGGAAGCAGTCATTCAGCCATGGCAGACAGCTGCCTCAGGCAAACATCCCGCCCAGCCAGATGCTTGCCCCGACCCCCGC